>DASSBE010000087.1:0-63192 GCA_035699065.1 Nocardioidaceae bacterium
GCCTCGACACCGGTGTGGTCAGCCCGGGGATGCGGATGACGCTGAGGTACAACCTGCCTCGCGGCCGTTACGTGATGCTGTGCTTCTGGCCTGACGCCGACATGGGTGGGATGCCGCACGTGTTCATGGGGATGTACCGGGGCATCCGGCTGACCTGACCGCGTCGAGCCTCGGCTCGTTCGCCTGAGCTCGGGACGGCTCAGGCGAGCGAGTCGAGCCACGCGTCGTGCAGGTCGGAGAACCGGCCCTCGCCGCCGGCGACCAGGTCGGCCGGCGGACCGTCCTCGACGATCCGGCCGTGCTCGAGGACCAGGACCCGGTCGGCGATCTCCACGGTGGACAACCGGTGCGCGATGATCAGCGCGGTCCGGTCCTTCAGGATCGTCTTCAGGGCGCGCTGGACCAGCCGTTCCGAGGGCACGTCGAGGGAGGAGGTCGCCTCGTCGAGGATCAGCACGTCCGGGTCGGCGAGGAAGGCGCGGGCGAACGCGACCAGCTGCCGCTGCCCCGCGGACAGCCGGCCGCCCCGGTTGGCGACGTCGGTGTCGTAGCCCTGTGGCAGCGACGAGATGAACTCGTGTGCACCGATCGCCTTCGCCGCGGCCATGATCTCGTCCATCGACGCCGCGGGCCGGCCGAACCGGATGTTGTCGGCGACCGTGCCGCCGAACAGGTAGTTCTCCTGGGTGACCATCACGATCGAGCGGCGCAGCGTCTGCTCGTCGAGGTCGCGCAGGTCGACGCCGTCGAGCAGCACCCGCCCGGACACCGGGTCGTAGAACCGCGACACCAGCTTGGCGATCGTGGTCTTGCCCGCGCCGGTGGTGCCGACCAGGGCGATCGTCTGTCCCGCGGGGACGGTCAGGTCCAGGCCGGGAAGGACGGCGACCCCCTCGACGTACTCGAAGCGGACGTTCTCGAAGCGGACCTCGCCATGCACGTGGCCGAGCGGTGTCGGGTCCGACGGCTCGGCGACGGTCGGCTCCTCCTCGAGCACGCCGGAGAGCTTCTCGAGCGCGGCGGACGCGGACTGGAAGGTGTTGTAGAACTGCGAGATCTCCTGCATCGGCTCGAAGAACCCGCGCAGGTAGAGCAGGAACGCAGCCAGCACACCGACGCTGACCTCGCCGTGGAAGGCCAGGTAGGCGCCGTAGAGCAGGACCACGGCGATCGTGATGTTGCCGATCAGCTTGATGCCCGGCATGAACCAGGCGACGAGGCGGAAGGCGCGCAGGTTCGCGCGGCGGTACTGCTCGTTGACGTCGTCGAAGATCTCCTGGTTGCGGTCCTCGCGGCGGAACGCCTGGACCGCCCGGATCCCGCCCATCGACTCCACGAAGTGCACGATCACCAGCGCGACCCTCTCGCGCGTGACGCGGTAGGTCTTCGCCGACTCCTTGCGGAACCAGTTGGTCAGCCACATCAGGAACGGGAAGCACAGCAGCGCGACGAGGCCGAGCTTGACGTCGAGGAAGAGCAGGAGCACGGCGGTGCCGCCCATGGTGAGTACGGCGGTCACCAGTCCGTCGAACCCGGTCTCGAGCATCTCGTAGATCGCCTCCATGTCGGAGGTCTGCCGCGAGATCACCCGCCCGGAGGTGTACTCGTCGTGGAAGGCGGGGCTGAGCTTCTGGAAGTGCCGGAACACCCGTCGCCGCACCTCGAACAGCATGTCCTGGCCGATCCGGCCCGAGAGCACCAGGAAGATCTGCCGGGACACGGCCTGGAGCAGGGTCGCGCCCAGGGCCAGGCCCACGACCAGGAACAGCACGCTGGTGTCGTCGGCCTCACGGATCGGCGGGATCCCCTTGTCGATGCCCTCCTTGACGAGGTAAGGGATCGACAGCCGGCTGGCGTTCTCGACCAGGACGATCGCGACCAGGATCCAGACCATCTTCTTGTGCGGACGCAGCAGGTCGACCAGCAGCCGGCGGGAGCGGTCACGGAGCAGGCCGGTGACCTCGTCGGTGAGCTCGTCGGAGCTCCCGTCCGCGGCGACACCGCGCCAGCTCTTCTCGTCGGTCGGCTGGATGGTGCTCACGCGGACACCTCCTCGAGGAGCTCGTCGCTGCCGGAGACGTCGGCGGCCAGCAGCTCGCGGTAGGCAGGGACGTCGGCCATCAGGTCGCTGTGGTGCCCGACGTGGGTGATCGTGCCGCCCTGCAGCAGCGCCACCTTGTCGGCGAGCAGCACCGTGGAGGCACGGTGTGCGACGACGATGCCGGTGGCGTCGGCCAGCACCTCGCGCAGCGCCGCCTCGACCAGCTTCTCGGTGTGCACGTCGAGGGCCGACAGGGTGTCGTCCAGGACCAGGATCTTCGGTTTGGCGAGCACCGCGCGGGCGAGTGCGAGCCGCTGACGCTGACCGCCGGACAAGGACATGCCCTGCTCGCCGATCCGGGTGTCGAGCCCCCACGGCAGGTCGTACACGAACCCTGCCTGGGCCACCTCGACGGCCGCGCGGACCTCCTCCTCCGGCGCCTCGCCTCGGCCGAGCAGCAGGTTCTCCCGCGCGCTCATCGAGAACAGGGTGGGCTCCTCGAAAGCGGTGGCGACGATCGAGCGCAGGTTGGGCAGGGTCAGCTCGCGTACGTCGACGCCGTCGATCGTGATCCGTCCCCCGGTCACGTCGTAGAGCCGGGGCACCAGGGCGGTCAGCGTGGTCTTGCCGGAGCCGGTGGCGCCGACGACCGCGACCGTCTCGCCCGGCTCCACCTCCAGGTTCACGTCGCGCAGCACGAGCTCGTCGGAGTCGGGGAAGTGGAAGTCGACGTGCTCGAGCCGCAACGTGCCCCGCGGCGTGGCGAGCACCTCGGTGCCGGAGACGATCGACGGCTCGGTGTCGAAGATCTCGAGCACACGCGCCGCCGCGGTCATCGCCTCCTGCGCCATCGCCAGGATCACCCCGAGCGCGGCGACCGGCCAGACGAGGGAGAGCATCAGCGTGATGAACGCCACCAGCGTCCCCGGGGTGAGGTCGCCGCGGCCGACGCCGAGCGCGCCGAGCAGCAGCACCAGCACGACCGCGAGGTTCGGGATCACCTCGAGGAACGTCCAGAACCGGGCCGAGAGCCGGACCTTGTCCATCGAGGTGTCGTAGAGCTTGCCGGCGGCGTCGCTGTAGCGGTCGGACACGTGCCGGCTGCGACCGAAGGACTTGATCACGCGGATGCCGACGGCACCCTCCTCGGCGAGGGTGGCCAGGTCACCCTGCTCGTCCTGGACCCGGCGGGAGACCAGCACGTAGGCCCGCTCGAAGCGCATCGACAGGTAGATGATGGGCACCGCGGAGGCCGCGACCACGAGGCCGAGCGGCCAGTACATGTGCAGCAGCACGCCGGTCACCACGACCAGCTGCGTCACGTTGATGATGAGGAAGAGCAGGCCGAAGCCGCTGAACCTCCGGATGCTGGACAGGTCGGTGGTGACCCGGGAGAGCAGCTGGCCCGACTGCCAGTGGCCGTGGAACGCCATCGGCAGCTGCTGCAGCCGCTCGTAGAGGTCGTGCCGGATGGCGGTCTCGACGCCCAGCACCGCGTTGGACTGGATCCAGCGCCGCCAGAAGACCAGGACCGCCTCGAGGATGCCCAGCGCCAGTGCGAGCAGGCCCAGGGGCAGCACCGGCCCGATCTCGTGGTCCGTGATCGGCCCGTCGATCAGCGCCTTGGTGACCAGCGGGATCGCGATGCTGAGGCCGACGCCGACCAGGGCCGTGCCGAGCATGACCGACATCGCCGTGAGGTGCGGCCGGAGGTATCCGCGAAGCCGCCAGAGCGAGTGCACTCCGGCGGGTGGGTGGTCGGTCGGTCCGAGACTCGAGCTGTTCGACGACATCAGGTGGGCGGTTTTCCCCTCGATCACGCGGACGCCGGCGGACTTGTGGTCCACCGTCGCCGGAAGGTGCGGTAGGTGTAAGAAGCAGATTACTCGCTGCTCATGACAACGCCCAACCTGTTTTCAGGCGAAGTCGGCGGCGACGGACAGGAAGACGTCGTTGCCGGCCCGGTCGCCGATGCTGACCCGTGCCCCGTCCCCCGCGAACGGCCGGACCATGACGCCGGCCTCGTCCGCGGCGGCCGCGAGCTCCGCCGTACGCTCTCCGAGCGCCAGCCAGACGAAGTTGCCCTGGGCGTCCGGTACCGTCCATCCCTGCTCCCGCAGCCCGGCCACGACCCGTTCCCGTTCGGCCACCAGCGCGTCGACCCGCTCGAGCAGCTCGGCCTCACGCGCGAGCGACGCGACGGCAGCCGCCTGGGCGACCGAGGAGACGCCGAAGGGCAGCGCGCAGGCACGTACGGCGGACGCGATCGGCTCGGGCGCGACCACGTAGCCCACCCGGAAGCCGGCCAGGCCGTACGCCTTGGCGAACGTCCGCATCACCGCGACGTTCTCCCGGCCGCGGTAGAGGTCGACGGCGTCGACGGGGTCGTCGATCCGCACGAACTCGCGGTAGGCCTCGTCGATGACCACCACGACGTGCGGCGGCACCCGGTCCAGGAAGGCCTCGAGCTCGGTGCGCCCGACCGCGGGGCCGGTGGGGTTGTTCGGCGTACAGACGATGACGGCCTTCGTCCGCTCCGTGATCGCGTCGGCCATGGCGTTCAGGTCGTGCCGGGCGTCCTTGTCGAGCCCCACCTGCACCGACCGGGCACCGGTGACGGCGACCGCGATCGGGTAGGCCTCGAAGGAGCGCCAGGCGTAGACGACCTCGTCGCCGGCCTCGCAGAACGCCTGCAGCAGGTGGTAGAGCACCGCCACGGACCCGGCGCCCGCGGCGAGGTGCTCGCGGGGAACGCCGAGGTGCTCGCCGAGTGCCTCGTAGAGCGCGGAGCAACCCATGTCGGGGTAGCGGTTCATCGATGCCGCCGCCCGGGTCGCGGCCTCGATCACCCCGGGCAGCGGGGGGTACGGGTTCTCGTTCGACGACAGCTTGTAGGTCGTGATGCCCTCGCGCACCGCCGGCGGCCGGCCCGGCACGTAGGCGGGGATGTCGGAGATGACCGGGCGGACCTGCGGGCGGCTCGCGGAGCTGGACGTCATGGCGTTCACCCTAACGAACCGGCGACCGCTGGCTCTTGTAGTCAGATCGGGCCACCACCCTGGGGCCCGGATGCGTCATGTGTGACCAAATGTCCGTTATTTTCCCGGTTTGCCGGTCTCGCCCGCCGTTCTCGGGAATCATTCCAAGCGAGGACTCGACCGGGAGGGGAATTCGGGTCGGTCCTCAACCACATGACGGGACTCGAGCCGGCACCCGTGCCGGACACCTCGGAACCGTCGCGTCCATCCACACCGCGGACTCGGCAACGGTGCGACACCATCATCGGTTGGACGACCACCTCGGGCCATGGGTGGGGGGAACGACGTTGCCGGCCTCCGGCAGGACTCGCGGTCCTGCCGGAGCCGCGCACGTTCCATCCGTGGCTACGCAGACCTGGCGGGCGTCCCCGAGATCCTTGGGGGGATCATGGCCAGCCCGGCTACTCTGTTGCAGACAGCTCTGCGCATCCTGATCGCGCTCGCCCTGGCGGTCCTCACCCTGCCGCTGCTCGGCTCGTCGGCGTCCGCGTCCACGGTGGGCGGCTTCGAGATCGACGGCGACCGCGCGGCGGCCGGCGGGCTCGACTGGGACAGCATCGCCGGCACACAGATCTCGCCCGACGGGACCAGTGGCACCGACGCCAGCGCGTTCCAGGGAGGCTCCGAGACCAGTGACCCGCTGTCCTGGTCGAGGAAGGAGGGGCTCGCCAAGCAGGAGACCGGCGGCGACATCCGCAACATGTGGACCTACGACTATGTCGACTCCTCGAACGGAGACGCCTGGTTCTACTTCGCGTTCGACCGGTTGGGCACCGGCGTCGGTGGCTTCACAGTCGAGCTGAACCAGAAGCCGAACCAGACCAGCACCGCGCAGTCCCCCGCCTCGGTTCCCGACCGGACCGAGAACGACGTGCTGATCAACTTCAACCAGGCCAGCGGGAGCACCGGCTTCACACTCGAGTCCGTGCGGATCTGGCGCAACGGAGCCTGGGACGTCCAGTCCGGCGGCGTCATCGACGGCACGAACTTCGACGCGGCACTCAGCGCCGACGGGCTGTTCGCCGAGATGGGCATCAACCTGACCGACACCGGGTTGCAGCCGGCCTGTGAGGGCGGGTTCACGACGCTGAACCTGCGCAGCCGCAGTTCCTCTCCTCTCACGTCCACCCTGAAGGACTACATCGTGGCGGTCGCGGTGTCGATCCCCGCCCGCTGCCGCACGCTGACCATCATCAAGCAGGACGACAGCACTCCGGCCGTGCGACTCGGCGGAGCGACCTTCAGCATCTCCCCGAACCCGCTGACCCCGGCCGCGGTGCCTGCGCTGGTGGTCACCGACGGCGGGGACGGCGACCAGGACGGTACGGCGAACGGCTCGATCGTGCTGCGCACCGAGAAGTTCAAGACCTACACCGTCACCGAGGTCACCGCACCCGGTGGATACATCCGGCAGTCGGACACCGAGCAGGCCGTCGTGCAGCTCGGCGACGCCGCACCCGAGGAGGCCATGGCGGTCTTCACCAACCGTCAGGGAGCGGTGAGTCTTGTCAAGGAGGACGCCGACTCCACTCCGGGCACGCAGCGGAACGCGCGGATCGGGTTCGCGACGTTCGTGCTCGAGAAGGTGAACGGTGAACCGGCCGCGTCGCCGATCACGGTCACCGACAACGGCGTGCAGGACACCGACGACGACCCGGGCGAGGTCACGGTCACCAACCTCTCCCCCGGCACGTGGCAGGTGCGCGAGGACGTGGCCCCGACCGGTTACCTCCTCGACGACGCGGCGTGGCGCCAGTTCGTCGTACCGGCATCGCTCGCGAAGGAGGACTCCGCCACCGTGCGCGTCGAGCCCTTCACCGACTCCCGCAAGAAGTCCGAGCTCCTGGTCCGCAAGGTCGACGCCGACGCGGCCGGCACCGTCGTCCCCGGCGCGGTGTTCGAGCTCTGGAAGGAGTCGAACTCCGAGCCGGGGCTCCAGGACCCGGCCGCGAACCGGCCGGACACGCGGGTCGACGAATGCACCACCACGGGCACCGCGGGCTGCTCGGCCAGCGACCAGCTCGACTTCGGGACGTACTACTGGCTGGAGATCAGCGCTCCCACCGGCTACGAGCTGCCGACCCTGTCGGAGCGGCTGGTCTCGGCCACCGCCGCGTCGGTGACCATCACCGCGGCCAATGCCGGCACCGCGATCCCGGTCACCGAGGTCAGCGACCGGCAGACCCGGTCCCGGCTCAGCGTGGTCAAGCACGACGCCGACAGGCCGGGCACGGTCGTGCCGGGCGCGACGTTCTCGCTCTACCGCGAGGCCAACGGCACCGCGGGGCTCCAGGACCCGACCGGGCCGGCGCCTGACGAGTACGTCGACGAGTGCACCACCTCCGGCACGTCCGCGTGCACGGTCGGCAAGCTCGCCTTCGGCACCTACTACTGGCTCGAGACCGACGCACCCGTCGGCTACCGCCTGCCGGCGGTCACCGCACGTCTCGCCGTGGCGAGTGCGAACGCGGTGACGTTCACGGCGGACAACGCGGGCTCCACCTTCCCCGCCACCGTGGTCAGCGACTACCAGAAGCGGGCGGAGCTGAAGGTCGTCAAGCACGACGCGGACGCACCGGGCACCGTGGTGGCCGGGGCGACCTTCGAGCTCTGGAAGGACACGAATGCGACGGCGGGGCTGCAGCGCCAGAGCGCGTCCGCCGGCGGCCTGACCGTGCCCGCGGACGACAAGATCGACTCCTGCGTCACGAGCGGTGACGCACCGTGCGCGATCGACGAGCTCCGGTTCGGCACCTACTACTGGGTCGAGACCGAAGCACCCGTCGGCTACGTGCTACCGGCACCCGCAGACGCCGTCAGCGCGCCGGTCGTCGTCGACGCGGCGAGCGCCGAGGCCGCGGACTTCGCCGTCACGGTGATCAGTGACCACCAGGTGACCTCCGCGCTGGCCGTCGTCAAGCAGGACGCCGACGCCCCGGGCACCGTGGTGCCCGGCGCGACCTTCCAGCTCTGGAAGGAGGCCAACGCGACCGCCGGGCTGCAGGTCACCGGGAGCAAGGACCTGCAGATCGGCGAGTGCACCACGACCGGCGTGGCCCCGTGTGGTCTCGACGGCCTCACGTTCGGCACCTACTACTGGCTCGAGACCGACGCACCCGTCGGCTATGTGCTGCCCCAGTTCGCGGTCAGCGACCCGATCGTGGTGACCGCGAACACCGCCGCCGCCGGGAGCTACCCGACCACGGTGATCAGCGACCACCAGCTGCCCTCGCGCCTCGAGGTGATCAAGTACGACGCGGACTCGCCGGGCACCGTCGTCGCGGGCGCGACCTTCCAGCTCTGGAAGGACGCGAACGGCGTCGACGGCCTCCAGGTCGTCTCCACCACCCCGGTCAACGGCCAGACCGCCCTGGCCGACGACCTCGTCGGCTCGTGCACGACCGCCGGTGACGCCGCCTGCTCGGTCGACGAGGACCTCGGTTTCGGCACCTACTACTGGGTCGAGACCGACGCACCCGCCGGCTACGTGCTGCCCTCGGGCCAGGACGCGGTCAGCGACCCGATCACCATCGACGCCGCCACCGCGCAGGCCGGCGGTTACCCGGTCACCGTGATCAGCGACCACCAGAAGGAGTCGGAGCTCGCCGTCCTCAAGCACGATGCCGAGACCGGCAACATCGTGGACGGCGCCACCTTCGAGCTGTGGCGCGACACCAACACTGTCGCGGGCCTCCAGCTCACCGACACCACGCTCGCCGAGTGCACCACCACCGGACGCGACGCGTGCACCGTCGACGGTCTCGGTTTCGGCACCTACTACTGGGTCGAGACCGACGCACCCGCCGGCTACGTGCTGCCCTCGGGTCAGGACGCGGTCAGCGACCCGATCACGATCGACGCCGCCACCGCCGAAGCAGGCGACTTCGACGTCACCGTGATCAAAGACCACCAGAAGAAGTCGGAGCTGGGCGTAGTCAAGCACGACGCCGCCACCGGCAACATCGTGGACGGCGCGACCTTCGAGCTCTGGCAGGAGTCCGGCGACGGCGACGTACTGGTGGACACCTGCACCACCTCCGGTGGCGGCCCGTGCGCGGTCGACGGTGTGGCCTTCGGCAGCTACTACTGGGTGGAGACCGAGGCACCGGAGGGCTACGTGCTGCCCCTCGGCGACGCCGCCGTGAGCGACACGGTCACGGTCAACGCGGCGAACGCCGGCACGGCGATCGCGACGACGGTCATCGAGGACAGCCAGGTGACCTCGCGGCTGAGCGTGGTCAAGCACGACGCCGACGTCTCGGGGACGGTCGTCCCGGGCGCGACCTTCGAGCTCTGGCAGGAGGCCAACCAGGCCACCGGCCTGCAGAGCACCGGCACCGAGGCCGACCTCCGGGTCGACGAGTGCACCACGACCGACGACGGGCCCTGCTCGGTCGGACAGCTCGGGTTCGGCACCTACTACTGGCTCGAGACCGTCGCGCCCCAGGGATACGTCCTTCCCGCCGGCGACGCGGCGGTAGGCACGCCGATCACCATCGACGCCGGCAACGCCGGCAGCGAGTTCCCGGTGACGGTCGTGGAGGACCCGCAGAAGCGCACGACGCTCGAGATCGCCAAGGGCGACGACGACACCGGTGAGCGCCTCGCGGGTGCCGTGTTCACCGCCTACCTCGACGTGGACGGCGACGGCGCCGTCGGCCCGGACGACACCGTGCTCGGTGACCGGACCAGCGACGAGGACGGCGTGGCCACGTGGACCGAGCTCGGTTTCGGCCAGTACCTGGTCGAGGAGGTCTCCGCGCCGGAGGGCTACGGCTATCCGGAGACCACCATGCAGGTGGTCGAGATCGACGCGACGAACGCCGGCGGCACCATCCAGGTCAACTTCTGGGACCCGGCACTCGGTGGCATCGCGGTGGCCAAGGTGGCCCTCGAGCGGGATGCGTCGGGATCCTGGAGGCCCAGCGACGGTGAGGTGGCCTTCGGCGCCCCGGTGAAGTACCTGATCACCGCCCGCGCCAACGGGGCGAAGGTGTTCCACGACGTGGAGCTGAGCGACTACGTCCCCGGCCACGACCCGTCGGACACCGGCTCCACCACGGAGACCACCTACGTCGACGGCTCGGCCGACTGCGCGGGCACCGACTGTGCCGTCACCTTCGACGAGCAGACCCAGCGGCTCACCTGGTCCCTGGGCGACCTGCGCGGGGCCGAGCGCACGGTGGAGTTCGTCGTGCGGATGCCTGCGGTGCCGCAGCACCCGCTCCTCGTCGACGGCGAGCACGTCGACACGGTCGTCAACGTCGCCGACCTGTCGTGGGGCGAGCGGGAAACGGCCACCGTGCTGCGTCGCGCGGACGCTTTCGCCGGGCACACCATGCGCTCGAACGCGGTGGTCACAGCGCTCCTCCACCGCCCGGAGGTGCTCGACACACCGCCTGCGATCCGGCCCGGAGCAGGCACGCCGCCTACGGTCCGACCGGTTGCCGGCAAGCCGCCGCTGAAGGTGCTTCCGGCGACCGGGGCGCCCGGGAACAGTGGGTTGTTCACCGTGGTCGGTGGGCTGGCCGCACTTCTCGGCGGGTGGCTGATGCTGGTCGGTCGCAGACGCGGCTGCCCTCCCCAGCGTTAGCCGAACCACACACAACAGCCCGCGTCCATGGCTCCCCCTGGACGCGGGCTGTTGTGATGCAGGCTGTGTGACGAGGCGGCGTCAGGGAAGGACGACCGCTCCTCCGGGCACCTCGGGAAGGTCACGGCCGACGAGTACGTCGACCGGGTTGGTGAGGCAGCGGATCGACCCGCCGCCCTTGTGGAACTCGGACACGTCGACGAGCACGATCTCGAAGCCCCACTCCTCGAGCTGGGCGCGGACCCGGTCGGGGCAGCTGGGCATCACGATGGTCGAGCCGATCACGATCGAGTTGGCGCAGAAGGTCAGCGCCTCCTGCTCGCTGAGCACCAGCGGCTCCGGGACGAGGCCCAGAGCGGCCGCCGCGGATGCGTCGTCGAAGGCCGCTGGGCAGACCATCGCGTGCCGGTCGTCGAGCGGGCAGAACGCCAGGTCGAGGTGGTACATGCCGGGGTGGGTGATCCGCAGCCCACGGACCCGGACGTCGAGGTCGACGCTGAGGTGCTTGAGGCCGAGCTCCTCGGTGCGCGGACCGTAGCCGGCGACGAGCGCGTCACCGTAGGCGAACACGTCCCCCGCCTCGAGGTGCGCGCCGATCCCGTCCCGGCCGACGAACGAGGTGCTGAACCCGGCGGACGCGAACCACGGCTCGGCACTCAGCGTCTCCATCCGGCGTTCGGCGTAGCGCATGTGTGACATCACCACGTGGTCCGCGCCCGGCCGGTTCACGACCAGACCGAGGTTCATCGCGTAGACCATGTCGGGCGCGTCCGGGCGCTGCTCGAGCACGTCGACCTCGCCCCCGGCGGCACGGATCGCCAGGACCAGTGCGAGCCACTGCTCACGGGCCCGGACCGGGTCGGGCTGGTCGGCAACGTCCATGTACGGGTTGATCGCGTAGTCCACCCGGAAGTGGTTCGGTTCCACCATCACGTAGCGGTGGCCCCAGTGCAGCTGCTGTCCCATTCTCGCCTCCCCGGCTCTGGTCGTGCGTCGCGCCCCTCGACACCTGGACTCGTCTGATTGTCGGACAATCAGACGAGTCCAGTGTGCGGCACACCGTTGCATGCGTGCAAGTTGTTGTCGGACAACTTGTTCAGGATCACGTCGCGGTGTGATGGGATGGTGTCCGAAAGCCCGAGCCGAGGAGGCAGGCGACACCGTCATGGCAGGACCCACGGCAGCTGGTGACAGCCCGTTCGGCAGCCTCAGCCTGGAGCACTCCTCCACCGTCGACCGGGTGGCCGGTGAGCTCCGCCGCGCGCTGTTCGACGGGGAGCTGGAGCCGGGTACGCCGCTGCGCGAGATCGCCCTCGCGGAGGCGATCGGGGTCTCCCGGTCCACCGTCCGTGAGGCGCTGGGCCTGTTGGTCAACGAAGGCGTGGCCACCCGGGAGCCGAACCGCGGCGTCTTCGTCACCGAGCTGGACCCCGACTCCGTGCGGGACGTGTGCCGCTCCCGGGCGGTGCTGGAGATCGCCGGTGTGCGCAGGTGGGCCACCGCGAGCGAGGCGGCGCGCGATGCCGTGCGCCGGGCGCTGGTCGACTTCACGGTGGCCGCCCAGTCCGACGCGAGCCGCGCCGAGCTGACCGCCGCGCACCTGGGGATCCACAGGTCGCTGGTCGGCCTCACCGAGTCCCAGCGGCTGATGTCGCTGGCCGACGCGCTGTCGGCCGAGGTCCGGCTCGGACTCGCCAAGGTGGACCGGATCCGGCGCAACTCCACCGACCAGGTCGCCTCGCACCGGGCGCTGCTGAACCTGCTCGAGCGCGGCGACACCGAGGCCGCCGCCACCGAGCTCCAGCATCACCTCGAGCACGCCGAGACGTCGATGCTCGACGCACTGCACCTGCCTCATTCGACCTGACCTGGCAGTATCGGAACGTGAAGTTTCTGATCTGGGCCCTGGTGAACGCGCTTGCGCTGGCTGCGGCCGCGTGGCTGCTCGACGGAATCCGGCTGACCGGCGGCTCCACCGAGGACCGGCTGATCACCCTGGTGCTGGTCGCGCTGATCTTCGGCGTGATCAACGCGGTGCTCGGGCCGGTGATCAAGGTGCTCTCGCTGCCGTTCATCATCCTCACGCTCGGGCTGCTGCTGCTGGTGATCAACGCACTGCTGCTGATGCTGACCAGCTGGATCTCCGGCGAGGCGGGACTCGGCTTCCACGTCGACGGGTTCTGGACCGCTGTGCTCGGCGGGATCATCGTGACCGTGGCCACCTGGATCCTCGAGGCGGTGCTCCCCGACGGTGACTGACCCGATGACACCGCCGGCCGCTGCACAGCTGCTCCCCCCGCGACGGTCGGAGGGTGCGCCGTACCGCCTCGCGGTGGTGTGCCTGGGCAACATCTGCCGCTCCCCGATGGCGCACGTGGTGCTCGAGCGCCGGATCGACGAGGCCGGGCTCGGCAACGACGTCGAGGTGGTCAGCGCGGGCACGGGCGACTGGCACGTCGGGCACCCGATGGACCGGCGGGCCGCCGCGGTGCTCACCGCTGCGGGGTACGACGCGAGTCGGCATCGGGCGCAGCAGTTCGCGGACAGCTGGTTCGGCGACTGTGACCTGGTCCTCGCGATGGACGCCTCGAACCTCGCCGACATCACCACACTGATGCCGGCCACGGCGGAGCGCGGACGGGTGCGGATGTTCCGCGACTTCGACCCACGGGCCGACGCGGACCGGGACGTGCCGGACCCCTACTACGGCGGTGACGACGGGTTCGACTCCGTGCTGGCGATGGTCGAACGCACCGCGGCGGCCCTCGTCGCCTGTCTCGCGCACGAGGTGGCGGGGGACTGACATGGCGCGGATGGGCACGATCGCGAACCGGGCGGAGGCACTGCTCGGTACGGCGGTCGTCGCCACCACGCCGGTCGCGGGAGGAGACATCTGCACCGCGACCCGGCTCCGGCTCTCCGACGGCCGCTCCGCACTGGTCAAGACCCGCCCGCACGCACCCGTCGACTTCTTCCGCACCGAGGCACGTGGCCTGCGGTGGCTGGCCGAAGGCTCCGGCGCGGACGTGCCCGGCGTGCTCGCGGCCGAGGAGGACTGCCTGATCGTGAGCTGGGTCGAGGCCGGCCGGCCGACCTCGGACGCGGCCGAGCGGTTCGGCCGTGCGCTCGCGGCCACCCACCTCAGCGGCGCCCCGGTGTTCGGCACCGACTCCGGGGAGGACGGCTACATCGGCACGCTTCCGATGCCGAACCGGCCCGCCCCGACCTGGCCGGAGTTCTTCGCGACCCGCCGGATCCTGCCCTACCTGAAGCTCGCGCGCGACAGGTCCGCGATCTCCTCCGCCGATGCGCAGTCCGTGGAGGCCGTCGTACGCCGGATCGTCGACCTGGCCGGGCCGGAGGAACCGCCCGCGCGGCTGCACGGCGACCTGTGGTCGGGCAACGTGCTGTGGGGGCAGGACGCCAGGGTGTGGTTGGTGGACCCCGCGGCCCACGGCGGGCACCGGGAGAGCGACCTCGCGATGCTGTCGCTGTTCGGGCTCCCGCAGCTGCAGCGGATGCTCGACGCCTACGCCGAGGCGGCCCCGCCGGCCGACGGCTGGGAGGAGCGGGCCGGGTTGCACCAGCTGTACCCGCTGCTCGTGCACGCCTGCATGTTCGGCGGTGGCTACGGCGACCGTGCCGGGGCCGCGGCGCGCTCCCTGCTCTGACCGACTTGTCAGATCGGTGTGCGGCTATAGCCGCACAGGCGTCTGACAACTCAGTGGCCGGGTTCCACGACCACGAACTGGCCCATCATGCCGCTGTCCTCGTGCTGGAGCAGATGGCAGTGGTACATGTACGGCAGGTCGGGGTCGGCGTAGTCGGCGAAGTGCAGCGCCACCCGCGCCGTCGTCCCCGGTGGCAGGAAGATCGTGTCCTTCCAGCCGCCCAGCTCGGCGCCCGGGTCGTGGCCGTCCACGCTGAGCACCTCGAACTGCACGTCGTGCACATGGAAGTTGTGGTACTCGCCGGCGGTGTTGGTGACCTGCCAGATCTCGGTGCTGCCGAGCTCCACGGTCTCGTCGACGCGTGCCATGTCCATGCTCTTGTCGTTGATCTGCCGCCCGCTCAGCTCGAAGGTGCGCAGGTGGGCGTCGGTGGTGTCCAGGTCCGGGGCCGGCGCGAGCTCGGCGGGGAGGCGGGGAGACGCCCGGAGCCGGTCGGCCGCACGCAGCTCGAGTACGTCGAACTCGTCCGCACCGCCGTTGAACCGGTCGGTGAACCCGTTCCCACCGAGGTCGGGCGGGTAGGAGCGGAGCACGGCGTCCTCCCCGGGCCGCATGTCCACCACGACCTCGGCCCGTTCACCGGGCGAGAGCCGAAGCCGGTCCATCGCGACCGGCAGGTGCATCAGACCACCACCGGTGCCGATCATGGTGAAGTCCCGGTCGTCGGAGAACCCGAACGAGTACACCCGCTTGACCGAGGCGTTGAGCAGCCGCAACCGGACCTTCTCGGTGGTGACGTCGAGGTAGGGGCCGTAGGTGCCGTTGACCAGCAGGTCCTCGCCGAGCCCGCCGTTGCGCAAGACCCCGTTCCCGCCGAACCGCTTGTCCTGCACGATCACCGGGATGTCGTCGACGCCGTACTCGTGCGGCAGCCGGTCGGCGACGGCGCGGCGGGGGTCATCGAGGATGAACATGCCCGCCAGGCCCCGGTTGACGTGCTCCTCGGTCTGCCCGTGCGGGTGCGGGTGGTACCACAGCGTCGCGGCGGGCTGGTCGATGCGCCACTGCGGCGACCACGTCGCACCGGGCCCGACCGGCTGGTGCGGCCCTCCGTCGTACCGGGCGGGCAGGTGCATGCCGTGCCAGTGCACGGTGGTGGTCTCGTCCAGCTCGTTGTGCACGTTCACACGCACCTGCTCCCCGCGCGCAGCCCGCAGGGTCGGCCCGAGGTAGGAGCCGTTGAAGCCCCAGGTCTCCGTGGGCTTGCCGGGCAGCAGCGCTGTCGTGCCCTCCTGCGCGGTGAGCTCGAAGACCCGGGTGCCGTCGTCGGTGACGTGCGACTCCGCCAACGGTGGGATCGCCAGCTCGTGCTCGAGGCCGACCTCGCCGACCGTGGAGACGGGTGCGAAGGCCACGAAGAACACCGCGGCCAGGCCGGCCGCTGCGAGCAGAACAAGGGACAGCACCAACGAGAACAGGCGACGCAAGATCTTCATGGCGACAACGCTGCCGTGATCAGGCCGCCGAGCCCATCGGGCGCCACCCCCAACGGCCCCTGAGCGGGTCCCCAGGGTGCCCCGAGGCGGCGCCGGCCCCGCCCCGCGCAGCGCGCACGGCCCGCGGTTCTAAGGCGGGTCTCAGGTCGAGGTGGCACGCTGGGACCGTGGCCACCCCGACCAGTCCCCCCGCGCACCGGGTGCTCGTCGTCGACGACGACCGCTCGGTGCGTGAGTCGCTGCGCCGTTCCCTGGAGTTCAACGGATACCAGGTCGCCCTGGCCAGTGACGGCGCGGAGGCGCTGGCCAGCATCGGCGGCAGCCCTCCGGACGCGCTGGTGATCGACGTGATGATGCCGCGTCTCGACGGAATCGAGACGACCCGGGCCCTGCGCACCGCCGGCAACGACCTGCCGATCCTGGTCCTCACCGCCCGGGACTCGGTCGGTGACCGGGTCGAGGGCCTCGATGCCGGCGCGGACGACTACCTGACCAAGCCGTTCGCCCTCGAGGAGCTGCTCGCCCGGCTGCGCGCGCTTCTGCGGCGTGTGCACAACCCGGACGAGGACGACGAGGAGGTGCTCGGCTTCGCCGACCTGACGCTGAGCCCGGCCACCCGTGAGGTACGACGGGCGGGGCGACTGATCGACCTGACCCGGACCGAGTTCACACTGCTCGAGATGTTCCTGCGCCGGCCGCGCCGGGTCCTCGACCGCTCCTTCATCCTCGAGGAGGTCTGGGGCTACGACTTCCCCACCACCGCGAACTCGCTCGAGGTCTACGTCGGCTACCTGCGGCGCAAGACGGAAGCCGGCGGTGAGCCGCGGCTGATCCACACGGTCCGTGGGGTCGGGTACGTCCTCAAGGAAGCCTGATGGGGCTGCACTACCGCGCCTCGCTGGCCAGCCGGGTCACGTTGCTGGCGACCATCGCGGTCGGTCTGGCCGTCGCGTTCGTGGCGGCGGCCGCGTTCATCACCGTCCGCCTGCAGATGTACGACACCCTCGACGAGTCGCTGCTCAGCCGGGCGAGTGCGGCGGCCCGCACGAACACGCTCAGCGCGCTCAGCCAGCGAGACGTGCCGTCCTGGATGCTCGGTGCCGCCGACGTGCGGATCGGCTTCGTCGACGCCGCCCGCGGCGCGTCCAGCGTCGACCCCGGGTCGACGTTGCGGCTCGGCAGGCCCGAGCTGGCGGTGGCTCGGGGGCAGGACCGATACTCGATCAGGACCATCGCAGCCGACGACGGGCGCTACCGCGTGGTCGCCGTGCCGACCCAGGAGCCGGGCGTCGCGCTCGTGCTGGCGCAGTCCCTCGAGCCGACCGAACGCACCCTGGAGAAGCTGGGGATCGTGCTGCTGATCTTCGGGGCCGCCGGGGTGATCGGCGCGGCGCTGGCCGGGTGGGCGGTGGCCCGCAACGGACTGCGCCCGGTGCGCCGGCTGACCTCCGCGGCCGAGGAGATCGCCCGGACCGAGGAGCTCGACCCGATCGACGTCGAGGGCAACGACGAGATCGCGCGGCTCGCCTCGGCGTTCAACGCGATGCTGCTCGCCCTGTCCGCGTCCCGGGACCGGCAGCGCCAGCTCGTCGCGGACGCCGGCCACGAGCTGCGCACTCCGCTGACCTCGCTGCGCACCAACCTCGACCTGCTGGTCCAGGCCGACCGTCGCGGCGGCCTCTCGGAGTCGTCGCGCAACGAGCTGCTCGACGACGTCCGGTTCCAGATCGAGGAGCTGACCACGCTGATCGGCGACCTGGTCGAGCTCGCCCGGGACGAGCCGCTGCCGGTCACCGTGGAGCCGGTGGACCTGGCGGAGATCACCGACCGGGCCGTCGCCCGGGTCCGTCGCCGCGCGTCGAGCCTGGACTTCGACGTCCAGACCAACCCGTGGTGGGTGACCGGCGAGCCGCACGCCCTCGAACGCGCGATCACCAACCTGATGGACAACGCGGCGAAGTGGAGCCCACCGCTCGGCACCGTCACCGTCACCCTCGACCAGGGCACGCTGATGGTCGCCGACCAGGGCCACGGCATCGCCGAGGAGGACCTGCCTCACGTGTTCGACCGGTTCTACCGCTCGGCCGAGTCGCGGACCATGCCCGGCTCCGGCCTGGGGCTCTCGATCGTGCGTCAGGTCGTGGAACGGCACGGCGGCCGGGTGCGGGCCGGCAGCTGGGACGACGGCGGCGCGGCGTTCTGGCTCGACATCCCGGGCTCCGCGGAGCAGCCGGCGGGCCAGGACACCGACGGCGTCGCGAGTCTTGCGGAGTCGTAAGCACACTCTCAGCGCAGGTTAAGAAACGACCGGCATGCTGGAAGACATGAACCACGAGAACCACGATCAGGAACCTGACGACACCCAGCGGATCCCTTCCACGGGACAGTCCGCGGAGCCGGCGACCGAGTCGACGGAGAACGTGCACCGCTACGGGCCCCCCGAGCAGGGGCAGCAGCGGCACGCCTACGGCAGCGGCCCCGGTCCGTCGTACGGCCCCCCGCCCTACGGCGGACCTCAGCAGCATCCAGGGGCGTTCGGGTTCCAGGGACAGCAGCGACACCAGTCCCGGCCGGGCGGTGCCTTCACCGCCGGGCTCCTCGTCGCTGCCCTCGTCGTGGGAGGGCTCGGTGGGCTGGCTGGCGCCGCCGGGTTCGCCACGGTGGACTACCTGAACGGGGACGGCACCGCTGCGGCGTCGTCCTCGTCAGGTGGCAACTCCACCGTCTCGGACAGCCAGGACACCCCCGCCGAGCCAGGATCGGTCGAGGAGGTCGCCAACTCGGTGCTGCCCTCGGTGGTCAAGATCAACGTCCGCGGCGCACAGGGCGCGGGCTCGGGGTCGGGCATCATCGTCAGCGCCGACGGCGAGATCCTCACCAACAACCACGTGGTCGAGGTGGCCGCCGGCGGTGGCTCCATCTCGGTGAACTTCAACGACGGTACGGCGGCCGAGGCCGAGGTGGTGGGCACCGACCCGGTCACCGACCTGGCGATCATCAAGGCGAAGGACGTGTCCGGCCTGACGCCTGCCACGATCGGGAAGTCCGCCAACCTCGACGTCGGCGAGCAGGTCGTTGCGGTCGGCTCGCCCTTCGGTCTCGAGGCCACCGTGACCAGCGGCATCGTCTCGGCGATGAACCGGCCGGTCTCGGTGGGCTCGCAGTCCCAGGGTGCCTCCGACACCACCTACCCCGCGATCCAGACCGACGCGGCGATCAACCCGGGCAACTCCGGCGGGCCGCTGGTGAACATGCAGGGCGAGGTCGTCGGCATCAACTCCTCGATCCGCACCTCCAGCTCGATGGGTGAGGGCGGCTCGATCGGTCTCGGCTTCGCGATCCCGATCGACAAGGTGCTCCCGATCGTCGAGCAGCTGCGCAATGGGGAGACGCCCACGCACGCCCGGCTCGGGGTCACGGTCACCGATGCCACCAGCCAGAACGGGCTGCTGAGCGGGGCCGGCATCGAGAACGTCAACAACGGCTCGGCCGCCGCGGAAGCAGGCCTGGAGCACGGGGACGTGGTGACGAAGGTGAACGACGACCCGATCACCGGCGCGGAGTCGTTGGTGGCCACGATCCGCGGCTACCGCCCCGGGGACACGGTCACCCTGACCGTCGTACGCGACGGCGACGAGCAGACGCTCAAGGTCACCCTGGACAGTGACGAAGGGTCCGCCTCCTCGTAGCCGTACCGGTGCCGGCTCCTGTCCCGACGTGGCGGCGTCAGGACAGGAGCTGGAGCACCAGGTCGTGGAGCAGCTCGTAGCCGTGCTCGGTGAGGATCGACTCGGCGTGGAACTGCACCCCGCGGTAATGGGCGCCGGCGAGCAGGTGGATGTCACCGGACACGGGGTCGGCGGCGACCCGCACCCCGTCCGGCAACGGCCCGTCGGCCCGGGCGACGAAGGTGTTGTAGAAGCCGACGTTCTCCTCGCGGCCACGGCGGCCGGCGCCGCTGGACGGGTCGAGACTGACCCGCGACTGGGTGCCCTGGAAGACGATGTCCTTGTAGGCGAGGCCGATCCCGAGCCGGCCGCAGAGCACCTGGTGACCGAGGCAGACCGCCAGGAACGGCTGCCGCGACTCCAGCAGGCTGTCCACGGCGGCCTCGAACGCGGCGATCTTCGGGTGACCCGAGTCGCGCGGGTCACCGGGGCCGGGCCCGACGATCACGAGGTCGAAACCGTCCAGCGCACCCGGCGTGGAGTCCCCGTGCCGGACCACGCTCGAGGTCATCCCCATCACCGACAGCACGTGCCGGATCATGTTCACGAAGTCGTCGTCGCCGTCGAGGATCACCGCGCTCCTGCCCTTGAGCTCCGGGGCCGGCGGTGAGCCGCCCTGGTCGGTGAGCCAGAACTTGGAGAGCCGCTGGTTGCGGGAGGCGAGCGCGATCAGCACGTCCTCGTCGCGGGTCAGCTCGGCGACACCTTCGAGCGCACCGCCGGCCGCCGGGACCAGCCCGAACGCGCTGAGGATCCCACCGGCCTTGGCATGGGTCTCGGCGACCTCGGAGGAGGCGACCGAGTCCCGGACCAGGGTGGCCCCTGCGGTCACCTTGAGGGCACCGTCGGGTGAGACGTCGGCGGTGCGGATCACGATCGGGGAGTCCGCGGTCGGCTGCCCGTCGGCGTCCCGGCCGAGCAGCGCGAGCGCCGCGCCGTAGTAGCCGCGTCCCTCGGTCTCGTACTGCTTGATCAGCCGGCACGCGTTCTGCACCGGCGACCCGGTGACGGTCGCGGCATACATCGTGTCCCGCAGCACCTCCCGCACGTCGCGGGTGGTCCGCCCGGCCAGCAGGTACTCGGTGTGCACCAGGTACGTCATCGGCTTGAGGAACGGGCCGAGCACCTGGCCGCCCTCGTTGCAGATGTCGCACATCATCTTCAGCTCCTCGTCGACGACCATGAAGAGCTCGTAGATCTCCTTCTCGTCGGCGAGGAACTTCAGCAGCTCGTCCTTGCGTCTGCCCGGATCCTCCAGTCCGCGTAACCGGAAGGTGCCGCTGATCGGGTTCATCCGCACGTCGCCGCCGTGCACGCTGACGTGGCGTTCGGGGCTGGCTCCGATCAGGAACCGGTCGCCGGTGAAGAAGCAGTACGTCCAGTACGCCCCGCGCTCCTTCGCCAACAGGTTGCGGAGCACGGTGAGCGCCTTGCGGGTGTCCCAGTCCTTCAGCTGCGCCCGGTAGTGCCGGCCGACGACGAGGTTGGCGCCCTCGCCGTTGCCGATCTCGTCGGTGATGATCCGGCCGACCACGGCGGCGTACTCGTCGTCGTCGGTCTCGAAGCCACCACGGTCGGTGAACTCGACCGGCTCGTCCGGCAGCGCGTCGAGCAGTGCGGCCAGCGGGACCTCGGCCTCGGTCTCGATGGTGACCACGGTCAGCGGGGTGCCGTCGTCGTGCGCCTCGAACCCGCGCTCGGCGACCTGTCGGAACGGGATCGCGAGCAGCCGGTCGAACCGCCGGCTCGGCTCGGGCGCGCCCTCCTCGAGGGGTACGTCGACCAGCCGCTCGACCTCGGCACGCGAACCGCCCACCAGGGTGACCGTCGCGGACTCGCGGAGCCGGATCACGGCCCACGCCTCGTGCCCCACCAACGCGTCGAGCGCGACCGCGGCTGCGGCTGCGTCTGCGACGGGGGGAATCGTCATGCGCGGAACGCTACCAACCACCGGCCCGATGCCTCGGCGCGTCCCACACCTGCGCCCTTCCCGTGGGCCCCTGCGACCGCTCTCTCTTTCGGACCATCGCACAGCAGCGTTAGTGAGCCACGTAAATGGGTACCAAATCGTTATCAAGCAGTGACAGGCCAATGCTCCTGCCGCTGAAGACGCGTTCGCGTGTGATCCGCCATCGAGGCCCGGCCCTGTGGGGCCGGTAGTCGGTGCTGCGCCCATGCCGGAACGCGAGGTGGTTGCTGTGACCGGAAGGGAGGCCTTACGGGATGGGTTTTGTGAGGCGTGCCCGTGGATGGGCGTGGGGGCTGTGCTGCTTCGTGTCCTGGGGGGCGCTCGGTTGGCTCGCCCACCGCCGGGAGCAGCGAACCGGGCTGCCATGCGTCGTGTGCCGTCGACATCGACGCGTGCGCGCCGCGGTCACCCTCGCAGTGGTCGCATTCGTCGTTGCCGGCTCCGGAATGTGGCTGCACCAGAAGAGCACCTCCGCGGACCTTCCGACCTGTGGTGCCGACTGGGACACCGTCGCAAGCCAGGCCTCCATCGCGTCGCCGGACGGACTGGTCCCAGGGCTCTGGCACGAAGCTCGTGGGGTTATCACCGCCCCCATCACCGGCGTCGCGCACCACTATGCCGACAAGCGGGGCGGAGGCCTGTGCGCTGCGGGGTCGATGACCGTCGCCTTCCTGCCGTCCGCCGCGTCTGACAGCGGACTCACGGTCGGGGACATGTTCCTGACCGGACTTCCCGAGGACGACGCCCACACGATCGCGGTGCACGAGTCGAGACACGTCTCGCAGTGGGCCGCCCTGACTCTGCTCGGTGGCCCGTTGGCCATGCCGGTGCTGTACGGCGCGGACGAGGCGTTCTTCCCCGGGCCACGCAACCACTTCGAGCGGGCTGCCGGGCTTGCCGACGGTGGCTACAGACAGCCGTCGGACTTCGCTCCGCGGCCGGAGTGGATCAAGGTGGGTGTGATCGCCTTTGTGGTGGCGATGTTGACCTGGCGGCGTCTGCGGTGGGCTACTCGCGTGCTGACACGCGGGTGGGCTGCCGGAAAGCGCCGAGATCCCGGCCGATGTGCGCTGCACAGTCACGGTTGGTTCGGGCTCTCCGCCAGACCGGTGTAGACCCGCGGGTCGCGCGTGCCGACTACCACAACTGCACATCTGTGCAGTTCGGGTCGTGGATTCGCGGGGACGACGACCACAACTGCACATCTGTGCAGTACGCGTCGTCCGGACGGGTCGGATGGCACACCTGGGGGATTCTGCCCCACTGATCGACGGCCTAGCCTGAAGCATGGGACCGCGTGACACCGGTGACGCAGGCTACGAGGAACTGGTCCAGGGGGACGAGTCCGAGCCGCGGCTCGGTCTCCGCTCGCTAGGAGCGGCGGTCCTGCTCCTGCTCGTCGGTGGCGCAGGCGGAATCGGGCTGGCCGGCACAGACACCGACCCGAGACCCGCCCCGGCCCCGGCCCCGGAAGGGTTCCACGTGACGGCCGGCGCGGTGCACCGGGTGGACGACGGGTCCGCCGGGCCGGAGTTCGTCGTCTACCTGCACAACTCCGGCGAGTCGACAGTGCGGGTTCTCGACGTGTTTCCCCGTGGCTGGCACGGTTCCGCCCCCACCGCCACCCTCCCTCCGGATCGGTGGACGTCGGTGGGATTCGACGTCGACGTCGACTGTGCGGCGACTGACGCGGCGACCGACGAGCTCGTGGTGCAGACGGAGTCCGCCAACGGTCCTGTGCCGCATGTCGTGCAGCTCGCCACTGGCTCGCGCGCGCTTGCCGCCGAACGCAGCCGGCTGTGCCCCACAGAGCGAGGAAGGATCCCCGCAGCCGACGAGCTCGCCGGGATCTGGATCCTCGACCGGGCCGGTTGGCTCACCGCTCAGCTGTTGGTCGAGTTCGACCGGGACGGCACCTTCGCGATGGACCTGGAGGACAATCTGTTCACCGACCATCCGGCAGCCGCCGGTCGGTACACCCTGACCGGCGACCGCCTCGCGATCACCTTCTTGCGCGGGGACCTGTGCGGGGTCCAGCAGCGCGTCGTGTGGCAGGTGCGCGTGCTCCGCGGCGGTCGGCTCTGGATCCGGCACCTGGCATACTCCGACGGCTCATGCTCGGTCCCAGTAGGACTGGTCTGGCGGGCGCACCGGATCGCGGACAACCCCGTCACCTGACCGTCGGTGAAACGGCGCACCCCCTGAAGGCGCGCCGTGTCAGCCGGTGCTGACGGTGACCATCCGCTGCGTGGCACGGGTGAGTACGACGTACAGAGTGGCCCGACCGGTCGCCGACTCGGACTCGATCTCGGCCGGTTCGACGACCACGATCGCGTCGAACTCCAGGCCCTTGGTGTCCAACCCGGTGAGCACGGCGACCCGCGCGTCGAAGCCGCCGGCGCTCGCGGAGCCGAGCTCGGTCCACGACTCGAGCCAGGCCTGCACCTGGCTGCGCCGAGCCGTCGGCACCACGATCCCGACCGTCCCCTCCACCGCGTCCGCGGCTTCGAGCACCGCCGCGCGGACACCGGACTCGAGGTCCTCGACGGTGTGCTCGGCCGGCTCGACACCGGTCGAGCGGACCGCGTTCGGAAGATCCGCGTCCAGGCCGACCCGTGCGGCATAAGCGGCCGCGTAGTCGTAGATCTCCTTGCTGTTCCGGTAGTTCGTGGAGAGGTGGAACCCGTGCTGCGGCTTGTCGCCGAGCGCGTCCGCCCGCGCGCGAGCTGCCTCCTCGGGCACCGGCCAGGACGACTGCGCCGGGTCCCCGACGATCGTCCAGCTCGCGGAACGTCCGCGACGGCCGACCATCCGCCACTGCATCGGCGTCAGGTCCTGCGCCTCGTCGACGAGCACGTGCGCGTAGCTGTCGTCCTCGGTGCGGGTCGAGGTCCGGGCACTGTTCAGCTCACGGTCGCTGATCGTGGTGACCTCGGGCATGTTCTCGTCGACCAGATGCGCCAACGGGTCGTGCTCCGTGTCCGCCTGCTCCGGCGAGTCACCGAGCTCGTAGCGCAGCTCGTCGAGCAGCGGAACGTCCTCGACCGACCACTCGTCCGAGGTCGCCTTCCGCGCCCGCGGTGACCGGGGTACGACGGGTGCCGGGACCTCCCCGGGCGCGGCGGCGTGGCCCCACGACTTCGAGAGCAGCGCCATGTCCTCCTGGGACAGCACGCCCTCACCGACCCGCGCCAGGAACTCCGGGTCCCGTAGCCACCGCAGCACGTCGGTGGCGTCCAGGGCGGGCCACCAGGACAGGGCGAACCGCACGAAGGACACATCGCCGAGCATCACGTCGATGAACTCCTCCTTGCCGCGGCCACGGGCTCGTTCGCCGTGGACCTGGCGCCACATGGCGTCGAGCAGCGTGGAGGCGGCCCGGGGCAGCTGCCGGTTGCGCTTGCCCTGGGACAGAAGCTGCCTACGCAGAGCGGAGAGCTCGCGGCCGCCGAGGACGATGTTCTCGTCGCGGTAGAAGATGCGGAACTCGTGAGGTGCGGACGGGACCGCCTGCCGCGCCGTACGCCTCATCAGCTCGACCATCCGGGCGGAACCCTTGACGTCGGCGACTGCCGGGTCGTCGTGCCGGACACCCTTGACCCCGTCCACGACCTCACCGAGCGAGCGCAGCGCCACCGCGGTCTCGCCGAGGGAGGGCAGCACCCGTTCGATGTAGCGCATGAACACCCCGGACGGGCCGATGATCAGCACGCCGCCGTGCTCGTAGCGACGCCGGTCGGTGTAGAGCAGGTACGCCGCACGGTGCAGCGCGACGACGGTCTTGCCGGTGCCCGGACCGCCGGAGATGGCGACCACTCCCCGGCCGGGGGCACGGATCGCCTCGTCCTGCTCGGCCTGGATCGTCGCCACGATCGAGTGCATGCTGCGGTCGCGGGCCCGGGTGAGCTGGGCCATCAGGGCGCCCTCGCCGACGATCGGCAGGTCGGTCTCGGCCTCGGAGTCGAGCAGGTCGTCCTCGACCGCGACCACCTTCGGGCCGGCGCAGCGCAGCACCCGGCGGCGGACCACGCCCTGCGGGTCCGCGGCGGTCGCCTGGTAGAACACCGCGGCCGCCGGCGCCCGCCAGTCGATCAGCATCGTGTCGCGGTTCTCGTCGCGCAGCCCGATCCGGCCGATGTAGCGTGGCGCCTCCTCGTGGTCGTCGAGGTCGAGCCTGCCGAACACCAGGCCCTCGTGGGCGGCGTTCAGCGTGGCGAGCCGCTTGGCGGCCTGGAACACCATCGCGTCACGCTCGACCAGGCCGCCCTCGTGCCCGAGCCGACCACGACCGTGTCCCTCCTTGGCCAGCGCCTCGGCGTTCCTCGCCGACTGCTCCAGCTGGAGGTAGACCTCGTCCACGAACTGCTGCTCGTGGGCGACCTCCCGCTGCGCCACATCCTTCTGGCCCATCTCTGCTGACAAGCGACTCCACCGTCTCCCCGGCTCGGAAAAGCAAGTCGCCAACTCTACCCCGGCCGGAACGGGTCATCTGCCGCTTTTCACGGAAGCGCGTGCAGCCTCGTAGCGTTCGATGAACGGCCGCGGCGGGATCTTCGCGATCACCTCGCCGATCACGTCCAGCGGAACCTGGTCCAGCCGCTTGAAGCGGACACAGGACTTGCCATGTCGAGCCTCATCCCGCACCGCACTGTCCGCCTGCCAGCGGTCCTCTGACAGCGCGGCGCTACTTCTTCCGGTTCAGGAACGCGAGCATCGCTGCCTTGGCCTCCTCGGACCCGAACAGCCTGGCTGACAGCTTCGCCAGGTCGTCGCCGTCCCGGTCGATGCGCTCCACGAGCGGCCGGCCGAGAAGCTGCTTGGTCTCGCGGAGGCCCTGCGCGTTGCCCTTGGCCAACGACGCGCAGATCTCGTCCACCTCCAGGTTCAGCTCGGTCTCGGTGACCGCCTTGGTGACCAGCCCGTACCGTTCCGCGGCGATGCCGTCGAACACGTCACCGGTCAGGAACGTCAGGGCCGCCGACCGGTCGGTCATCCGCGGCAGCACCGACAGCGAGATCGCCGCCGGGGTCAGCCCGAGCCGCACCTCGGTGAAGGCGTACGTCGCATCCTTCGCGCTCACCGCGATGTCGGAGGCCGCGACGATCCCGATACCTCCGGCGCGCACGTTGCCCTGCACGCGGGTCACCACCGGTTTCGCGAAGGTGGCGATCTTGCGCTGGAGGCCGACCAGCACGCCCGCGGCCTTCTCCATCCCGTCCTCGCGCGCCTCCGCCATGTCGGCTCCTGAGCAGAACGTGGAGCCCTTGGCCCGGATCAGCGCGACCTTGACGTCGTCGTCGGCCTCGGCACGGTCGAGGCACTCGAGGAGCTCGCCGACCAGCTGGCGGGACAGCGCGTTCCGGTTGTGCTGGGAGTCGAGGACGAGGGAGGCGACGTGGTCGTCGACCCGGTAGTGCACGAGTTCGGTCATGGTTCTCCTCGACGTGTGCTGACGCTCAGTAGGACTTCGGCAGTCCGAGACTATGGGACCCAACGAAGTTGAGGATCATCTCCCTCGACACCGGCGCGATCCGGGTGGCGCGTGCGGCGACGAGCAGGCCGGCCACGCCGTACTCGGTGGTCATCCCGTTGCCGCCATGCACCTGCACCGCACGGTCCGCCGCTGCACAGGCGGCCTCTCCGGCGGCGTACTTCGCCATGTTCGCTGCCTCCCCGGCAGCCAGGTCGTCCCCGGAGTCGTAGAGGGCGGCGGCCTTCTGCGTCATCAGCCGCGCCAGCTCGATCTCGATCTTGGACTGGGCCAGCGGGTGCGCGACGCCCTGGTGCGTGCCGATCGGGACACCGAAAACCTCGCGTCCCTTGACGTACTCGGTCGCCTTGCCCAGCGCGAACCGGCCGATTCCGTTCGCGAACGCGGCGGCCATGATCCGCTCCGGGTTGAGACCGGCGAACAGCTGGGCGATGCCGGCGTTCTCGTCGCCGACGAGTGCGTCGGCCGGCAGTCTCACGTCGTCGAGGAACACCGTGAACTGCTTCTCCGGGCTGACGATCTCCATCTCGATGGGCTGGTACTCGACCCCGGGGGCATCGGTGGGTACGACGAACAGCGCGGGCTTGAGCTTGCCGGTCCGCGCGTCCTCCGTCCGGGCGACGACGAGCACGGCTCCGGCCTCGCCGACGCCGGAGATGTAGATCTTGCGACCGTTCAGCACCCAGCCACCGCCCTCACGCCGGGCGGTGGCGGTGATGTTGTGCGAGTTGGAACCGGCGTCCGGCTCGGTGATCGCGAACGCCATCATCAGTGTCCCGTCGGCGATCGACGGCAGCCATCGTTGCTTCTGCTCCTCGGTGCCGAACCGGCTGATCACGGTGCCACAGATCGCCGGTGACACGATCATCATCAACAAGGGGCAACCGGCCGCGGCAAGCTCCTCGCACACCGCGGCGAGGTCGCCGATGCCACCTCCGCCGCCGCCGTACTCCTCCGGGATCGCGACGCCGAGGTAGCCGTGTCTGCCGATCTCCAGCCACAGGTCGGTGGTCTTCGCGCCGCTGTGGGCCTGCTTCACGAAGTACTCGCGGCCGTAGCCGGAGGCCAGCTTGGCGACCTCCGTGCGCAGGCTTCGCCGTTCCTCGGTCTCGGTGAACGCGTGGTGTTTCATGGGGTTTCTCCTTCTGGAGCGGCGGATTCGGGGACGCGTACGACGGCCAGCACGGCGCCCGAGGCGACTTGCTGACCCACGGCGACCGGGATCTCGGTGAGCACCCCGTCGTGCGGTGCGGTCACGGTGTGCTGCATCTTCATCGCCTCGAGGACCAGCACGGGCTGGCCGGCCGACACCGGATCGTCCTGGGCGACGGCTATCCGCACCACGGTCCCCGGCATCGGCGCCAGCAGGGAGCCGGTCGCCACCTGGTCGGCCGGGTCGACGAACCGCGGCAGCCGGCGTAGCGCGACATGTCCGAGCGCAGACTCCACGTCGACCTGCTCGGCGTGGACGAAGACCGCGAACATCCGCTGCACCCCCGACTTGTCGGTGAGGAGGGCGTGGGTCGCGGTCGCTTCCAGCGCGTGCACCGTCTCGTCGGAGGTGCGGTAGCCGGTGCGCCCGCCGTGCCACTCGACCGTCACCTCCTCGCTTCCGCATCCGAACGTCGTGGTGATCGGCGCGGAGGTGACGTTGCGCCATCCGACCGGGATGCGCTGCTGCACAGGGCGTTCGTGGCGCGCGCGTTCGGCGAGCACGACCGCGGCCGCGAACGCGGACAGCCGTACGGCGGTATGGTCGGTCGGCCCTTCGGCGAGCGCGGCGAGGTCGTGCCGGTCGAGGAGGTCGGTGCTGACGTCGCCCGCGACGAATGCCTTGTCACGCAGCACGTTGACCAGCAGGTCGCGGTTCGTCCGCACGCCGTGGATCTGCGCGCGGGCAAGCACACCGGCGAGCCGCCGCAGGGCAGCGTCCCGGGTCGGGGCCCAGGCGATCACCTTCGCGAGCATGGCGTCGTAGTGAGTGCCCACCTCGTCCCCGGAGGCGAACCCCGAGTCCAGACGGATGCCGTAGTCGGCGGGGTTGGCGAACTCGGCGGCCACCTCGGGTACCTCGAAGCGGGCCAGGGTGCCGCTCTGCGGTTGCCAGTCGGCACCGGGGTCCTCGGCGTACAGGCGGGCCTCCACTGCGTGCCCGTTCGGCCAGGGCGACTCCCCTCGCGGTCCGGACGGGATGATCTCCGCGAGCAGGCGTCCCTCGGCCACCGCGATCTGCGCGGCAACCAGGTCGAGACCGGTGACGCACTCGGTGATCGGGTGCTCGACCTGAAGCCGGGTGTTCATCTCCAGGAACCAGAACCTTTCCGTCTCCGGCGCGTAGAGGAACTCGACGGTTCCCGCGCCGAGGTAGTGGGCCGACGACGCGACCAGCGAAGCCGTCCGGAACATCGCCTTGCGGGTGTCGTCGGAGATGCCAGGTGCGGGAGTCTCCTCGACGATCTTCTGGTGGCGACGCTGGATCGAGCAGTCACGCTCACCGAGCGCACAGGTGTTTCCCTCGGCGTCGACGAGGATCTGGACCTCGATGTGCCGGCCGCGTTCGACGTAGGGCTCGCAGAACACCGTCGAGTCACCGAACGCGGAGGCGGCCTCGCTGCTGGCGAGCTCCACCTGAGCGGCTACCTCGGCGAGGTCGCGAATCACGCGCATGCCGCGTCCGCCCCCACCAGCAGAGGCCTTCACCAGCACCGGCAGGTCGCGATCCGTGATCTCACCGGGCGCAAGGTCGACAAGCACCGGGACACCGACCTCGGCGACCAGCTTCTTCGCCTCGATCTTGGATCCCATCTGCTCGATCGACTCCGCCGCCGGCCCGACCCAGATCAGGCCGGCCTCGATCACCTGGCGGGCGAAGTCCGCGTTCTCGGAGAGGAAACCGTAGCCAGGATGTACGGCGTCAGCGTCGGTGTCGCGGGCGACCGCGACGAGGAGGTCCGCACGCAGATACGTCTCGGCCGGAGTGTTCCCCGGCAGCCGGACCGCGACGTCGGCCTCACGCACGAACGGCAGCCGCGCGTCGGGATCGGAGAACACGGCGACGGTCTCGATGCCCAGGCGCCGACAGGTCGCGAACACGCGACGTGCGATCTCGCCGCGGTTCGCGACGAGGACACGGTTGATGGTCATCGCACTCCTTCCTTCCTTGCCGGGCATCTGCGGGGCTCGCAAGCTCGCTCCTCGACCCGGCGGCTACATCCTGAAGACGCCGAAGCGGTCGGTGCCCTCGATGGGCGCGTTCTCGATCACGGACAGGCAGATGCCGAGAACGCTGCGGGTGTCCCGCGGGTCGATCACCCCGTCGTCGTACAGCCTCCCGGACAGGAATAGCGGGAGCGACTCGGCCTCCACCTGGTCCTCGACGTACTTCCGCAAGGACGCGTCCCCCTCCTCGTCGTAGGCCTCACCCTTCGCCCCGGCCGCCGCGCGGGCCACGATCGAGAGCACGCCGGCCAGCTGCTGCGGCCCCATCACCGCCGACTTCGCCGAGGGCCAGGTGAACAGGAAGCGCGGGTCGTACGCGCGCCCGCACATGCCGTAGTTCCCGGCGCCGTAGGAGGCGCCCATCATGATCGAGATGTGCGGGACGGTGGAGTTGCTCACCGCGTTGATCATCATCGCGCCGTGCTTGATGATGCCGCCCTGCTCGTACTCCGCGCCGACCATGTACCCGGTGGTGTTGTGCAGGAACAGCAGGGGTACGTCGATCTGGTTCGCGAGCTGGATGAACTGCGCCGCCTTCTGCGCCTCCTCGCTGAACAGCACGCCCTGCGCGTTGGCGAGGATGCCGATCTGCCGGCCATGGACGTTGGCCCAGCCGGTGACCAGCGAGGGACCGTAGAGCGGCTTGAACTCGTCGAAGACGACCTCGTTGCCCGGACCGGCGCCATCGGCGATCCGGACGATCACCTCGCGAGGGTCGAACGGCTCCTTGAGGTCCGTGGGGATCAGGTCGAGGAGCCCCTCGACGTCCTCGTCCGGCTCCGCATACCCGGTGGTTGAGGAGGCGAGCCTGCGCCAGTTCAGCCGGGCCACGATCCGCCGGCCGATCCGCAGCGCGTCGTGCTCGTCGACAGCGAGGTAGTCGGCCAGACCCGAGGTGCGGGCGTGCATCTCCGCACCACCGAGCGACTCGTCGTCGGAGTCCTCTCCGGTGGCCATCTTCACCAGCGGCGGACCGCCGAGGAACACCTTGGCCTGCTCCTTGACCATCACCACGTAGTCACTCATCCCCGGGACATAGGCGCCGCCGGCGGTGGAGTTGCCGAACACCAGCGCGATCGTCGGCGTCTTCGCGGCGGAGGCCTTGGTGAGCCCGCGGAACAGGTCGCCCCCTGGGATGAAGATCTCCTTCTGGCTGGGTAGGTCGGCACCGCCGGACTCGACCAGGTTCACGGTGGGCAACCGGTTCTCGCGGGCGATCTGCGCGGCCCGGAACAGCTTCTTCACCGTCCACGGGTTGCTCGCACCTCCGCGCACGGTCGCGTCGTTGGCGATGATCATGCACTCGACGCCCTCGATCACGCCGAGGCCGGTGACCACGGAGGCGCCCACCGTGTAGTCCGAGCCCCACGCGGCCAGCGTGCTCAGCTCGAGGAACGCCGATCCCTCGTCGACGAGCAGCTCGATCCGCTCGCGTGGCAACAGCTTGCCCCGTGCGTGGTGCCGGTCGACGTACTTCTCTCCACCGCCCGCGACGGCCTTGGCGTGCTCGGCCTCGAGCGCGGTGAGCTTCTCCAGCAGCGCCTCGCGCCGAGTCGTCGCGCGGGCCATCGGTGCTGGCCCGGTGGTCATGGGGTGTACCCCAGCAGCTTCGCGGTCAGGTCGTTGAGCACTTCGGTGGCTCCCCCTCCGATTCCGAGGATCCGGGCGTCGCGGTAGTGCCGCTCCACCTCGGTCCCATGCATGTAGCCCGTGCCGCCGTGCAGCTGCACCGCCTGGTCCACGACGACGCCGCACGCCTCGACGGCGGTCGCCTTCGCCATCAGTGCCTCGGCGAGCACGTTGTCGCCGTTCACGTGCCGCCGGGCGACGTCACGCGTGTACGTGCGGGCGGCGTCGACGCGCCGGTGCATGTCCACCAGCTTGTGCTGGACCACCTGGCGGGCGACGAGTGGCTCCCCGAACGTGCTCCGTGCCTTGGTGTGCTCGACGGTCAGAGCGAGCGCCCGGGTGGCAATGGCGTAGCCGTGCACGGCGAGGGCGAGGCGTTCGGTGACGAACTCCTGCGCGATCAGCGCGAAGCCAGCGTTCTCGTCACCGACGAGGTTCGCCACCGGCACCCGGCAGTCGACGAACGCCAGCTCGGCGGTGTCGGAGCAGTGCCAGCCCATCTTCGCCAGGGAACGGGACACCTCGAAACCGGGCGTGCCGCTCTCGACAACGAGGAGGCTGATCCCGTCGGAGCCGGGACCACCGGTGCGGACCGCCGTGGTCACGAAGTCGGCGCGGACGCCCGAGGTGATGAACGTCTTGGCGCCGTTGACGACGTAGTGGTCGCCGCGGCGTACGGCGGACGTGGTGAGGTTCGCGACGTCGGACCCACCACCCGGTTCGGTGATGGCCAGGGCACCGATCATCTCGCCCGCCAGGGTGGGTCGGACGAACCGGTCGACCAGGTCCGGGCTCCCGGAGGAGACGATGTGCGGGAGCGCGATACCCGAGGTGAACAGCGCGGCGAGCAGCCCGGACGAGGCCCCGGCCTCGGCCATGGCCTCGGTCACCGCCATCGCGTCCAGGAAGGTTCCGCCGCTGCCACCGAGCTCTTCGGGGACACCGAGACCCAGGAACCCCTGCTTGGCGGCCGTCCGGTGCAGCGAGCGGGGGACCTCGCCGGCGTCCTCCCAGTCCTGGAGGTGCGGTGTGATCTCCTTGTGCACCAAGGCTTTCGCACTCTCACGAAGCGCCAGCTGCTCGTCTGTCCAGAACGTCACAGCAGGTCCTCCGTGATGCTGACGTGGCGGGACCTGGCCCACTCACCGAGCCCCTTGCCCTGCGGGTCGAAGCGGCTCGAGGCCGCCACACCCTCTCCCAGCAGTCCGCGGATCACGACGTTGACCGCTCCCAGGTTCGGCAGCGGGTACACCTCGATGTCAAGGTCGGCCGCCTCGGGAAGCAGCTCTCGGATCCGGTCCGCGGTGATGAACTTGGTCAGCCACGCGATCCGCTCGTCCGCCTTGCTGCTGTGGTCGACCCAGAACCCGATGTTCGCGTCGCCACCCTTGTCGCCGCTCCTGGCATGCACGAACGTGCCGAGCGGCAGCCTGCGGGTCACCCGGTCCTGCGGCGGCTCCAACCGTGGTTCCGACGGCTCCGGGCTGCGCAGGGACGGCGACCCGCCCAACCAGCCTCGCTCCTCCGTCGCTCGGCGGCCAGGCCCATCCACGGTCGGGTCGCCGCCCCCGCTCCGCCCGGCGCCGCCCGCGTCCCCGGTGCACTCCGGCGGCGGCTCGATCCGTTCGGTCGTCCCGTCGGCGTGCACGACGGTGTGGTCCACGCTCGCCTGGTCGACGTACGCCGGTCGGTAGGTGCCGTAGGGCGTCGCGGCTGCGGGTGGCCCGGTGAGCGCGAAGCCGGGGTACGACGCGAGTCCGAGCTCGATCGCGGCCGCGGTGAACGCCCTGCCGACCAGGTCCGCGTCCGGGTCGCGCACGGTGACCCGCAGCCGGCTGCTCGCCGACTCCTCGGTGGCGGCGTCGGCGCGGGCGGTGTCGGCCAGCGTCCACTCGATGGAGGTGGGCATCCTGTCGGCGAGCGAGGCCTCGAGCTGCGCGCGGACCCAGGCGGCCTTCGCGTCGATCTCCAGCCCGGTGAGCACGAACTCGAGACTGTTCCGGAACCCGCCGAGGTCGTTGACGCAGACCTTCAGCCGCGGCGGCGGGGCCTGGCCACGGACGCCGGAGATCCGCACCCGGTCATCGCCGTCGTCGGAGAGCGCGATGGTGTCCAGTCGTGCGGACACGTCCGGGCCGAGGTAGGTCTGGGACTGGACCTCGTAGACCAGCTGCGCGGTGACGGTGTCCCGGGTGACCGCACCGCCGGTGCCTGCGTGCTTGGTGATCACGCTGCTGCCGTCGGCGGAGATCTCGGCCAGCGGGAAACCGATCGGTGTCGTGTCGGGTCGAAGGGAGCCGAAGCCGGAGAAGTTGCCGCCCGCAGCCTGAGCACCGCACTCGATGACATGGCCGGCGACCATCGCACCGGCCAGCTCGTCGTAGTCGGTCCTGCTCCACCCGAAGTGGGCGGCCGCCGGACCGACCACCACGGAGGCGTCCGTCACGCGACCGGTGACGACGATGTCGGCGCCATGCCGAAGGGCGGCGGCGATCCCGAAGGCACCGAGGTACGCGTTGGCGGTCAGCGGGCTGCCGAGGCCGAGCTCCTCCGTGCGGTCCAACAGGTCGTCGCCCTGCACGTGGGCGACCTTCGGCGACAGGCCGAGGGCGGAGGCGACCTCACGTAGCTTCTGCGCCAGGCCGGCCGGGTTGAGGCCGCCGGCGTTCGCGACGATCCGGACCCCGCGCTCGAGGGCGAGCCCCATGCAGTCCTCGGCCTGCTTCAGGAAGGTCCGGGCGTAGCCCAGCGACGGGTCCCTCATCCGGTCGCGGCCCAGGATCAGCATGGTGAGCTCGGCGAGGTAGTCACCGGTCAGCACGTCGACCTCGCCGCCTTCGAGCATCTCGCGCATGGCCGAGAGCCGGTCGCCGTAGAAGCCGCTGACGTTGGCGACCCGGAGCACGTCGCCGTTCATGAGGCCTCGCTGTCGGATGCTGCGGCTTTCCGCCCGGCTCCCGGTGGGCCGGCGAAGGCCTGCGCGATCCCCAGCCAGGTTTCGGCGTCGGGGCCGGAGGCGGTCAGGGCCAGGTCGGCCCGGTGGCGTCGCTGGGTGACCAGGAGGCAGAAGTCGTACGCCGGGCCGCGCACCACCTGCTCCGCGTCCTGGGGGCCGTAGGTCCACAGCCCGCCGTCGGGGGCGACCAGCTCGACGCGGAACTCGTCCTCCGGTGCATCCAGGCCGTGCAGCGAGAAGGCGAAGTTCCGGGTCCGGACACCGAGATGGACCAGGTGCCGGATCCGCCGGGTCGGGGCGTCCGGGCGCCCGAGGGCGTCCGCGACGTCGCGGCCGTGCGCCCAGGTCTCCATGAACCGGGCGGTGGCCATCGAGGTGGCGCTCATCGGCGGCCCGAACCACGAAAGCTTCTCACCGGGCGGATGCTCCGCGAGCGTCTCGGCCAGCGTTCGCCGTCCACGACGCCACCGGGCGAGCAGGTCCGCAGAGTCCACCGCCGCACCGGCGCCCGCGGCGACGTCGACGAACCCGTCCGGGTCCTCGAGCGCCGCAAGCACCACGTCGTCCCACGCACGCTTGTCGGTGGCCGCCAGCACCGCGACCTCGTCGGTCCAGGCCAGGTGCGCGATCTGCTGACCGATGTCCCACCCGTCGGCGGGAGTGGGGAGGCGCCACTCGGCCTCGTCCAGGCCGGCGACCAGCCCGTCGAGCACGTCGGCCTCCGCGGCCAGGTCGTCGAGCACCTCGGTCAGCATGTCTCTCATCGTGAGCTCCCCCGGGAGGCCGGCGGGACCCGGAGTCGTTCGTCGAGCACCCGCGCCCACTCGTCGAGGATCCGCCGGCGCCGCTGCGTGTCGTCACTGATCGAGTTCGCCAGGCCGAGGCCGCGGACCAGGTCGAGGGTGGCCTGGACCAGCTCCCGGACGCCGGGCTGCTGCTCGTCGACACCGAGCAGCTCGACGGTGTGCCGGTGGATCTCGCGTCCGATCCGCTGCTCGAGCGGTCCGACCGCGCGCAACAGGATCGGGTCCGTGCGGGCCGCGACCCAGAGCTCGAGGGCGGCCGTGAACACCGAGCTGGTGAAGTGGTCGGCGAGCATCTCCAGGACCGCGCGGGTGCGACGGGGACCCGAGGGCAGCGCCGCGGCGGCGGTCGCGAGCTCGGTGGCGCGCACGTCGGTCACATGCTCGACGGCCGCGACGACGAGGGCGTCCTTGGTCGGGAAGTGGTGCAGCTGCGCGCCCCGTGACACCCCGGCCCTCTGCGACACCAGCGTCGTCGACGTACCGCTCCAGCCCCGCTCCACCAGGCACTCCACCGTCGCCTCGAGCAGGCGCTGCCGCATCGCGCGGGTGCGCTGCCCCTGCGGCACGCGGGGCCGGGCGGCGTTCGCGGTCATGGCCACATCGTGCACGCCCGCAAACAAACAGTCAAGCCTGCCTTTTTATCGATCGGGCCGGGTGCCAGAATGAGGAGCATGTGGCGGGAGGCGGATGCGGACGACCTGGTCGGGCTGACCGATCTCGAGCGGGTCGCGAACCTCGCCGCGCTGCGGCACGTGTTCCCGCCGGAGCGGTATCCGTTCCCCGAGGACGACGTGCTGGCCCGCTGGCGGCTGGTGCTGGACGACCCGTCCGCCACGGTGCTCGTCGCCGACGACCCGGACTCCGACGAGCTGATCGCGTTCGCCGCCTTCGACGACACCACCCTGCGCCACCTCGCGGTCCGCCCCGACCACTGGGGGCAGGGCATGGCGACGGCCGCGATCGGGACAGCACTGCACGCGATGCACCTGCGCGGCAGCACGCAGGCCTCGTTGTGGTGCCTGCAGGAGAACCACCGGGCCCGCACGCTCTACGAGCACCTTCACTGGGTGCCGACCGAGGATGTCCGCGAGGCACCGTGGCCGCCGCACCCGATGGAGATGCGCTACACCCGCCGAGTCGTGCCACGCTGAGCCCGTGCAGCAGCTGATCGCCCGCGACAGTCCGCAGGGCAGGTGGGTCCTCACCGCCGCCGTGCTCGGCTCCGGGATGGCGCTGCTCGACGGCACGGTGGTGAACATCGCGCTGCGCAACATCGGCGAGAGCCTCGACGCGTCGGTCTCGCAGCTGCAGTGGGTGGTCAACGCGTACCTGCTGAGCCTGGCCTCACTGATCCTCGTCGGCGGCTCGCTCGGTGACCGGTTCGGGCGGCGGCGGGTGTTCCTTGTCGGCGTCGCCTGGTTCGCCGTCGCGTCGGCGCTGTGCGCGATCGCCCAGACACCCCTCCAGCTGATCCTGGCCAGGCTCGTGCAGGGCATCGGCGCGGCTCTGCTCACGCCGGGCAGCCTGGCCATGATCCAGGGCTCCTTCCGCGTCAGCGACCGGGCCTCGGTGATCGGCCGGTGGGCAGGACTCGGCGGGATCGCCGCCGCGCTCGGCCCGCTCCTCGGCGGCTGGATCATCGACACCGCGAGCTGGCGGTGGATCTTCGCGATCAACGTGCCGATCGCCGTCGCCGTGCTGCTGATCTCGGTCCGGCACGTCCCGGAGACCCTGGACCCTGATGCCCGCGGAAGGTTCGACGTCGCCGGCAGCGCGACCGGAGCGCTCGGCCTCGGCGGCCTCACCTACGCGATGATCGAGGCAGGCGTCGTCGATACGGCGTACGTCATGGTGGCGGCCGTCGTGGGAATCGCGTCGCTCCTCGTGTTCCTCTGGCTCGAGCGGCGGGCCGTGAACCCGCTGGTTCCCTTGCACCTGTTCGGCTCCCGGGTGTTCTCCGTGGCGAACATGATGACGTTCCTGGTCTACGGTGCGCTCGGCGCGGTGATGTTCTTCCTCGTCCTGCAGCTGCAGGTCACCACCGGGTTCAGCCCGCTGGCGGCCGGCCTGTCCACGGTGCCGGTGACCCTGTGCCTGCTGCTGCTCTCCTCGCGCTCGGCGACGCTGGCCGCGCGGATCGGGCCGCGGCTGCAGATGTCTGTAGGCCCGGTGTTGTGCGGGCTGGGGGTGCTGCTGCTGCGTGGGGTGGACGACACCAGCAGCTACCTGACCGGAGTGTTCCCGGGGGTGCTGGTCTTCGCGCTCGGGCTCGCCGCGCTGGTGGCGCCGCTGACCTCGACGGTCCTGGCCGCGGCTCCGGACCGGTTCGCGGGGACCGCGAGCGGGATCAACAACGCGGTGGCCCGCACCGGCTCGCTGTTCGCGGTGGCCGCACTGCCCGCGGCGGTCGGCATCTCCGGCGACGACTACCAGAGCCCCGCGGCGTTCTCGGCGGGCTACCAGGCGGCGCTGGCGATCTGCTGCGTGCTGCTCGTGCTGGGCGGCGTGGTCAGCTTCGTCGGGCTGACCCGGTCAGCCGTCTCCGAAGCCGCCGCGGGCTGATGCCTCGCGCACGGTCGCGCGCGTCGCGTCGTTCACGGGCGATCTCGTTGAGGTAGCCGCGGAAGTCGACCTCGATCGTGTGCCGTTTCGAGGCCACGTAGCGACGCCGCACGCTCGCGTCGTAGGCCAGGATCTGCGCACGCATCTGTTCGTACGTCGGGAGCCGGCCGACGCCCTGCACCAGGTCGGCGACCCACCCGGCCTGCGCCTCGGCCAGCGGCATGATCGCGCCGATCGGCTGGATCAGGCCGAGGAAGTAGAGCCCCGGGTGCTCGGGGTCGACCACGCGGCGGTAGAGGTCGATGTGGTTGTCCCTCGCGCGGAGCACCTGCTCGTCGAGGAACGGGAAGGTCACCTTGTAGCCGGTGCAGTAGACCACGACGTCGACCTCGGCGGAGGTCCCGTCGTCGAAGAACACCTTGGATCCCTCGAACCGGTCGATGTTCGGCTTCACCGTGAGGTCGCCGTGGCCGAGCCGGGTCAGCAGGTCGGCACTGACGGTCGGGTGCGCCTCGAGCACCGTGTGGTCCGGCTCGGGCAGGCCGTAGTCGGTCACCTTGCCCTGGGCCAGACGGAGAAGGCCGGTCATCGCGACCTGCTGCACCTTGAACGGCATCCGCACGACCGGCGAGTCGGTGAGGTGGTCGGTCGGCACCCCGAAGACGAACTTCGGAACGATGTGGGCGCCGCGGCGCATCGCGAGGTAGGTCTCCGACGCCACCCGGGAGGACTCCACCGCGATGTCGCAGGCCGAGTTGCCGATCCCGAGCACGAGGACCCGCTTCCCGTCGAAGACGTCCGGCGTCTTGTAGTAGTGGGCGTGGACCTGCTGCCCGGGGAACGTCTCGGCTCCCGGGAACGACGGCTCGGGCCAGCGCGGGTCCCAGTGGTGGCCGTTGGCGACGATCACGTGCTCGTACTCGTGCACCTGCGGGTCGTCCGGCTCGCCGTACTCGTTGCGGCCGCGGGTGGTCACGGCGTACCGCCCGGTGCTCCGCTCCCCGGCCGGCCCCTCGCTGACCGGCTCGACCTTGACCACCTCGGTGCGGAACGTGATCTTGTCCCGGAACCCGAAGTGGTCCACATAGTCGTCGAAGTACTGCGCGACCTGCCAGTGGCTGGGGTACTCCGGCAGGTCCTCGGGCATCGGGTAGGCGCGGTACTGCATCATCTTGCGCGAGGTGTTGATGTGCAGCGACCGGTACGCCGACGACATGCCGTTGTCGTTGCCGTAGCGCCAGTTGCCGCCGATCCCGATCCCGGTCTCGAAGCAGTCGAAGTCGATGCCGCGTGCGTGCAGAACCTGGGCCGCAGCGATCCCCGACGACCCGGCTCCGATGATGCAGACCCGCTTGTCCATGCCCTGACCTTCCCGAAGCAGGGCACCAGGGTGTCAGACGGCTCGCCGGGCGACGAGCCCGGTCGGCGCCTCAGCGCGAGGTGGAGCGGCGGTACTGCGCGTTGGCCAGCGGGACGAACACGATCAGCACGGCGACCGCCCACAGCACGGTGTAGAGCTCCGGGTTCTGCAGCGCCCAGGACGACGGATCGGGCGCCGTGGGGTTCGGGTTCGGGTTGCCGAACAGGTCCCGGGCCGCCTGGGTCACCGCCGAGACCGGGTTCCACTCGGCGAAGGTCTGCAGCGGTCCGGGAAGCGTCTCCAATGGCACGAAGGTGTTGGCCACGAACGTGAGCGGGAAGATCACCATGAACGAGGCGTTGTTGACGACCTCCGGGCTGGGCACGAGCATGCCGACCCAGGCCATCACCCAGGAGATCGCGTAGGCGAACACCAGCAGGAGCAGGAACCCGAGCAGCGCCTCACCGATCGAGGTGCGGATCCGCCAGCCCACCAGCAGGCCGGTGATCCCCATCACGATCAGCACGATCACGTTGTTCGCGACGTCGGACAGGGTGCGGCCGGTCAGCACCGCCGACGGCGACATCGGCAGCGACCGGAACCGGTCGATGATCCCCTTCTTGATGTCGTCGGCGAGCCCGGCGCCGGTGATCGTGGCACCGAACACGACGGTCTGCGCGAAGATCCCGGCGATCAGGAACTCGCGGTAGCCCTGCGGGTCGCCCTCCTGACCGATCGCGCCGCCGAAGACGTAGGCGAACAGCAGGATGAACATGATCGGTGACATCGTCGTGAACACGATCATGTCGGGCACGCGCTTGATCTTGATCAGGTTGCGCTTGGCGACGACGAAGCCGTCGGAAACGGCGGTGTTCATGCTCATCGGGCCAGCTCCTCGATGTCGGTCTCGGTCTCGTTCTCGGCCTCGGAGCTCTCGGTGTCCTCCGCCTGCTCGGCGGTGTGGCCGGTCAGCGCGAGGAACACGTCGTCGAGGGTGGGCCGGCGCAGGCCGACGTCGTCCACCTCGATCTGCTCGGCATCCAGTCGGCGCAGCGCGTTGGCCAGCACCGCCGCGCCCCCGGTCACCGGCATCAGCAGCGAACGCTGGTGCTCCTCGACGACGACGGGGCCGACGCCGAGCGGCCCGAGGAGCTCCTCGGCCCGGCCCAGCCGGGACGGGTCGGAGACGGTGATCTCCAGCCGCTCACCGCCGACCTGCGCCTTGAGGGTGTCGGCGGTGCCCTCGGCGATCACCTTGCCGTGGTCGATCACCACGATGTTGTCGGCGAGCAGGTCGGCCTCCTCGAGGTACTGCGTGGTGAGCAGCAAGGACGTGCCGCCGGCCACGAGGCCCTTGATCACGTCCCACATGTCGGTGCGGCTGCGCGGGTCGAGACCGGTGGTCGGCTCGTCGAGGAACAGCACCGGCGGGTTCGCCACCAGAGCACCGGCCAGGTCGAGCCGGCGACGCATCCCACCGGAGTAGGTCTTGGCCATCCGGTCCCCCGCGTCGTCGAGCCGGAACTGCTCGAGCAGCTCCCTGGCCCGTGCCTGGCTCCGCTTGCGGCCGAGGTGGTAGAGGCGGCCGACCATGTCGAGGTTCTCGAAGCCGGTGAGGTACTCGTCGACCGCGGCGTACTGCCCGGAGACGCCGATGTTGCGGCGCACCTGCGCCGGGTCGGCGACCACGTCGATGCCCGCGACCTCCGCGCGACCGGCGTCGGGCCGGAGCAGGGTGGTCAGGATCCGCACCGCGGTGGTCTTCCCGGCGCCGTTGGGACCGAGCAGGGCGAGCACGGACCCCTGCGGCACCCGCAGGTCCACCCCGTCCAGTGCCTTGACGTCCTTGTAGTGCTTGACCAGGCCTTCGGCGACTACTGCGTTCTTCACGATCGTGGAGACTGTCATACGCTACCGACAGTTCTCACCTTCTTTTCTCATCGGTTCGTCCGCGACTTTCTGGCTAGGGTTCCGGTGTGCCCTTCCCGTCACCTCCGTGGCAGCTGCGCGGACAGCTCTGGTTGTCGTTGTTCGCGGTCGGCTCCAGCGGTACGACGGACCGTCCCCCCGGTCTCTACGGGGCAGCGTTCGTGGACTACCAGGAGGGCGGGGTGCTGGCCTACCGCGAGCTCCTCGTCGCCCGGCTGGCCCGCGACGGCATGCTGCCGCGGGTGACGATCACCGACATCTGGGTCGACTCGGAGGCCTCGCGCGACGGCGGCAGGTCGTTGTGGGCGATCCCGAAGGAGCTGGCCGACCTCGACGTCGGGGACCGCCGCTACGGCCCCGCGGCGGGGACGCGCTGTGCGGCGCACAAGGGTAGCCGTCCGATCGCCGGGGCGACGTTCACGGGTCTGCCCGGCCCATCGCCACGTACGCCGTACGCCTTCACCACCCGGCAGGAACGCGCCGACGGCAGCACCGTGCGCGCCCGGGTCCGCGGGACCGCGAGGTCGCTGCCGTGCCTGGGCGGGTGGCACTTCGCCAAGGACGGTCCCCTCGCCTGGCTGCGCGGACATCCGCCGCTGATCTCGATCCGCGCCTCGGACTTCCGGCTGACCTTCGGCGCCTGAAGCCGCGTCGTGGAGTCAGGCGTTCTGCCAGAGGCCGACCACGTTGCCCTCGGGATCGGTGAAGTACGCCGTGAACCCCATGTCACCGACGGGCTGCTTCGCGGTGACTGAGCTGCCGCCCAGCTTCTCGACCTTCGCCAGCGCCGCGTCGATGTCGTCCACGTCGATGGTGAGCACCGGTGCCCGGAGCTGTTCGCTGCGCTCGAACATGCCGCCGTTGATGAACCCCGGCTCGCTCGGCGGGCCCTGCTCGGTGGTCGGGCCGGTGGACACCATCGTGTAGCCCATCTCCGGCATCTGCATGACGTTCCAGCCGAACGCGTCGGCGTAAAAGGCCCGCGCCCGGTCGCCGTCGTCGAACGGGATCTCGAAGTGCACCACGCGACCTGTCATGGGTTCCTCCCACGCCGGGCGGCGTCCGGACCGCCGCCGTCAGCACAGGCTTACCCTGACCGGACGAGGCGGTCAATGACCCAGCAGGACCAGTCGGCTCAGGACAGGAACCTGCGGACCAGCGGCAGCGGCAGGTGTCGCAACGCGGCGCCCACCGGGACCCACGGCCACGCCGGCACGTGCGCCCGTGGCTTCTCCTTCTCGATCGCGTCGACGATCGCGCGGACACCGGTCTCGGTGGGCACGATGAACGGGGCGGCCCTGACCCGTTCGTTCATCTCCGAGCGGATGTAGCCGGGGTAGATCACCGAGATCTTGATCGGTCCGCCGTGCAGCTCGGCCCGGAGCCCTTCGGCGAGGTGCGCGACAGCCGCCTTCGTCGCGCCGTAGGTCGTCCCGGCCTTCGGCATCCCGCGCATCGCCGACATCGAGGAGATCATCACCAGGTGCCCGGCATGCTGCGCACGGAAGATCTCCATCGCCGCCTCGGTCTGCGCCAGCGCGGCCACGAAGTTGGTCATCGCGGTCTGTCTGTTCGCCTCGAAGCGGCCGGTCCCCAGCGCCGCGCCGTGGCCGACCCCGGCGTTCACGACGACCCGGTCGAGCCGACCGAAGTCCTCGGCGAAGGCGCGGAAGACCGTGAACACCTGCTCGTGGTCGTCCACGTCGAGCGGGCGCACCTCGAACCGCCCGCCCGGGTGTGCCGCGGTGAGCTCGCTGCGCAGCGCGTCGAGCCGGTCGGTACGACGGGCGCACAGGGCGAGGTCATGGCCCAGGGCGGCGAGCTGCCGTGCCATCTCCTCGCCGAGCCCGGAGCTGGCGCCGGTGATCAGGATGGTCTTGCGTTCGGGGTCGTGCACGGAAGTCCCTCGCTATCGGTAGGTGACCAGGCCGCCGTCGGGCGACTCGAGGTGGCTGTGGTCGTTGAAGGAGACCAGCGTCGCGCCCCGCTGCCCGACGACGACTTTGGTCACGGACGCGTTGACCACGACCGGCGCGACCCGGCGGTGCATCTCGGTCCCGCCGCCGAACAGCTCCGCGGCGACCCGCGCGATCGGACCGCCGGAGGTGACGACCACGGCGGTGTCGCCGCTGCCGAGCCGCTCGGCGAGCCGGGACAGCGAGGAGAGGACCCGGTCGCTGAACACGCCGAACGACTCGTCGTACTCGTGGTCGTGCCGGCCCGCGGTCCACCGGTCGGTGGCCGCCTCGAACCAGGCCTGGAACTCGGCGCGGGTGGGGGTGTCGCCCGAGAAGGTGTGCGGCTGCCGCCGGAGCACCTCCTCGTGGTTCATCTCGTCCCAGGACTGGTCCTCGGTCCACGCTCCCCAGCCGGCCGCCTCGCCGAGCAGCCGGGCGGTCTCGCGCTGCCGGACCATCCGGCCGTGCAGCAGCACATCGGGGCGCACGCCGCGAGCAGCCAGGGACGCGCCGAGGACCCCGGCCTGCTTCTGCCCGGCGTCGGAGAGCACGTCGTAGTCGGCGGCACCCCACGACGCCTGGCCGTGCCGGACCAGGAGAAGCACGCTCATCGGCCGGCCGACGCTTCCGAGAAGTCCATCCCACGACCCTAGGGAACGGCCGGATCGGCGCTGGCATCGGCCCGGCCGGGTTTTCGGCGGGCGGCCCCGGGTACGGGTGGGCCCGGAGCACCCGCACCGACACCCGCACTTCCACCGAAGGGACGGCCCTCGCGCCCATGGCCAGCACAGACGCAGTCGTGATCGGCGCCGGCCCGAACGGGCTGGTGGCCGCGAACCTCCTGGCCGACGCCGGGTGGGACGTGGTGGTGCTGGAGTCCCAGGCCGACATCGGCGGCGCTGTGCACAGCGACTCCTCCGTGCACGAGGGCTACGTCCACGACACGTTCAGCTCGTTCTACCCGCTCGCCGCGGGCTCGCCGACGATCCAGGCGCTCCGGCTCGAGCAGCACGGGCTGGAGTGGACGCATGCGCCGTCGGTGGTGGGCACCCCGTTCTCCGACGGGAGCTGGGCGGTGCTGCACCGCGACCGTGACGAGACCGCCGCCGGCCTGGACGCGCTGATGCCCGGCGACGGGGACGCGTGGCTGGCGATGTGCCGGTCCTGGGACAGGATCGGCGACCAGGTCGTGGGCGCCCTGCTGTCCCCGTTCCCCCCGGTCAAGCACGGCCTCGGCGCACTCGCCAAGCTGCGCGCAGTCGGCGGGCTTTCCTTCGTCCGGATGCTGCTCGCCCCGGCACGCACCGTCGCCGACCAGCACTTCCGCGGCAACGGACCCAAGATGCTGCTCGCCGGCAACGCCGCCCACGCGGACGTCTCGATGGACGCTCCCGGCTCCGCGGTGATGGGCTGGCTGCTGATCATGCTCGGGCAGCACCTCGGCTACCCCGTCCCCCGGGGCGGCGCAGGCATGCTGGCACAGGCGATGGGACGCCGCTTCGAGTCCTGCGGCGGAGAGATCCGCACCAGCACCCGGGCCGTCGAGGTGCTCGTCCGGGACGGCCGCGCGACCGCCGTACGCACCGAGCACGGCGACGTGATCGAGGCCCGGCACGCGGTCGTCGCCGACGTGGCCGCCCCCAGCCTGTACGGCGACCTGGTCCGCTGGCAGGACCTCCCGTCCCGGCTGCGCGCGAAGATGGGCAGGTTCGAGTGGGACCCCGGGACCGTCAAGGTCGACTGGGCCCTCGACTCCGGCATCCCGTGGACCAACGGCCCGGCCAAGACGCCCGGCACCGTCCACCTCGCGGAGTCCGTCGACGAGCTGGCCACTGCCCAGCACCAGATCAACTGCCACGAGATCCCCGCCCGGCCGTTCATGCTGGTCGGCCAGATGGCCAGCGCCGACGCGACCCGCGCCCCACGCGGCGGCGAGGCCGTGTGGGCCTACACCCACGTCCCGCACCGGACCGACCGCGACGCCGGCGAGGAGGGGATCCGCGGAGTCTGGGACCACGACGACGCGGAACGCATGGCGGACCGGATGCAGCGCAAGGTCGAGGAGTACGCGCCCGGCTTCGGCGACCGGGTCGTCGCCCGCCGGGTGCTGGGACCCCGACAGATGCAGGACCGCGACGAGAACCTCGTCGACGGCGCCCTGAACGGCGGTACGTCGAACCTGCAGCAGGAGCTCGTCTTCCGGCCGGTGCCCGGGCTGGGGCGCGCCGAGACACCGATCAAGAACCTGTACCTCGGCTCCGCCGCCGCCCATCCCGGCGGCGGTGTGCACGGCGCCTGCGGCTCGAACGCGGCGCGGGCGGCGCTGGCCCACGCACGGGTACGACGGCTGCTCCCGGGCGGCCGCCCCACAGACCGAACACCCGACCAGAAGAAGGTGAGCACATGACAGGCACAGGAGTCGTCGTCGTGACCGGAGGATCGTCCGGGGTCGGCCGGGCCACCGCACGCGCTTTCGCCGACCAGGGGCGCCCGGTGGCCGTGCTCGCCCGCGGCCAGGACTCGCTCGCGGCCACCGAGACCGAGCTCCGGGCCCGCGGGGTGAAGGCGCTCGGCATCTCGGTGGACGTCACCGACCGAGCCGGCGTGGACGCCGCCGCGGACCGGGTCGAGCAGGAGCTCGGGCCGATCGAGGTCTGGGTCAACTCCGCGATGGTCACCGTCATGGGCGAGTTCCGCAACATCGAGCCCGACGACTTCGACCGGGTCCACGACGTCGTGTTCCGGGGCACCGCCAACGGCACCCGGACCGCGTTGCGCTGCATGTCGCCGCGCAACAGCGGCCGGATCATCCAGGTGGGGTCCGCACTCGCCTATCGCGGCATCCCGCTGCAGTCGGCGTACTGCTCGGCCAAGCACGCCGTGCAGGGGCTCACCGACTCGGTCCGCTCGGAGCTGATGCACAACAGCAGCGAGATCACGCTCAGCGAGGTGAACCTGCCGGCCGTGAACACTCCGCAGTTCGACATGTGCAAGAACCTGCTCGACGGCGCGCCGCAGCCGGTGCCGCCGATCTACCAGCCGGAGATCCCCGCGGCCGCCATCGTGGAGGCCGCGCGCACCGGTGAGCGCGCGATCAACGTCACCTTCACCACCACCCGCACCATCTTCGGCAACAAGGTGGCCCCGGGAGCACTGGACCAGGTCCTCGCCGGCACCGGCTACTCCGGCCAGATGAGCGACCGGCAGCGCGGCGAGGGGAACAACCTCTACGAGCCGCTGCCCGGCGACCACGGCTGCCACGGTTCCTTCGACGACCGCGCCTCGTCCAGCTCCTGGCAGGAGCGGCTTCGCTACACCGCGCTCGGCGACATGGTCCGCAAGGGCGGCAAGGCGGGCCGGAAGGTCGGCGCGGCGGCGATCAAGCGTGTGATCTGAGCGTCTCGCGGGTACACGACCGTCATGAGTGAAATCAGCAGGGTGATGGATTGCAGTCCACAGGCGGTCTTCGACGTGCTCAGCGACGGCTGGACCTACGCCACGTGGGTGGTCGGCGCGGCCCGGATCCGCTCGGTCGACGAGAGCTTCCCGGCTCCCGGCGCGAAGATCCACCACTCGGTCGGGCTGTGGCCGGCGCTGATCAACGACGACACCGAGGTCGACCACGTGCACCCACCGCACGAGCTGCAGCTGCGGGTGCGGGCCTGGCCCACCGGTGAGGGGGAGGTGCGGATCGTCTGCGAGCCCGAGGGCGACAAGACCCGGGTCACGATCCACGAGACGGCCGTGACCGGGCCCGCGCGGCTGGTCCCCAAGCCCGTCGAGGACGCCATGCTCCGGGTGCGGAACACCGAGACGTTGAAGCGGCTGGCCTACCTCGCCGAGAGCGGTGCACGCAGCAAGCACGGACCGCACGAGTAGACACCCGTGCGGATCAGCGACACCAGCGACCTGTGGTGGAAGACCGCCGTCGTCTACTGCCTGGACATCCAGACCTACCTGGACTGGGACGGTGACGGGGTCGGCGACATCACCGGTCTCACGGAGCGCCTCGACTACCTGCACGAGCTGGGCGTGACGTGCCTGTGGCTGATGCCGTTCTACCCGAGCGCGGACCGCGACGACGGCTACGACATCACCGACTACTACGGCGTCGACCCTCCGCTCGGCAGCCACGGCGACCTGGTCGAGCTGCTGCGCACCGCCCGCGACCGCGGCATGCGGGTGATCATCGACCTCGTCGTGAACCACACCTCCGACAAGCATCCGTGGTTCCGTGCAGCACGGTCGAGCAAGACCTCGCCGTACCGCGACTTCTACGTGTGGCGCGCGGACAAGCCTCCCGACACCTCGGACCAGGTGATCTTCCCCGACAAGGAGAACAGCATCTGGGAGCTCGACGAGAAGACCGGCGAGTACTACCTGCACCGGTTCTACAAGCACCAGCCCGACCTCAACATCGCCAACCCGAAGGTCCGCGACGAGATCGCGAAGGCGATGGGGTTCTGGCTCGAGCTCGGCGTCTCCGGCTTCCGGGTCGACGCGGTTCCGTTCATGCTGGGCAGCACCGGGGTGCCGGAGGGGGAACGCGAGCACTTCAAGGACCCGCACCAGTACCTTCGGGCGCTGCGCGCGTTCCTCGGTCGCCGCACCGGCGACGCCGTCCTGCTCGGTGAGGTGAACCTGCCGTTCGAAGAGCAGAAGAAGTTCTTCGGGGACGAGGACGGCGACGAGGTCACCATGCTGTTCGACTTCATCGGGATGCAGAACCTGTACCTGTCCTTCGCCCGTCAGGACGCGGGACCCGTCACCGAGGCGATCACCAGCCGGCCGCGGATCTCGCCAGACAGCCAGTGGGCGTCGTTCCTGCGCAACCACGACGAGCTGACGCTGGACAAGCTGAGCGAGTCCGAGCGCCAGGAGGTCTTCGACGCGTTCGGCCCCGACCCGGACATGCAGCTGTTCGGCCGCGGGTTACGGCGCCGGCTGCCGCCGATGTTCGACGGCGACCCGCGCCGGACCCGGATGGCCTACAGCCTGATGTTCTCGCTGCCCGGCACGCCGGTGCTGTTCTACGGCGAGGAGATCGGCATGGGTGAGAACCTCGCGATCGACGGCCGGCTGTCGGTGCGCACCCCGATGCAGTGGACCCGGCAGCGCAACGGCGGCTTCTCGCGGGCCGCGCCGTCCCGGATGCGCCGCCCGGTCACCACCGGGGCCTTCGGGCCGGAGCACGTCAACGTCGCGGACCAGCGCGGCGACCCGGACTCGTTGCTGAACTTCATCTCACTGCTCATCCGGCGCTACCGACAGTCACCCGAGCTCGGCTGGGCCGACCTCGAGGTGCTCGACCAGCCGCACCGGCACGTGCTCGCCCACGAGTGCCGCTGGGACGACCGGCGACTGGTCGCCGTGCACAACCTCAGCCCGGAGAGCTGTACGGTGCCGCTCCAGCTCGACGGCTGCGACGACACCGACCACCTCGTCGACCTGTTGCAGGACGGCACCACCGCGCTCGACGCCCAGGGCCGTGCCGAGCTCACCCTGGACGGGTACGGCTACCGGTGGCTGCGGCTGATGTCGCGAGGCAGCCAACGCCTCGCCTGAGCACCGCCGTCCTAGCCGGCGAGCCGGCCCCGCGGACGACCACCGAGCCGACTGCCGCCGCCGAGGTCCGCCCGTTGGCCCGCCTGCCATCCCGCCATCCCGCCGCTGCCGGACAGTCGCCTGCTCTGCGCCCGGCCCAGCCGGGGGTACTCCTTGTCCACCGCGTCACGCACCGCGACCGAACGGTCTGCCAGCACCAGCGCGACCGAGGGCGTGCCCGGTTCGGCGACCCGGTCGGCCTGCCGCTCGGCGCGCTGCTCGGCGTCCACCAGCCGCCGGCCGATCGCGGCGGTGAACCCGGCCAGCCAGGACCTGCGGAAAGCGGCCGCGCTCTCGCCGCGCGGGACCGGCGTGCGGGTCAGCGTCGACGTCGCCTGCAGCAGCAGGCTGGTGTAGAGCAGCTCCGAGCGCAGCAGGTCGGACTCGTAGCCGAACAGATGCACCGAGATCTGCTTCGCGCCGTCCAGGTAGCGGCTGCGGTGCACCGCCCGACAGCGCAGCCGGATCGCGACCGTGCTGAGCAGGCTCGACTTGTCCAGGGCGTAGGGCGGGTCCAGCACGACCACGCGGTCACCGACGATGTCGGACTCGGGATCTGTCTGAGCGAGCAGGGCACGGTCGATGCCGTACTCGGCGATCAGCGCGGCGGCCTTGGCCGTGTAGGTCTCCGCCTCCTGCTGGGTGGCGGCGGGGTCCTCGGCCTTGGCAAGGATCTTGCGCACCTTGGCGAGAATCTGTTCGGTCATCGGAGGCACCATTCTGTGGGATCGGTCAGGATCTCCGGACCTTGACACCCCGCACGGACAGAACGGCGGCGGCCGGGCCGGTTGTCCACAGCCACCGCGCGGACGGGCGGCCGGCCCGGGTCAGCTGGCGACGGTGGCGATCACCCGGGAGCGGGTCTCCGGGTTCGCCCACTCGGTTGCGGTGCCGGCCAGCTTGCGTGCCGAGAACAGCACGAACGGCAGCGCGACCAGCAGCGACCAGTGCCACTCCGGCAGCCGGGCGGTGATCGTGAACAACATCCCCGTCAAGGTGGTGGTCAGCGCGAGCCGGGAGGAGTAGCCGACCATCACCAGCGGCGGCGCCGGCGTGGCCCGGGCGCTGCGCATGTCCATCGCGAACGGGCGGCGCACCGACCAGCGCAGCGACGCGGCGACCACCTGCAGGCTGACCACGACGGCGGCGCAGCCCACCGCGACCAGCTCGGAGGAGCCCGGGACGCCGGCCCGCAGGGCGCCCAGAGCCAGGGTGAGCACGGTGGCCAGCAGCAGCACCTCGACCAGCACCACGACCCGCGAGACGAACACGGTGCTCGGGGACACCGGCAGGCTGTCGCGCCAGAGCGCGCCGCGGCCGTCGAGACACCAGGAGTTCACCCCGAACAGCAGCGCGCCACCGGAGGCGACCAGGCCGGGGAGGATGCACATCATCTCCCACTCCAGGCCGCCGCCCAGCGCCACGAGACCCGGCAGGACCGCCAGCACGGCGAGGCCGCGGCGCAGCGGAACCGAGCGCCAGATGCCGGCCCGGTCTGTGCGCAGCAGCGCGACGAAGACCGAGGACGGGTTGGGTCGGGGCGGGCGAACCGAGCTCTCCACGCGCAGCTCGTCGCGGGCCGGGCGACGGGTCACCGCGTGCGACAGCACGGCGCCGGCCACGACGGCGGCGATCCCGATCAGCACCAGCCCGACCAGCACCTCGAGCCAGCTCAGCCAGGCGCCGGCGGACCCGTACAGCACTCCGAGCGCGATCTGCCGGGTCGGCGCGTGGTCGAGCAGCGGCACCAGCCGGTCGGTCGCGATGAGGACGGCCATGGTCAGCGTCAGGACGAGGATCACGATGCGGAGCGCCCAGGAACCGTGCCGCCCCCGTCGTACCCACTCCGCGGTCCAGGAGATGACCTGGGCCAGCGCCGACGCGACCACCAGCCAGATCAGCACCGGGAGCTGTGCTGCCAGCAGCCCGTCAGTCCCGACGACGAAGGCCGTCGCGCCCAGCACCGTCCAGCTCTGGACCAGCCAGGCGATGTTGAGCGGCGCCATCAGCAGCGCACCGAGGTGGTCGGTCGTAGGGCTGACCGGGAACGCGACCGCCTGCTCGCGGGGCAACAGCTCGCGGCCACCGCCGGACGCCGCCGCGGAGACGATCGCGATCACCAGGACGCTGAGGTAGGCGCTCGGCAGCAGCAGGAGCACGTCGGAGGAGGCGATCCGGGTCTGGCCCGCGCTGCCTGCGGCCCCGGGAAGGTACGCCGGCAGCCACGCGGCGAGCACGGTGAGCAGGGCGATCACGCCGAAGGCGATGCCGGCCGCCCGCTTCCCTCGACCACGCAGGCCGGCGCCTCGGAACTTGAGCAGCGGTACGACGTCGCCGGTGGCCCGTCGCGCGTCGGACCACAGGTCGCGGGGCCGGTCAGTCCAGGAGTGCGCGGTAGACACCGGCACCGTCCTCACCGCTCATCTCGTGCGCGGGGACCTCGGCCACCGCGGAGCCACCGCGCAGCACGACCGCGTCCGCGCACGCCTGGACGGCGAGCTCACGCAGATGGGTGGAGACGAGCACGGCGGCGCCACGGGCCCGCGCGTCGGCGATCACCTCCATCGTCGACTCGACGCCGAGCGGGTCCACCCCGTCGAAGGGCTCGTCGAGAAGGAGCACGGCCGGGTCGTGGAACGCGGCGAGCACCACCGACATCCGGCGGCCCATGCCGTGGCTGAAGCCGGCGGTGACCCGGTGTGCCGCACCGCCCAGGTCGAACCGCTCGAGCAGGTCGCGGGCGTGCTCCTCCCAGCCGGCGGGGAGGCGGCGGAGCCGGGCGGCGAGCTGCAGGTGCTCCCACGGCGTCGCCCTGGGCACGAGACCGCCGACGTCCGGGCAGTACCCGGTCGCCTGCTTCACGGCCAAGGTGTCCGTGCGGATGTCGTGCCCGGCGACCCGGACCAGGCCGCCGGTCGGCGGGATCACGCCGGCCAGCACCCGCATCGTGGTGGACTTGCCGGCGCCGTTGCGGCCGAGCAGCGCGGTCGCACTGCCCGCACGCACCTGGAGGTCGATGCCGCGCACGGCGTCGACCGGACCGAACCGCACCCACAGCGCGGCAACATCGACGACGGGATCCGACACAGGGTGAAGTCTCCCAAGCAAAGGCCCGCTGCGCCCCAGAAACGCCCGAATCGGCCGGGCCTGCGGCGGTGGGGCGATGTCGTTTCATCAAGGTCTGTAGGGAACGTCGCACTTCCCACGACGCAGGCACCGTGGGAAGTGACGGGTTCCCTACAGACCTTGGGGAAGCTGAGGCAGGATCAGAAGGACTCGCCGCGCTCCGCCTTCTCCACGAGGTACGGCGGAGGCGCGAAACGTGCGCCGTACTTCTCGGCGAGCTCACGGGCCCGCGCGACGAACCCGGGCAGCCCGCCGTCGTAGCCGACCATGTACTGCACCGTGCCGCCGTACAGCGGCGGGAAGCCGATCCCCATGATCGACCCGATGTTGGCGGCCGCGGCCGACTCGATCACGCCCTCGTCGAAGCACTTGGCGGTCTCGAGCGCCATCGCGAACAGGTACCGCTCCTGGAGGTCCACGAGCGGGATGGCCACCTCGGGCCTGGTGAAGTGCTCGCGCAGGCCCGGCCACAGGAACTTCTTGCCGTCCGCCGGATACTCGTAGAACCCTGCACCGGCGGCCTTGCCCGAGCGGTCGAACTCCTCGACCATCCGGTCGATGGTGTCCGCGCCCGGCGTCTCCGGGAGCTCGCGACCTTCACGCGCGGCCGCCTCCTGGGCCGCGCGACGGATGCTCCGGGACAGGGTCAGCGAGACCTCGTCGAGCATCGCGAGCGGCGGCGCCGGGAAGCCGGCCATCGTTCCCGCGCGCTCGATCGTTTGCGGGTCGACGCCTTCCTCGAGCAGCGCCACGGCCTCGGTGAGCAGGGTGCCGTAGACGCGGCTGGTGTAGAAGCCGCGGCTGTCGTTGACCACGATCGGGGTCTTGCGGATCTGCTGCACCACGTCGATCGCCCGGGCCACGGTCTCCTCGGAGGTCCGCTCGCCCTTGATGATCTCCACCAGCGGCATCTTGTCCACCGGCGAGAAGAAGTGCAGGCCGATGAAGTCCTCGGGCCGGTTGACGCCCTCGGCGAGCTCGGTGATCGGCAGCGTCGAGGTGTTCGAGCAGAGCAGGGCGTCGGCGTTCACCATGTCCTGGATGTCGCCGAACACCTTGTTCTTCAGCGTCGGGTCCTCGAAGACCGCCTCGATCACGAGGTCGCAGCCCTTGAGGTCGGCCGGCTCCGCGCTCGGTGTGATCCGGGCGAGGATCTGTTCCTTCTTCTCCGCCGTCATCCTGCCGCGCTCGATCGCCTTGTCGAGGAGCTTGGCCGAGTAGGCCTTGCCCTTCTCGGCGGCCTCGGCGCTGACGTCCTTGAGCACCACATCGATCCCCGAGCGGGCCGCGGAGTAGGCAATGCCGGCGCCCATCATCCCGGCGCCGAGGACACCGAGCTTCGTGGCGGTGAACCGCGGCACGCCCTCGGGACGCAGCGCGCCGGAGTTGATCGCCTGCAGGTCGAAGAAGAACGCCTGGATCATGTTCTTCGAGTTCTGCCCGACGATCAGGCTGGTCAGGTAGCGCGACTCGATCCGGGACGCGGTCTCGAAGTCGACCTGCGCGCCCTCGATCGCCGCGGACATGATCGCGCGGGGCGCCGGGTAGTCCGCGCCCTTGGTCTGCTTGCGCAGGTTCGCCGGGAACGCCGGGAGGAACGCGGCGAGCTTCGGGCTGGACGGGGTCCCGCCGGGCATCTTGTAGCCGGGCCGGTCCCACGGCTGTACGGCGGCCTCGGAGTCGTCCTGGTGCTCGAGCACCCAGGCCTTGGCTGCGGTCAGCAGGTCGCCCCGGTCCGCCACGAGCGCACCGACGAGGCCCTTCTCCTTGGCCTGCGCCGGCTTCATCCGCGGGCCCTGGAGCAGCACGTCGAGCAGCGCAGACTGAAGACCGAGCATCCGCACGGTGCGGGTGACCCCGCCGCCACCGGGCAGCAGGCCCAGGGTGACCTCGGGCAGGCCGAGCTGGACCTTGTCGTCGTCGACGACGATCCGGTGGTGGCAGGCGAGCGCGATCTCGAGGCCCCCGCCGAGTGCGGCACCGTTGATCGCCGCGACCACGGGCCTGCCGAAGGTCTCCAGCCGGCGCAGGTCCGCCTTGATCGCCTCGGCCATCGCGAACACCTCGGCTGCGTCCTCGGGACCCGCCTGCATCATCTTGTGCAGGTTGCCGCCGGCGAAGAAGGTCTTCTTCGCCGAGGCCACGACGACGCCGACGACCTGGTCCTTCTCCGACTCGAGCCGGTCGACCGCGGCGGCCATCGACTCGCGGTACAGGTCGTTCATGGTGTTCGCGCTCGCGGTGGGGTCGTCCAGGGTGAGCACGACGATGCCGTCGCTGTCCCGCTCGTAGCGAACGGCGCTCTGCTCGGTCCCGGCGGACGGCGAGGTCGTGGATGTCTCAGTCATGTGTTCGTCAGTCCTTTGTCGGTCCGGCCGGGTCAGATGCGCTCGACGATGGTGGCGATGCCCATGCCGCCGCCGACGCAGAGCGTGGCGAGGCCGTAGCGCAGGTCACGTCGCTCCAGCTCGTCGACGAGGGTGCCGAGGATCATGGCCCCGGTGGCGCCGAGCGGGTGGCCCATCGCGATCGCACCGCCGTTGACGTTGACCTTCTCGTGCGAGAGGTCGAGGTCCTTCATGAACCGCATCGCGACGGCGGCGAACGCCTCGTTCATCTCGTAGAGGTCGATGTCGTCCACGCTGAGCCCGGCCTTCGCGAGCGCCTTGCGGGAGGCCGGCGCCGGCCCGGTGAGCATGATCGTCGGGTCCGCTCCGGACACGGCGGTGGCGAGGATCCGCGCGCGGGGGGTGAGGCCGAGGTCCGCGCCGATCTGCTCGGACCCGATCGCGACCAAGGACGCCCCGTCGACGATCCCCGAGGAGTTGCCGGCGTGGTGGACGTGGTTGATCCGTTCCACCCAGTGGTACTTCTCCAGCGCCACCGAGTCGAAGCCGCCCTGGTCCCCGATCGCCGCGAAGCTCGGCGGCAGCGACGCCAACGTCTCCACGGTCGTGCCGGGCCGGATGAACTCGTCCTTCTCCAGCACGGTGAGGCCGTTGAGGTCGCGGACCGGGATCACCGAGCTGTCGAAGTAGCCGTTGGCCTGCGCCTTGGCGGCCCGCGCCTGCGACTCGGCGGCGAAGGCGTCGACGTCCTCGCGGGAGTACCCCTCGAGGGTGGCGATCAGGTCGGCGCCGATGCCCTGGGGCACGAACGAGGTGTCGAACGCGGTGGCGGGGTCCATCGCCCACGCGCCGCCGTCGGAGCCCATCGGCACCCGGGACATCGACTCGACCCCGCCGGCGAGGATCAGGTCCTCGAAGCCGGACCGGACACGCGCGGCGGCCTGGTTGACGGCGTCGAGGCCCGACGCGCAGAACCGGTTGACCTGGACGCCGGCGACGGTCTCCGGGTAGCCGGCCTTGAGCACCGCTGTCTTCGCGATGTCGCCGCCCTGGTCGCCGATCGGGGTGACCACGCCGAGCACCACGTCGTCGATGCGCCCGGGGTCGAGGCCGGGGTTGCGCTCCCTGATCTCGTCGAGCAGCCCGACCACGAGGTCGACCGGCTTCACCTCGTGCAGGGAGCCGTTCTTCTTCCCCTTCCCGCGAGGGGTCCGGATCGCGTCGTACACGAATGCTTGCGGCAGATCAGCCATTGCGACGTCCAAACTTTCTCGAGATGACCGGCACGACCCGCACAGGAGGGGTCCGGGGCTACTTCGATTGTGACACTCATACTGTTAGCGTCAACAGAGTCCGCCCTGTGATCTCTGTCGCGCGACCCCCGAGGAAACGCCACCATGCCCGACCCTGCCGAGACCGTGCACGAGCTGATGACGCTCGACGAGCTCACCAAGCGGGTCGGGATGAGCGTGCGGACCGTGCGGTTCTACACGACCCGCGGCCTGGTCCCGCCGCCGATCCGCCGCGGTCGCTCGGGCTACTACTCCACCGAGCACGTGGTCCGGCTGGAGCTGGTCCGCGAGCTGCAGGCGCACGGGTTCACCCTGTCCGCGATCGAGGGGTACATGGCGCGGATCCCGGCCGGCGCGTCCGCCGAGACGATCGCGCTGCACCGCACCCTGCTGGCACCGTGGATGGCCGAGCTGCCCGAGACGATCTCCCGCAAAGAGCTGGTACGACGGGCGGGGCGGGCGTTGTCCGAGGACGAGCTGGACACGTTGAACGCGCTGGGCATCGTGTACCCCACCAAGCGCGGGCAGTACCAGGTCGCCGTCGCGCACCTGTCGGTCGGAGTGGCGCTGCTCGACCTGGGGATGCCGTTCGAGGCGGCGCTCGCGGCGCAGGACATCTTCACCGCGCACGGCCGGGCGATCGCCGACGAGCTGACCGAGCTGTTCCGCACGCAGGTGTGGCCGGCCTACAAGGAGACCGGGGCGTCACCCGAGGAGCTGCGTGCGGTCGTCGAGAAGTTCAAGCCGGTGACCGTCGCGGCGCTGGTGACGGCTTACGAGAGTGCGGTCAACGACACCAAGCGCGAGACCGTCGCCCGTCGTACCCGCTGATCCATCGCTCGACCCGTCAGGACTGGACCACGGCCCCGGACTCGATCAGCGCGTCGACGTCCTCGATGCCCCAGGCGGTCAGCGCCTCGCGTGACTGTCCGCCCGGCACGGACGGACCGGCGCCGAGCGTGGCCTCGGTGCGCGAGAACCGGGGTGCGGGCGCCGGCTGCAGCAGGCCGTCGCGCGTCACGTAGGTGCCCCGGGCCACCAGGTGCGGGTGCTCGGCCGCCTCGGTCATCGGCAGCACCGGCGAGCAGCAGGCATCGGTGCCGTCGAAGACCGCGGTCCACTCGGCCTGCGTGCGTTCGCGGAACCTTTCCGCGAGCACCTCGCGCAGGGCAGGCCACTGGGCCGGGTCTCTCCGGTCCGGCGCCGTTTCGGTCAGTCCGAGGCCCTCGAGCAGCGCGGCGTAGAACTGTGGCTCCAGCGGGCCGACCGCCATGTACCGGCCGTCGGCGGTCTCGTAGACGTCATAGAACGGTGCGCCCCCGTCGAGCAGGTTCGCGCCGCGCCGCTCCTGCGCCTGGCCGCCGGCGAGCATGCCGGCCAGCATCGCGTTCAGGTGCGCCGACCCGTCCACGATGGCGGCGTCCACGACCTGCCCGGACCCGCTGGTGCGCGCCTCGAGCAGGCCGGCCAGGATGCCGACGACGAGGTACAGCGACCCGCCGCCGAAGTCGCCGACCAGGTTGGACGGGAACTGCGGCCGGTCCGGGCTCTGACCGAGCCCGTGCAGGGCGCCGGAGACCGCGATGTAGTCCAGGTCGTGGCCGGCGGTGTGTGCGAGCGGGCCGTCCTGGCCCCAGCCGGTCATCCGCCCGTACACCAGTCGTGGGTTGCGTTCCAGGCACGGGTCCGGGCCGAGCCCGAGCCGTTCGGCCGCACCGGGCCGCATGCCCTCGATCAGCACGTCCGCGGAGGCGACGAGCTCGAGCACGGCGGCCACCGCGCGCGGGTGCTTGAGGTCCATCGCCACACTGGGCCTGCCCCGGCTCAGCAGGTCGGTCTCGCGCGGCCCGGCGCTGCCGACGCCCCCGGGTCGCTCGACCCGGATCACGTCGGCGCCGAGGTCCGCCAGGTGCATCGCCGCGTGCGGTCCGGGCCCGATCCCGGCGAGCTCGACCACCCGGACGCCCTTGAGCGGCCCGGTCCCCTGTCCCAGTGCGTATCCAGCCATGGCAGGCATTGTGACAGCACCGCTGTCACGGTGGGCGACTCAGTGGTGGTACTCGTGAACCACCGCGTGCCCGCGTCCGCGCGAGATCATCCACCGGTTCACCGGCACGGTCAGCACGAACGCCACCGCAAGCGAGAACGCCAGGGCGGCCCAGAACACCCAGTTCGCCAAGCCGGCGCCCATCGCACCCGGGACACCGACCATCACCGCGTTGTCGACGACCTCCATCACCAGGATCGAGACCGTGTCGGCGGCCAGGGCCACCTTGACCGCCTGCGGCCACGCCAGCCCCGCCCGTCGTACTGACGACACCGTGAGCAGGTAGCCGAAGAAGAAGGCCAGCACGACCGCGAGCACCACACTCGGGACGGTGCTCCAGCCCCACCAGGTCGCCAGCACCATGCCCAGCACCTCGCCGATCGCACAGCCGGTCAGGCAGTGCAGGGTCGCCGAGATCGCGGTCTGCCAGGAGGAACCGGTGGACTGACTCATGTGTTCGCTGTGGTCCATGCTCGAGACCATATACCCCATGGGGGTATCTCGCAAGGGTTTCGCTGATATAGGTCGGTAGTCCTTCACAAACACCTCCGGAGGTGTCAGAAGGGGATCCATCAGATTCCTTCGAGGATCAGGCGTTGACGCGCCGGTCCTCCTGACGCCCTCCGGAGGTGGGTTATGTCTATCCATGTTGCCTCAGCGCCATCGACTGCGACCGTGGTGGTCGCTGTCGATGTCGGGAAGAACACGGTCGCCTTGTCGGTCACCGATGCCGAGCGGCATCGTCTGTTTGGTCCGGTGGACTTCGCGATGACGCGTCCGGCGCTGCGCGGTGTGGTTGAGCGGGTGTGTGGTGTGCTTCCCGATGAAGCGATCGTGAAGGTCGGGGTCGAGGCCGCCGGTCATTACCACCGTCCGCTGCTGGTGCCCTCGGCATGGCCGGTGGGTTGGGAGGTGGTGGAGCTGAATCCCGCCCACGTCACCGAGCAGCGGCGGGTCCAGGGCAGACGTCGGGTGAAGACCGACGCGATCGATCTCGAGGCGATCACCGAACTGGTCCTGGCCGGCCGCGGGAACCCGGTCAGCGCCCGGGACACGGTGTTCGGTGAGCTGACCGGATGGTCGGCGCACCGGATCCGGCGGGTGGAGACCAGGACAGCGACGAAGAACCAGCTGCTCGGCCAGCTGGACCGTTCCTTCCCCGGCCTCACCATGGCGCTGCCTGATGTGTTGGGCACCCAGGTCGGCCGCCTGGTCGCCGAACACTTCGCGGACCCGAAACGCCTTGCGGCGCTCGGCGCGAGCCGGTTCATCCGCTTCGCCGCGACGCGCGGGCTCAAGGTCCGAAGCACGGTTGCGGAGCGGCTGGTCGAGGCGGCCCGCAACGCCCTGCCGATGCCCAATGCGACGATCGCCCGGCAGGTGCTGGCCGCCGATCTGGCCCTGTTGGCCGATCTCGACGCCCAGGTGGCGGAAGCCGAAACCCAGATGGCAACGTTGTTGCCCAGGACCCCGTTCGCGACGTTGACCACCGCCCCGGGCTGGGGCACCGTCCGCGCCGGTAACTACGGTGCCGCGATCGGCGACCCGGCCCGGTGGCCCGGGTCCCGACAGGTCTACCGCGCCTCGGGACTGTCCCCGATGCAGTACGAGTCCGCCGGCAGACGCCGCGACGGGTCGATCAGCCGCGAAGGCAGCGTGGAGCTGCGTCGTGCCCTGATCGACCTCGGCCTCGGTCTGTGGCTGAGCGACCCAGCCGCCAAGGCCTATGGCCAGACCCTGCGCGCCCGCGGGAAGAAGGGCGGCGTGATCGCCTGCGCGATGGCCAACCGCGCGAACCGGATCGCGTTCGCCCTGGTCCGCGACCAGGCCGGCTACGACCCCAGCCGCTGGAGCTGAACCACACGCCGGGCAAACCCTCAATGGCCTTCCTCGATCGCTGCCCAACCCGCCGTGGTGAAGGAGCGGTCAACGTGGAGCGCCCGCAGCGCAGCGAGGACGAACGACGTTGACGGCGACGAACCACGGCGCACACTGACCAGCGAGGAAGACCAGGCCACCGCCCCCGCTCGACGACCCGTCCCCCAAGGAGAAAGGAAACAGGTTCCTGCCCCTTCACAACTCCGGCCACCGGTGAGACGCTGTGTCGCAAGAAGGGCCGGACCAGACGCCGATTTCGCTATGGCGGACGCTTCACGCGTTACGCCGCTACTAGCTTGGCGCCCGGCCCTTCGCCATGACAGCAGCCCGAACGACGCCAGATGACCCCCCCATCCGAGGTCGAATACGTCAGCGTGGGCGCTCGGCGCCGACACGCCAATCAACCGAGGGACCAAAGACCGTGAACCCAAGCTCCAGCGATCCCGGAGCCGAAGCCGCACGTCCACCCAGCTTCTTGACACGTCCTATAGCCAGCTAGTGGTGCTCGACCTCGCCGAGGTGCTCGTGCCCACGGTGGCTGGCGGGCTCGATCTGGAAGGTCGCGTGCTGCACCTCGAAGTGCGCGGCGACGCAGTCGCTGAACTCGTCGAGCAGCGAGCCGACGCCGCGCTGACCGAGCACCTCGTCGGTGACAGTGACGTGCACAGAGAGCATCGGCATGCCGCTGGTGATCATCCACGCGTGCAGGTCGTGCACGTCGACCACGCCGGGCACCTTGTTCAGGTGCTCGCGGACGGCGTCGAGGTCCACGTGCTGCGGCGTTGCCTCCAGGAGTACGTCGAGCGCGTCGCGGAGCAGCGTGAACGAGCGGGGCAGGATCAGCACCGCGATCAACAGCGAGGCGATCGAGTCCGCGCGGGTGAAGCCGGTGAGCGCGATGACGACACCAGCGAGGACCACGAGCACCGAGCCGACCAGGTCGCTGAGCACCTCGAGGTAGGCGCCCTTCATGTTCAGCGACTCGTCACGACGCCGGGACAGGAGGGCAAGCGAGCCGGCATTGGCGACCAGGCCGATCACGGCGAACACCAGCATCGGTGTGACCTCGACGTCGACCGGGTCCAGCAGCCTTCGGACGCCGGCGTAGGCGAGATAGGTGCACACCACCAGCAGGACCACGGCGTTCGCCAGGGCGGCCAGGATCTCCGCACGGTGAAAGCCGAACGTCCGCCGGGAGGTCGGCGGGAGCGTCGCGACGTAGGAGGCGGACAGGGCCAGGCCGACGGCGGCGGCGTCGGTGACCATGTGGCCCGCGTCGGCGAGCAGCGCCAGCGAACCGCTGAGCCACGCCCCCACGACCTGCACCGCGACCATCGAACAGGTGACCAGCAGCACGAGCTTGAGCCGCGACCGGTCCTCGGCCCGCCCCGCGGCGTGCCCGTGGCTGTGCCCGTGGCCGATCCCCATGGTCAGCAGCCTAGACAGCGGCGCACGGGACTACCGTCCCTCCGAGTCAGGTCAGCGCCGCGAGCCGCAGGATCGCCTCCGCCGAGCGGTCCACGTCCGCCTCGGTGGTCGACCAGTTCGAAACCGACACCCGCATCAGGCGTCGCCCGCGCCAGGTGGTGCCCCCGAGCCAGCAAGTACCCTCGCGCTGGACCGCGTCGATGAGCCGGTCGGTGCGGGCGTCCTCGCCGAACCCGACAAGGACCTGGTTCAGCACGACGTCGTTGAGGATCTCGGCGCCCCCGGCGGCCAGTGCGTCGGCGAACCGTCGGGCCAGCCGGCACGGCCGTTCGACGAGCTCGGCGACCCCGTCCCGCCCGAGCTGCCGGAGGCCCGCCCAGGCCGCGAACCCCCGTGCCCGACGCGAGGACTCGAGGGTGAGGTCGGAGAGCTCACCAGGCCCGCCCGTGCCCACCAGGTAGGCCGCGGTGTAGGACGCGGCGGCGGCATGCACGTCGGGACGCGCGCAGAACACGAAGCCGCTGTCGTAGGGCAGGTTCAGCCACTTGTGCCCGTCGCAGCCCCAGGAGTCGGCGTACCCGGTGCCGTCGACGAGGTGCCTGGTGCTCGCGCCGGCCGCCGCCCACAGCCCGAACGCCCCGTCGACGTGGACCCAGGCGCCGTGTCCGTGCGCCAGGTCGCAGCCGACGCGCAGGTCGTCGCATGCACCGGTGTTCACGTTGCCGGCCTGCAGGCACACGACCGTCGGGCCCGGCGCCTCGACCGCCAGCACCCGTTCCAGGTCGGCCATGTCCATCGCGCCGTTGGCGTCGGCCCGGACCGGTTCGACCGACGCGGCGCCGAACCCGAGCAGCCGCAGCGACCGGTCGATCGTCGCGTGCCGCTCCACACTGGCCACGACCCGGACCCGCGGCGCCCCGGCCAGGCCGTCCCGCTCGACGTCCCAGCCGGCCTCGGCCAGCACATGGTGTCGCGCGGCGGCGAGCCCGACCGTGTTGGCCTCCTGCGCACCGGTCACGAACCCGACCGACGCCGACACGGGTATTCCGAGCAGGTCCTTGAGCCAGGTCCCGGCGGCCTCCTCGGCGGCTGCCGCGGCAGGCGAGACCACGGCGTTGAACGCGCACTGGTCCCAGCCGGCGGCCAGCATGTCCGCCGCGGTCGCAGCCGGGAGGGCGCCGCCGATGACGAAGCCGAAGAACCGCGGTCCCGCGCTGGCCATCAGCCCGCCGTCAGCGGCGCGCACCAGCTCGTCGAGCACGTCGACCGGCTCGGTCGGGTCCTTACCCAGGGGTCCACCGAAAGCTCGTCGGATGTCGTCCGTCGCGACGACGGGCCGGACCGGCCGCTCGGCCAGGCTGCCGCGGAACTCGGCGGCCACCTGCGCGGCACGGGTGAACAGGTCGGTGACGTCCTCCACGAGAGGTCACGTTACCGCGCGGCAGCGCTGGTCCGGCGCTGACTAGACAGCACGCGCGCGAACCCCATCTCCTTGCATCCTCAACCAGTGTCGGGGCACACCTGCTGACATGCGAGCGATCGGAAAGGGGGGTTTCGTACGGGTCGAGGACGAGTGCGTCGTCTTCGTCCGCACCGGCCGGGGAAAGTTCCGGCACCGCCGCTACCACCCGGCGACCGTGCCGTTCGAGGGCGTGGTCGGGGTCAGCATGCGGGAACCGCGTGGGCTCACGGCGGGCCGGCTCTGCGTCGCGGTCTACGGGTTCGCCGAGGAGGAGATCGCGCGGCCGGACTACCCGTTCTGCCTCACCTACGGCGCCTGGCAGCTGACGAACATGCGGAAGGTCGAGGCGGAGATCCGGCGCCGCAGCGCCGAGGCGAACGCGTAGCCGCACCCAACCCGGGTAAGAACCGGCCATGCCGCACTCAGTCCTGCAGGTCCCCGTCCCCGAGGCTGAGTTCGTGGTGCGGCCCCGGCTCGCGCGCCGGTCCCCCGAGTATCTCCCCGCTGAACCGCGCGAGACGGTCGCGCACATCACCTTGCTCGGCCCGTTCGCGGACCTCA
>DASSBE010000088.1:0-6849 GCA_035699065.1 Nocardioidaceae bacterium
CTGCGCCGCTGGCCGGACCCGGACACGGTTCACGTCGGCCTGCTCCAGGTGCACGGCCACCACCAGGGCCGCGGCCTGGGACGGGTGATCCACGACCTGGTGCTCGACGAGGTCCACGGCTGGCCTGGCGTCAGCCGGCTGCGCGCCGCGATCGTGGAGACCAACGCCGCGGTGGCCGATCCGTTCTGGCGGGCGATGGGCTACCGGCCGGAGGGCGACCCGAAGCCGTACACCTACGACAAGCTGCAGACCACGGTCCGGATCTGGACCCGGCCGGTCGGCGACCGCTCGCGCTGAGCCGGCTCAGCCGCGTCGGTGCCGCTCGAGGAACTCCTCGACCTGCCGGTGTGCGCTGTCCTTGATCAGGTGGTACTCCTCGTCGTCGAGCGTGAGCCGCAGCATCTCCTCGCCGGCGAACAGCGCCTCCCTCGCCTTGTCGAGCTGCTCCTCGTAGTCGGTGTAGCGGTGCCGGATGCAGGCCCGCGCCGCCAGCTCGGCACGCTCCTCGAGCGGGATGGTCCGGGTCCGGCCGACCCGGCCGCTGCCGACCTCACCCGCCCGGGCCGCGGCCTCGGTGGCGATCCCCTCGGCGAGCTCCCGGTGTGCTGCGTCGAAGCACAGGAACCCGAGCACCGCGGCGTGCAGCTGGTCGACGTACTCCTGCTCCTGGTGCGCGCGGTACACGGCGCCGGATGCGCGGACCTTCGCGCGTCGCTCAGCGGTCTCGGCCGCCGCGTCGCGGGCGGCGGAGATCGAGCCGGCCGGTGCCCACAGGCCGAGCAGCCTGCGGTGCGGCCGACGCCGTCCGCGCGGGCGGTACGCGACCCAGTAGACGCCCTCGGCCTTCACCCGTCGGGTCAGGAACGCGTCACCGGACGGCAGGAACTCCCAGCCCTCCGGGACGTCGAGCTCCCCGTGGTCGGGGTTCCACAACCCGGCGCCCTTGTCGTAGACGTCGAGGTTCTGCTGGTCGGGTGGCGCCTCACTCACAGCAGCACGCTAGCGCGCGGACGTCGTCGTGGTGCACAGTCGTGACGAGCAGTCGCTGGACGGCTGTCGTGGCCGAGTTTCCTGGTGAAGGAGCGGTGTGTGCGGTGCGTAACTGGCTGACGGAGCGGTTCGAACTGACGGTGCCGGTGATCGGCGCCCCGATGGCGGGCCCCGGCGAAGGTGCGCTCGCGGCTGCGGTCTCGGCGGGCGGTGGGCTCGGCATGATCGGCGTGAACGCGTCGCGGGACGCCGGCTGGGTCGCCGCGCAGGCCGACCTCGCCGGCGCCGGCGGCCAGCGTTTCGGGATCGGGCTGATGGCCTGGGCGCTGGAGAGCCGGCCGGAGCAGCTCGACGCCGCCGTCGCGGCAGGCCCGGCGCTGGTCTCCGTGAGCTTCGGCGACTTCGAGCCCCACGTCACCCGGCTGAAGGAGGCCGGGATCGCGGTCACGACCCAGGCCGGCAACCTCGACGAGGCGTTGCGTGCCGAGCGCGCGGGCGTCGACCTGGTCGTCGCCCGCGGGGCCGAGGCCGGTGGGCACGGCCGGGACGAGGTCGGCACGCTGCCGTTGCTGCAGACGGTGCTCGAGCACGTCACGGTGCCGGTGGTCGCAGCCGGTGGCATCGCCGGTCCACGTGGCCTCGCTGCGGTGCTCGCGGCGGGTGCGGTCGGCGCGTGGGTCGGTACGGCGTTCCTCGGCTGCCCTGAGGCCGGCAACACCTCCGCCGCGCGACGTGCCCTGTTCGCCGCGACAGACGCCGGTACGTCGTACGGCCGGGTCTTCGACGTGGCACAGCAACTGCCCTGGCCACCGGAGTTCGGCGGCCGGGGGCTGCGGAACACGTACTTCGACACCTGGTCGGACCGGCTCGACGAGTTGGCCCACGACGACGCGGCCGCCGAGCAGCTGCGGGCCGCCCGTGCCGACGAGGACTTCGACACCGCCTACCTCTATGCGGGTCAGGGCGTGGGGCTGTTGCGCGAGGAGCGCCCGGCGTCCGACGTACTCGCCGACTTCGCGCGCGCCGCGGAGCTGCTGAAGCGTTTCTAGCCGGGTTCGCGGTTCGGTGGGAAGCCGCCGGTCGCGACCGGACCCCAGCGGTCGATCGTGACCCGGATCAGTGACTTGTCCTGCGCGCGCATGGCGTCGCGGTACTCGTCCCAGTCGGGGTGCTCGCCGGCGATGCAGCGGTAGTAGTCGACGAGCGCGTCGAGCGCCTCGGGCATGTCGAGGACCTCGGCGGTCCCGTCGAGCTGGACGTAGGGGCCGTCCCAGTCGTCGGAGTGGACGAGGATCGAGACCCGGGGGTCGCGGCGGGCGTTGGATGCCTTGGCGCGCTCGGGGTACGTCGAGACGACCACCCGTCCCGCGTCGTCGATGCCGCAGGTCACCGGGGACATCTGCGGCCGGCCGTCCCGGCGCAGCGTGACCAGGGTTGCCTTGTGCCGGGAGCGGGCGAAGTCGAGCATCTCCTCGCGACTGACCTGTCGTGCGCTTGCGATCGTGCGTGCCATAGGACTGACCCTAGTGGTGCGTCCGGAGCGACCCGAGCGGACTATTCCCTCATTCCGGCACAGGCCGGACACTGAGAGGGACCGAAGGGGTGGGTGCGATGCGAATGTTGCTCGGTGCGGTGGCGATGGCCGGTGCGCTTGCCGTCGGAGGGGTCCCGGCGACGGTCCTCACCGTGGGCCATGCCGACGACGGCGGGGCGACTCCCGCGGCGCGCGGCAGCCCCGACAAACCACAGGACAAGCTGGCCGACGGCAAGCCCGGCTACGGCCCGCCGCCGTGGGCGCAGTCATGGCAGCACGCGGACGCGCCGGGTCCAGACCGCGAGAAAGCTGGCGAGGAGAAGGCCCCGCAGGCGAAGGAGCGCGGTCCGAAGGCGAAGCAGCAAGGCCCGAAGGTGAAGAAGCGGGGCCCGAAGGGCGCGCAGTCGGGCAATGCCCACGGCCGCAAGATGTCCGCGCTCGGTCGTGCGCACGGCGAGGCGATGCGGACCTGGGCGAGATGCGCCGCGGCCAACGTCGGTGACCCGGCTTCGGAGGAGGCACCGGACGAGGCGCTTGACGAAGCCTCCCGCCGTGCCTTGCGCAGGGCCTGCGGTGAGAAGCCGACCCCGCCCGGACACCTGAAGCATCCCGAACGGCAGCGCTGAGCCGGGTCCCGCGGCGACCACTCCCCTCGTTGGACCGGCACTTCCCCGGACGAGTTCCCCGTGGGAAGTGCCGGTTCGCCTGCATACCTTGGGGAAACTGCGGCAGGAGGGGCGCCCGTGGTACCGCCTGCCTCTGCTGCCCGCTGCGCTCAGCCGCCGGCGACGGCGGGGATCACCGACACCTGGGCGCCCTCGGGAGTCTTCGTGTCGAGGGCGTCGAGGAACCGGACGTCGTCGTTGCCGACGTAGACGTTGACGAACCGGCGGATCGCGCCCTGGTCGTCGAGGATCCGGCCCCTGATGCCCGGGTAGGACGTATCGAGGCTGTCGATCACCTCCGACAGGGTCGCCCCGTCGGCGCTCACCTCGGAGGCACCGTTGGTGTAGGTGCGCAGGATCGTGGGGATGCGGACGCTTACGCTCATGGACGCTCCTGGTTTCGGGGTGACTGTCAGACGAGACCGGTGCCGGTGAAGGCGGAGTACGTCGGTTCGATGGTAGCGGCGGGACCGACCCGGTCGGCAATGGCGTCGAGCGTCTTCAGCCCGTCCCCGGTGTTGAACACGACGGTCTCGGCCTCGGGGTCGAGCTGCCCGGTCTGCACCAGCTTCTTCAAGGTGGCGACGGTGACCCCGCCGGCGGTCTCGGCGAACACGCCCTCGGTGCGGGCGAGCAGCTGGATGCCGTCGCGGACCTCCTCGTCGGTGACGTCCTCGATCGCGCCGCCGGTACGACGGGCGACGTCGAGCACGTACGGGCCGTCCGCGGGGTTGCCGATCGCGAGCGACTTGGCGATGGTGTCGGGCTTGACCGGGCGTACGACGTCGTGGCCGTCCTTGAACGCGGCCGCGACCGGTGAGCAGCCGTGCGCCTGGGCGCCGAAGATCTTGTACGGCGTGTCCTCCACGAGTCCGAGCGCGACGAGCTCGCGGAACCCCTTGTCCACCTTGGTCAGCTGCGACCCGGAGGCGACCGGGATCACCACCTGCTGCGGGAGCCGCCAGCCGAGCTGCTCGGCGACCTCGTAGCCCAGAGTCTTCGATCCCTCGGCGTAGTAGGGACGGACGTTGACGTTCACGAACGCCCAGCCGTCCTCCTCGCCGGCGATCTCGGAAGCGAGCCGGTTCACGTCGTCGTAGTTGCCCTTGACCGCGATCAGCGTGCCGCCGTAGACGGCGGTGGTCAGCACCTTGGGTCGCTCGAGGTCGTGCGGGATGAACACCACGGTCTTGATCCCCGCGCGCGCGCCGGCGGCGGCCACCGCGTTGGCGAGGTTGCCGGTCGACGGGCAGGCGAACACCTTCATCCCCAGCTCGCGGGTCGCCGACAGCGCGTTCGCGACGACCCGGTCCTTGAAGGAGTGGGTCGGGTTGCCGGAGTCGTCCTTGACCCACAGGTTGCGGATGCCGAGCTCGCGGCCGAGGTTGTGCGCCTTGATCAGCCGGGTGAAGCCGGGCTCCATGTTCGGGCTCTGCGCGATGTCGGTGGGGACCGGCAGCAACGGCTGGTAGCGCCAGATGTTCTTGGGGCCGGCCTCGATCTGCGCGCGCGTGATCGCCGGGAAGTCGTAGGCGACCTCGAGCGGACCGAAGCACTCCGGACAGGCGTAGTGCGGGCCGAGCTCACGTTGCGCGCCGCACTCGCGGCAGACCAGGTGGGTGGCGTTCCCGAAGGCGCCTTCGCGCAGCCCGCTGGGCGGTGGCGTGGCCGGGGTGTCGACGACTGACGTGCTCAAGGAGGCCTCCTTCTCATCTTTCCCTGCACCGACTCTCGGCGCGGGACGGAATTAGCACCGTCACCACAGCTCGTTCTCGTCGGAGGATCCGCTGTGGCGGGTTGCCGGGGCTTCACAGGGCCGTTCCCTCTGCCCCTCTCGATGAGCAGGAACCAGCCTACGCAAGCCGTCTCAGCATGTGCACATCGCGTCCATGATCCGAGATGGGCTGTCTCACGGCGCCTTCGCGCGGACGCACGGCACAATGGCCGGATGCAGGGCTGGCAGGTCAAGCGGATGCTGAACGCGGTGAACGGCTCCACCCTGCTCGGGCTCGGGATCGCCGGCCTCGGCCGTGCCCAGGTGCAGCGCGGGCCGCGCGGGCTGCTGCTCGCCACCGGCTACCGGATCGGCTTCCCGGACGCGGCGGCGTTCACGGTCGGCAACGTGATCGTGTCCCGGCACGACCGCGGCTGGTTCGACCGGCGACCGCGGCTGGTGCGGCACGAGGAGCGGCACAGCTGGCAGTACGTCGCCTGTCTCGGGGCGCCGATGCTTCCGCTCTACCTGCTCGCGGCCGGCTACTCCTACCTACGCGGCGGGGACGTCGCGGTGCACAACCCGTTCGAGCGGCTCGCGGGCCTCGAGGACGGCGGGTACCCGCTGCTCAGCCGGCGCGAGCGGCGGCGTCGCGAGCCAGCTGCCTGAGCAGCGCGAGCACCCCGGCCGGCCCGTCGACCACGATGTCGGAGAGCTCGACCAGCGCCCGCTGCTCCTCGGAGCCGGAGCAGACCAGCAGGCCCGGCGACCCCACCTCCCGCAGGGCGTCGACCGCCCGGAACGCCTCGAGGTCGCCGAGGTCGTCGCCGGCGAACACGAACCCGTCCGCGCCGAGCTCGTCGCGGATCAGCCGGACCGCCTCGCCCTTGTCCATGCCGGCTGCGCGCACCTCGATCACCAGCTTGCCGGGCTCGACGCCGAGCCCGTGTCGCGCCGCGGCGGCCGAGAGCACCGGGAACAGCCGCTCGAACGCTGCCTGCGGATCGGGTAGCCGACGGGTGTGTACGGCGACCGCGATCCCCTTGTGCTCCACGAACGCCTCACCGGCCCGGTGCTCGAGCAGCAGCGACGGGAGCTCGTCGAGGAAGTGGTCGAGCCCCTCGGGAACGGGCGGGGAGGTGAACTCGCGACCGGCCGAGTCCCACCGCTCGTTGCCGTACTGGCCCAGCACGTAGAGCCTGGCCCCCTCGGGCAGGGCGTCGGCCACCTCGTCCAGGTTGCCGAGGGTCACCGCCTGACGTGCCGGGCGGCCGGTGATCACTGCGACGGCGCGCACCTGCGGCGCGAGGTCGATGAGCGTGCGGGGGCCGTCGGGATGGATCACGGCGGCCGCCGGGTCCGCGACGATCGGTGAGAGCACCCCGTCGAAGTCGAGTCCGACCACCGTCTCCGAGGCCGCAGCCACCACGGCGTCGTACCGCTGCTCACCCTCACGTGTCCGGAACTCCATGTGCCCCACCCAACCAGACCCGTCGACCCGGCTCTCCGGCCGCGCTGAAACCCGCCGACCCGTCGCGCCCACATAGTTCGTGACGATCGACAGGTTCTCCCGCCGAAAGACCTGTCGAACGTCACGAACTATTTCTGCCCGCCGCCCGTGGAACACCGACTCGACCGGGGTCCGACCGGCCGGAGGCCCGGCACGACGGGGTCAGGAATAGTCGGAGGTGAGGATTACCGTGAGCCGGTCCAGGCGCATCGGGGAGATCGCGGGCTTGAGCCGCTTGATCCCGAGGTCCTTGCCGAGCAGCTTCGCCTCCGCCTGGAGGCGGTCCGGGTAGTAGACGGTGCTGGCCGGGATGGTGCCGTACCAGTTGTCGGAGCCGACGACCTGCCACCCGGCGCCGCTGATCCGTTCCGCGGTCGACCCGGCGAGCCCGGAGATGCCGGAGTTGTTGTAGACCTCGACGAAGACGTCGCCGCGA
>DASSBE010000089.1:0-24109 GCA_035699065.1 Nocardioidaceae bacterium
CCGGTGATCGCTTGAGCGTGCAGTTGATGAACATCGCGCGCAGCCCGGTGAAGTCGTAGTCCTCCATGGCGTGAGTCTCGACCTGTCAGCGGCTCCGGAACAGACCCGAAGTGACCAGCTTCGCGCGCAATTCGAGGAGGCGGGCGGAGCCTATGCGGCGCCGTGGTGAGAGCCGATGCCCGTGCTGGTGCTGGTGCTGAGGCTGGCCTTCACGGTGCAGCTGCCGAAGTACGGCTCCGAGCGGGTCCTGCACCTGCCGGACGACCTCGTGGAGATGCTGCGATCCCACGTCGAGAGGTACCTGCCCGACGATTCACGTCGGACGGGGCGGGCGCTTGGGCACTCGTCGGCGACGACCACCCTGAACACCTACAGTCATCTGTGGCTGCAGATCTCATGACCCAAGCTGTCCGTTTGTCGCTTAATAAGTGACAAAGGGACAGCGGCGCCCCGTATGCTTGGCACTTATTAAAGGACATACGGACATGCCGGAACTGTTTGCCACTCCAGATCCGGATCTCGAGGACCAGCAGGTCATCACTGAGATCCATGAGGTCCGCGCCTCGCTCGCGGACTTCGTTCGCGCGCCCAAACGCTGGAACGGCCTCCTGCGCCGCACCTCGACGGCACGAGCGATCCAAGGGTCCAACACCATCGAGGGCTACACGGTCAGCGATGAGGACGCCGTTGCTGCTGTCGATGACGAGCCACCGCTCACCGCAGACGAGGAGACGTGGCTGGAGATCATCGCCTACCGCCGGGTGCTCACCTACGTGCTCAACGTGGCGACCGAACCAGGGTTCGTGATCGACGAGGCGGTCCTCCGGTCCATGCACTTCATGCTGCTCGACCACGACCTGTCGAAGACACCCGGGCGATACCGGACCAAAAAGGTCTTCGTCCACGACGACAAGCGCGGTGTCAACGTCGATGCCGGCCCCGACGGGGACCTGGTGCCAGACCTCATGCGCGCTCTGTCGGAGTCACTTTCGACACCTACCTCGGACGACCCACTCGTGCGCGGAGCGATGGCCCATCTCAACCTTGTCATGATCCATCCCTTCCGCGACGGCAACGGGCGCATGGCACGTGCCCTTCAGACGATGGTGCTCGCCCAAGACCAGGTCGTGGAGCCCACGTTCTCCAGCATCGAGGAGTGGCTCGGCAACAACACCCAGGACTACTACGACGTGCTCGCCGCCACGGGTCGCGGCGCATGGAACCCCGGCCTCGACGCGACCCTCTGGGTGAAGTTCAACCTGAGGGCACACCACATGCAGGCGCAGACCGTGCGGCGTCGCTTTGACGAGGCCGAGATTCAGTGGCGAAAGATCGACGAGCTCATCGCGAATCACAGACTGAACGAACGGCTCGGAGCAGCGCTCTTCGACGCGCTGATCGGTCTTCGTGTCACCCGACCGTCCTACGTGAAGCTCACCGATCTCGATGAGCGCACAGCTACTCGCGATCTGGTGAACGCGGCCAATGTGGGACTCTTCGGAGCCCGTGGCGAACGACGTGGGCGGCACTACGTCGCCGGCGAGCCTCTGCGACAGATCCAGGCCGAGCTACGGGCCGGACGAAAGCCCCTCGATGATCCGTATCCGACCCTCAGCGGCGAAATCCGCAGGGCTTTGCCGTGAGAGCGCCCCGAAGAACGACCCCGTCGGGATGGCCGCACAGTCGGCCGTAAAAGCCCAGTTCGAACTGCTCGGCTGGGGAGTAGCGCCAAACCCGGAACAAGACCTTGGGACTGACCATGGGGTCATGGCTCGGGACGACGAGCGCGTAGACATCCGTCGTCTCGTCGGCGTCCAGGTGAAGGCGGGGGCGACGCGGTTCAAGCGACCCGTGTCGGTGGACGGAGCCGTGGCCGGATGGTGGTTCTACGAGCGCGACAACCGGCACTTTGAGTACTGGTCGAGTCACTCGATTGCGCACCTTCTGGCGATCCATCGGATCGAGGACGGCACGACATTCTGGGTCCACGTCAGCAGAGTCTCCCGCTCACGAGCGATTCGCGATGGTTGCCGCCAACTCGCAGCAGATTCTTGCGGGCTTTTTTGCGGACCAGGCGCGGACTTCGAGGCCGCGACCCCCGCCTGACCTGGGCAAACGCGCCAGATCAGTAGTACCAGGGGAACGGCGACCAGTCCGGCTCACGCTTCTCCAGGAACGAGTCACGGCCCTCGACGGCCTCGTCGGTCATGTACGCCAGCCGCGTCGTCTCCCCCGCGAACAGCTGTTGCCCGACCAGCCCGTCGTCGATCAGGTTGAACGAGTACTTCAGCATCCGCTGCGCGGTCGGCGACTTGGCGTTGATCTTCCGGCCCCACTCCAGGGCGACCGCCTCGAGCTCGGCGTGCGGCACGACCGCGTTGACCATCCCCATCCGGTGCGCGTCCTCGGCGGTGTAGTCGTCACCGAGGAAGAAGATCTCGCGTGCGAACTTCTGGCCGACCTGCCGGGCGAGGTACGCCGAACCGAAGCCACCGTCGAACGAGCCGACATCGGCATCGGTCTGCTTGAACCGCGCGTGCTCCGCCGACGCGAGCGTCAGGTCGGACACGACGTGCAGGGAGTGGCCGCCGCCGGCCGCCCACCCGGGCACGACGCAGATCACGACCTTCGGCATGAACCGGATCAGCCGCTGGCACTCCAGGATGTGCAGCCGGCCCAGCTTCGCCTTGTCGACGGTCTCCGCATCGTCCCCGGTCGCGTACTGGTAGCCCGCCCGCCCCCGGATCCGCTGGTCGCCTCCGGAGCAGAACGCCCAGCCGCCGTCGCGTGGCGACGGCCCGTTCCCGGTCAGCAGCACGCAGCCGACGTCGCTGGACATCCGGGCGTGCTCGAGCACCCGCAGCAGCTCGTCGACGGTGTGCGGGCGGAACGCGTTGCGCACCTCGGGCCGGTCGAAGGCGATCCGGACCGTGCCGTGCGCGACCGCTCGGTGATAGGTCAGGTCGGTCAGGTCGTCGACGCCCGGGACCGGTTTCCACGCGGAGGGATCGAAGATCTCGGACACAGCTGCGTTCTCAGGCATGGGACGCAGGTTATCCGTCGCCCGTCGTACCCGCCCCGTTGGTCCCGAGCCGCCTTGAATCCTCCGGATCGCGGGCTTGGCTGGAGGTATGTCACTCGTCGGTGAGTACGTCCCCAGTCCCAGTCAGCGCGCGCGAGACCAGGTCGAGGCCTACGAGAGCTCCGGCGGCAGCCGCGGCACCACGATGCGCGGGATGCCGGTGATTATCCTGACCACTCTGGGCGCCCGGTCCGGCAAGATCCGCAAGACGCCGTTGATGCGGGTCGAGCACGACGGGGCGTACGCCGTGGTCGCGTCCCAGGGCGGAGCTCCCACGCACCCGGTCTGGTACCACAACATCGTCGCCCACCCCGAGGTCGAGCTCCAGGACGGTCCGGTCAAGCAGGAGTATCTCGCCCACGAGGCCACCGGTGACGAGAAGGGCATCTGGTGGCAGCGCGCCGTGGACGCCTATCCCGACTACGCCGACTACCAGAAGAAGACCGACCGGGAGATCCCGCTGTTCGTGCTCGAGCCGTCCCGCTGAGAGCTCACCGGGCCTCTTGCCGGCGTACGGCGCCGCGGCCGACGAGCAGGTAGCCGACGAACCCGACCACCAGCGCCACCAGCACACCGAGGGCTGCGTAGGCCCACTCCCCGTCCCGGCCGCCCAGGCCGAACGGGCCGAGCAGGTAGCCCTGCCACTTCAGCCAGCCGGCGAAGCCGTTGGTGACCAGCCCCCACCCCAGGAACGCCGCGACCGCCATCACCGCGAGCGAGCCCCAGCGGACGACCCCGTAGCCGTCCGCGAGCCGGCCGTCGAACAGCTTCGCCTCCTCGTAGTCGTACCTGCGGAGCATCAGGTCGGCCAGGAAGATCCCGCACCAGGCGGCCATCAGCACTCCGAGCGTGATCAGGAAGCCCTGGAACGGGTAGAAGAAGCTCTCCGCCACCCAGACCACGTAGATCGTGCCGAGGATCATCAAGCCACCGTCGATCGCGGCGGCCACCCAGCGCGCCGTCGGCAGCCCGATCGCCAGCAGGGTCAGGCCGGAGGAGTAGATGTCGAGCACCGCGCCGGAGATCAGCCCGCCCACCGCGACGAGCGCGAACGGGACCAGGTACCAGGTCGGCAGGATCGTGGTCAGCGCCCCGATCGGGTCGGCGGAGACGGCGGCCGCGAAGTCGGCGTCAGAGGCGCAGAGCAGGATGCCGTAGACGATCAGCACGACCACCGGCAGGCTGCCACCGAACGTCGGCCAGAAGACGACGGCACCGGTGGAAGACCTGCGCGGAAGGTAACGCGAGTAGTCGGCGGCGCAGTTGACCCAGCTGATGCCGAAGCCGGTGACCACCATGATCAGCGCCCCGATCACCGCGGTGGCACTGCCGCCCGGCAGGTCACCCGCGACCGCGAGGTCGATGTGGTCCAGGGTCAGCGCGATGTAGAGGACGGTCGCCACGATCGTGAAGATCGTCAGCCACTTCTGCAGCTTCATGATCGCGTCGAACCCGAGGATCCCGGCCGCCACGATGATCGCCGCGACCACCAGGAACGCGACCACCTTCGTCACGTTCCCGTCGCTCCAGCCCAGCCGGCCGAACACCGTGGCCGTGGCCAACGTCGCCAGCGCGACCAGCACGATCTCCCATCCCACCAGCAGCAGGTAGGACACCACGCCCGGGACCAGGTTGCCGCGGATCCCGAACGGCGCCCGGGAGAGCACCAGCGTCGGCGCCGACCCTCGCTTTCCTGCGATCGACACCAGGCCGACCAGCAGGAAGCTGAACACCACGCCGACGACACCGGCGAACAGCGCCTGCCACAGGCTGAGCCCGAAGCCCAGCACGAACGCGCCCCAGCTGACGCCGAACACCGAGATGTTGGAGGCACACCACGGCCAGAACAGGTCGGCGGGCGTGCCCTTGCGCTCGGACTCGGCGATCACGTTGAGCCCGTTGGCCTCGATCGCCAGCGCGCTCGCGGCCGGTTCCTGCGACACTCCACCCGCGGGAGGCGGCGTGACGTTCTTGATCTCGCTCATCCCTGCACACCCTTCGTCACCAGCTCGGCGAGCAACGGACCCATTCTGCCCGCCGTGCGCTCCGCGACCTGCACCACCTCGGTGGGGTCGATCCCGGACGAGTCACCCTCGATCGCGGTCACCGTGGACAGACCGACCAGCTCCACACCGCACTCTCTCGCCGCGGTCGCCTCCGGCACCGTCGACATGCCGAGCATGTCCGCTCCGACCCGGCGCAGCCACTCGCCCTCGGCCCAGGTCTCGTAGTGCGGGCCGCGCAGCAGCGCGTAGACGCCCTCGGCCAACGACGGGTCGAGCCGCCGGGCCAGGCCACGCAGCCGGGCGGACCAGGCGTCGGTCAGGTCGACGAACCGTGCGCCCTGCAACGGCGACGTCGCGGTCAGGTTCAGGTGGTCGCGGATCAGCACCGCCTGCCCCAGCGACCAGTCAGCACGAAGCGAGCCGTTCGCGTTGGTCAGCACCGCGAGGCGTACGCCGGCCGCCGCGGCCGCCCTGATCCCGTGTACGACGGGCGCCGGACCGTGGCCCTCGTAGAGGTGCGTGCGGCCGAGGTACGCCAACGTGGCAACGCCGTTCACGTCGTAGGAGCGGATCTCGCCGACGTGCCCCTCGGCCACCGGCGCGAGGAACCCCGGCACGTCGGTCATCGCGAACGCGGCCACTGGCTCACCGAGTCCCGCGGCGGCCGGCGACCACCCGGAGCCGAGCACCACCAGCGCGTCGTGCGTAGACCGGCCGGTCAGCTCCGCGATCCGTTGTGCCGCGGCCTCGGCGGCGGCGTACGGGTCCGACCCGGTCATCAGCCTGCGCGCGTGATGGAGACGGCGAGCGCGGCCAGGTGCTCGAACCGGGCCAGCTCGGAGTCGAGAATCTCCGGGCCCCCGCGACGGCCGAAGATCACCAGCTCGTCGTGGTCGCCCAGCGGCGCGGCGGCCACCAGCGTCGAGGTCCAGCGCTCCCAGTCCGAGGGCACCTCGAGCCGTGCGGAGCGGCTGAGCGGGAACCAGCTCACCTCACCGTCGATCAGGTCCGGCGCCGCGGAGGTGCCGTGCAGGATCTTCACCCCGGAGTCGGTACGCCGCACGCGCAGCGCCCAGTCCGCACGGAAGGTCAACGGGAGCAGGTCGACCAGCTCGTCGAGCGCGGTGCCGGGATTCTGGGTGAGCGTCTCCACGGCCTCGAGGTCGAGGAAAAGGTTGCCTCCGGCGCCGTACCGGGAGACCCACAGCACCTGGACCCCGTCGAGCTGGTTGCAGGCGGAGACCAAGGAGTCGGGCATCACCCCGGGCACGGTCTCGAGCAGCACGTCGTCGACGACCGTGCCGTCGGGCGACTTCTCGACGATCTCGATGGCCTCGATGTCGCCACCGGCCTCACCGATCGTGGTGGCGACCCGGCCCAGCGAGCCCGGCACGTCCGGCAGCTCGACCCGCAGCAAGTACGGCATCCCCGATCAGCCCCTTCCCAGCTCGACCCGGTCCCCGGTCCGGGCCCGTCCTGGAGCGGTCACCACCGCGTCGACGCCGAAGTCGATCTCGCCCTGCTGCTGACGATAGCCCGCAACGGCCCCGAGCACGGCGGCATCGCGCACGCCGGTCCGCGGCTCGAGGTCCATCACGGCGCACCGGGCGATGGGCCCGCGCACCCGCACCGTGGCCTCTCCGAGGCGCAGCTCGCGACCCACCCACGCGTCCTCGACGAGTCGCCCGGCGACCCCGGACGGAGCCGTGTCGCCGGTGTCGACGACGAACGTGGCACGGAACCGGGCGCCGGCCACGTCGCGCCCGAGCCGCTCGGACAACACCCGCAGCGAGCTCGTGGTGACCAGCGAGACGGGGGCGCCGTAGACCACCTCGCCGCTGTGCACGGCGCGTGCGAGCACCACGTCGTACCCGAGGTGTGCGGCGAACGCGCCCGCCCACGGCCCCGCGCACACCTCGACCGCGGCGGTGCGTCCCCAGTAGTCGACCTTGAGCACCTCACCGGTCGGCATCGGCGTGCCCTCGACGGTGCGCCCGGGAAGCTCGACGCGCAGCACACCGCCCTCCCAGCGGGCCACCGTCTGCATCAGCGCCGGGTTCTGCACCGTGCGCACCACCCGGCCGCGGGCCGGGTCGACGAGGCAGAACAGCCGGTCGCCCACGGGGCCGTCCGGGGTCAGGGTCACCGACTCCTGCCGAACGTGCCGGGCACCCTTGAGCGGGGTGAGACCGATCCTTGCGATGCGCACGCGGTCACACTCTCACGGCGCCGTTACACGCAGGTTTCCGTCACCGGACGATCTTCAGGTTGAAGTCGGGCGTTTCCAGACGGCCCATCAGACGCACCCACAACGGGAGCCACATCTCCATCCCGCGGGCGGCGGAGAGATCCTCGAACTCCACGACGTCGCGCCACCCGAGCTCCTCCAGCAGCGCCCGCACCGTCGCCCGCGCCCCGGCATCCGCCCCGGCCAGGAACATTGTCGTGCCACCGTCCCCGACCCGCCCGGGGTCGACCATCACCTGCGCGGTCACGGTGTTCAGCGACTTCACCACCCGGGCCTCGGGGAAGGTCCGTTGGATCTGCTCGGCGAGCGAGTCGGTGTCCTTGACCGACAGCGTCGGCGGGAACCCGTGGGAGAAGTCGAGGGGGTTGGCCACGTCGAGCAGCACGGTGCCGGCGAGCGACTCGGCGCCGACCATGCCGAGCGCGGACAGGGAGCCCGCTCCGTTGGTCGCGTTCACCACCAGGTCCACGCCGGGTGCCACGTCGCCGAACGCCACCAGCGGTACGTCGGACGACCACCCCTCGCGCGCATTCGTCGCGGCCGGGTCGCGGGTCCCGATCACGACCTCGTGGCCCAGACGCTGGAACGCGTCGGCCAAGGTGGGGCCGGCCCTTCCGCTGCCGAGCACGGCGATCCTCATGTCTCGCAGGGTATGCCCGCTCGGCGAGCACCGACATGGCCCGGACGGGTCACCGCCCGGCCAGCAGTCCCAGCAGCCGGGCCACCTCGGCGGTCACCGCGTCGCGGCCGGGTCCGAGATACTTCCGCGGGTCCGCCAGCCCGGCGTCCGCGTCCAGCGCCGCCCGCACCGCCGCGGTCATCGACGCGTTCAGGTGGGTGGCGATGTTGACCTTGGTCATCCCGGCCGCGACCGCGCTCACCAGGCCGTCGTCCGGCACACCCGAGGAGCCGTGCAGGACAAGCGGCACCCGCACCCGCGCGGCGATCGCGGCGATCAGGTCGTCGTCGAGGACCGCGTCCCGGGTCAGCATCGCGTGCGACGACCCGACCGCCACCGCCAACGAGTCCACACCGGTCGCCGCGACGTACTGCGCGGCCTGTTCCGGGTCCGTACGCGTCCCGGGGGCGTGCACACCGTCCTTGCCGCCGACCTCCCCGAGCTCGGCCTCCACGACGACCGCGTGCTCGTGGCACCAGTCGGCCACCGACCGGGTCTGCGCCACGTTCTCCTCGTGCGGCAGCGTGGACGCGTCGAACATGACCGAGGGGACACCGAGCTCGACGGCTTGGTGCACGAGGTCGACCCGGGTCGCGTGGTCCAGGTGCACGCACACGTCGGCCGGCGACTCCTCGGCGATCCGCAACGCGGCAAGGGTGATCGGCGCGAGCGAGCCGTGGTAGCGCGCGGTGTTCTCCGAGATCTGAAGTACGACGGGCCGTCCCGCCTGCTCCGCGCCGGAGACGATCGCCTCGGCGTGCTCGATCTGGATCACGTTCATCGCGCCGACCCCGCACCGCTGCTCGCGGGCGACGGCCAGCAGGCCTTGCAAGGGGACGAGGGGCATGGGGCTACTTTCCGATCGGGAGGGACTCGACGGGGACGGCCCGGACCTGCGGCCGCCATGTCCGGTACGCCTCGAGGTCCACCTCGCCGGCCACGGGCATCCGGACGGCCGCGGCGGAGAGTGCGACGGCGTCGGCGAGGATCTCCGGCCATGCCTCGGCCCGGGCCAGGCCGCGGACGATCGCGGCTGCCGCGGCGTCACCGGCACCGGTGGCGTTGCCCGGCACCGGTTCCGGCGCCACGGCGTGCCAGCACCGGCTGCCGTCGACCGCGAGCATGCCATCGGCCCCGAGGGTGACCACGACAGGAGCGCCGCTGCGCCGGGACAGCTCAGCCGCGGCCGGCACCACGTCGAGGGAGCCGCCCGCGTCGAGCAGCCGGAACAGCTCGTCCCGGTTCGGCACGAGCACCGCCCCGCTGCCGTCGGCGGCAGCACGCAACGGTGCGTCGTCGAGATCGAGTACGACGGGGAGTCCGCGCGCGACCGCGAGCCGGGCCAGGTCCACCGGCAGGGTGACGGGGAGACCGACCGGGAGGCTCCCGGAGACCACGAGCGCCGTCGCCGTCTCGAGCAGCACCTGCACGGTGCCCTCGAGGGTGGAGGCGACAGCCGGCTCGACGGTCGGTCCGGGCTCCCACAGCGAGGTGGTCTCACCGGGCGCTTGCACCACCAGGGTCCGGCGTACCTTCGGCAGCACCGGCACGAACGCCGCCGGGACCCCGGAGGCCTCCACGGCCGCATCGAACGCCTCGTCGGCCAGCCCGGTCGCGGTGGTGGTCTCGCCGAGCTGCTGCAGCACCCGGGAGACGTTGACGCCCTTCCCGCCGGGCCGCTCGACCACCGAGCGGACCCGGTGCACCTCGCCGGGGGCGAGCGAGTCGACGGTGTAGGTGACGTCGGTCGCGGGGTTGCAGGTGACGGTGAGGATCACACCCAGGCTCCGGCCTTCATCACCCGCAGCGGCCTGAGGTCGTCGTCGACCACCAGGACGTCCGCGCGCAGCCCGGGACGCAGGGCACCGACCTCGTCGGCGAGCCCGAGCACGGTCGCCGGCACCGTTGACGCGCAGGCGACCGCGTCGGCGAGCCCCACACCGGCCCGCTGCACCACGCGGCGCAGTACCTCGACGAGCCGGGCGGTGCCGCCGGCGATCGACAGCTGCTCCCCGTCACCGTGGAGCCGGGCCACCCCGTCGCGCACGGTGACGTCCTGTGGTCCGAGCGAGTAGTCGCCGTCGGGCATCCCAGCGGCGGCCATCGCGTCGGTGACCAGCACGACCCGGTCGGCGCCGAGCAGCGAGAAGACCAGGGAGACCGTCTCGTCGGCCAGGTGCACGCCGTCGGCGATGAGCTCGACCCGGGCGTCACCGTGGGCGGCCGCCGCCAGTGCCCCGCCGACCGGCCCCGGACCACGGTGGTGCAGCGGAGGCATCCCGTTGAAGAGGTGGGTGACCAGACCGTGCGGCTGCCCGGCGAGCGTGCGGGCGGTCGTGGCCGCGGACGCCTCGGTGTGGCCGACCGCCGCGACCACGTCGTGCTCGACGAGCAGCTCCACGAGCGCGTCCGCGCCGGGCAGCTCGGGCGCGAGGGTCATCACCCGCACGTGCCCGCCGCCGGCCTGGAGCAGGTCGCGCGCGAGGGCGAGGTCGGGCGCGCGCAGGTGGCGCGGGTCCTGTGCGCCGCAGCGGGCGGTGGACAGGAACGGACCCTCGAGATGGATCGCGGCCACCTCCCCACGTGTCGCGGCCGCGGCGGCGGCGCGGACGGTGGCGAGCATCCGCTCCGGACTGTCGGTGACGGCGCTGGCGACGACCGAGGTGGTTCCCTGCGCCAGGTGGTGTGCGGCGGCCGCGGCAACCTGGGCCTCGTCGCCGAGGGTGAACGCGGCCCCGCCGCCGCCGTGACAGTGCACATCGACCAGCCCGGGCAGCAGGATGCCGACCGGGTCGGGCAGGTCGCGGCCGGCGAGCTCGCCGCGGAGCCGTTCGGTGGGTGTGACGGAGCTGATCCGGTCGCCTTCGACCACCAGCACCGCGTCGTCGAGCACGCCGTCGGGCGTCACCACGCGGCCGCGCAGGAGGTGGCCGGTCACCGGGGCCCCTCGGGACGGCCCAGCACGGCCGCGTCCAGGGCGACGAGGCCGGCGCCAACGACCCCGGCCCGGCTGCCGAGCGCGGCGGTCAGCAGCGGCGGCACGGTGACGGCGGTGGCGCGCTCCTTCATCGAGGCGGTCACCGGGTCGACCAGGGCGGCACCGGCCTCGGCGAGCCCGCCGCCGAGCACGATCGCGCCGGGGGCTAGCAGCGCCGTGGCCATCAGCAGGCCGTCTGCCAGCGCGCAGGTGGCCTCGGCCCAGACAAGGTCCGCGTCGCGGTCCCGACCGAGCCGCGCCACGACCTCGTGCGCGCCGCTCACGTCGCGGCCGGAGCGTTCCCGGTAGTCGCGCGCGACGGCCGCCGCGGAGGCGACCGCCTCCAGGCAACCACGGGCTCCGCAGCCGCAGACCGGCCCGCCGGGGCGCACCACCACGTGCCCGAGCTCGCCGGCCTGGCCGGAGATCCCGGCGACCCGCCGGCCGTGCACGTAGCTGACCGCGGCGATCCCGGTGCCGATCACCACGACGACCGGGTCCACCACGTCACGCGCGGCGCCGGAGCGGCGCTCGGCCTCCGCGGCGACGGTCACGTCGTGACCGAGGTGGACCGGAAGCCCGAGTCGTGCGGAGACAGGCCCGGCCAGCGGCTCGTCGCGCAGACCGAGGTTGGCGGCGTAGACGCTGGTGCCCCGCTCGGTGTCGACGATCCCGGGCAGCGCGAGCCCGACCGCGGCGACGGCGTCACGTCGCCCGGGGGCCAGACCGGCGAGCAGGTCGCGGGCCAGGTCGACGACGGTGTCCACGACGGCCGGGCCACGTGGCGTGCGCGCGCTGCCGCAGGCCCAGCTGGTCAGGTCGCTCCCGAGCACCTCCGCCTTGACCGTCGTACCGCCGATGTCGAAGGCGAGCACCGCCGCAACGGCTGCGTCTGTTCCCACGGGACCCAGCGTGTCAGATCGTGGTCAGGACGGGTCGAGGATGATCGACCGGGTCAGGTTGCGGGGCTGGTCGGGATCGAGACCGGCGGCCCGGGCGCGGACCAGGCAGAGCCGGTGGATCCGCAGCAGGTCGGCCATCGGGTCGATCGTGCTGGACTCGAAGTGCGCGCCCGTGCCGGCCACGTCGGCGGCCAGGTTCTCCACCGGCTCGCCGAAGGCCCAGACCACCCGGCCGGGGGCGCTGATGCTGATCGGGCCGTGGCGGTACTCCATCATCGGGTACGACTCGGTCCACACCTGCGCGGACTCGCGCAGCTTGAGCGCGGCCTCGTTGGCCAGGCCGTTGGTCCAGCCGTGCCCGACGAAGGTGATCTGGTCGGCGGTGACCGCCGGGTCCAGCGACGACTCGTCGGCCTCGAGCACCTGCCGCGCCTGGTCCGCGGGGGCCTCCAAGTCCTCGCCGAGATGGCTGCGCAGCAGGGCAAGCGTGCCGGTCGCGAACCTGGTCTGCACCACCGACTGTTCATCGAGCTCCGGGGTGACGATCGCGTCGGCGAGGTTCACCACCGGGGAGCCCGCGGTGGCGGTGACCACCGTGGTCGGCACCTTGTCGGCCCACTGCTCGAGCACTCCGATCACCTCGGTGGTGGTGCCGGACCGGGTGATCGCGAGCACCCGGTCGTAGCCGCGCTCGAGGCGGTGCTCGCTGGCCGGCCAGGCGTCGGTGAGGCCCTGGCCCGCACGCTCCCGGAGCTCCGCGAACGCCTGCGCCATGTAGAGCGACGTTCCGCAGCCGATCACTGCGACCCGCTCGCCGTGCGTGGGCAGCAGGGCGGCGTGCTCGCGCGCCGTCGTCCCGGCGTGGACCCAGTCCTGCGGCTGGGTCGCGATCTCGGCCGCCAGGTGGGTCTCGGGTGCTCCAGTGCTCATTGCGGTCGTCGCCCTTCCGTTCGGTTGTCACGAGCATGAGCCAGGAAGATTGAAACTGTCAAGATTCAGCGTGGATCAGTCAGAATCAGTCACGAGACCTGTCACAGGCCCTTGACCTGAGCGGTGTACTCGTTCCATGATCGGCGTCACACCTGAAGGATCATGCGTGGATCATGACGTATTCACGCGCAACCAATCATTGCTCGGTGTCCTTACGCGCCGAGGAGAGGCGGAAGAATCGTGAAGAGCACGAGAAGGACGTTCCGCGTCGGCGCCGTCGTGCTGGGCCTCGGCCTGGCCGCGAGCGCCTGCGGCTTCGGCGGCGACAGCGGCGGCGGGTCGGAGGGCGGCAGCCAGACGCTGAACCTCCTGGTGCCGTCGTACAGCGACAACACCAAGGGCCTGTGGGAAGGCATCATCAAGGACTTCGAGGCCGAGAACTCCGACGTCAGCGTCAAGCTCGAGGTGCAGTCGTGGGACAACATCAACGACGTGATCCGGACGAAGGTGCAGTCCGGCGACGCCCCCGACATCCTCAACATCGACGCGTTCGCGGGCTTCGCGGCCGACGACCTGCTCTACCCGGCGAGCGACGTGCTCTCCGACGACACGCTCGCGGACTTCCAGGACACCTTCGTCGAGAACGCCTCGATCGACGGCGAGCAGTACGGCCTGCCGCTGATCGCCTCGGCGCGGACGCTGTTCATGAACAAGGACCTGATGGACAAGGCCGGCGTCACCGAGGCTCCCAAGACCTGGGACGAGCTGCTCGCCGCGTCGAAGAAGGTCAGCGAGCTCGGTGGCGGCGTGAGCGGCTACGGGATGCCGCTCGGCAGCGAGGAGGCGCAGGCCGAGACTTCGATCTGGGCCTTCGGCAACGGCGCGAGCTGGGGTGACAGCGACAAGATCACCGTCGACACTCCGGAGGCCGTCGAGGCGGTGTCGTTCATGAAGAAGATGATCGACGAGGGCGCCACCCAGGACAACCCGGGTGCCACCGACCGCACCCCGCTGATCAACGTGTTCGTCCAGGGCAAGATCGGGTTCATCGAGGCGCTCCCGCCGACCGTGGGCCAGATCGAGACGGAGAACCCCGAGCTCAACTACGAGCTGGCGCCGATCCCGACCAAGGACGGCTCCCCGGTGACGCTCGGCGTGGCCGACCACCTGATGGCGTTCAAGAACGACGGCGACAAGCAGGAGTCGATCACCAAGTTCCTCGACTACTTCTACTCCACCGACGTCTACACGAACTTCGTGACCAAGGAGAACTTTCTGCCGGTCACCAAGTCCGCGGCCGAGCAGATGGACAACCCGGACATGCAGGTGTTCCTCGACGCACTGCCCGACGCCCAGTTCTACCCGAGCACCAACACGGCCTGGTCCGCCACCCAGGGCGCGTTCCAGACCCTGATCGGTCAGATCGGGCAGGGCAAGGACCCGGCCGAGGTGCTGAAGGCCATCCAGGCGAAGGCCGACGAGGCTTCCTGACCAGGGCGACGAAGGGACCGAACGACCATGCCGTCCGGGAAGAGGCGATCGCTGGTAGCCGCGCTGCCGTGGATCACACCGACACTGCTGCTGATCGCCGCGATCGTGCTCTTCCCGGCCGGCTACATGGTCTGGACCTCACTGCGTGACCTGTCCGAGTTCGGCACCGACCGGGGCCCGGCCGGCTTCGAGAACTACCAGCGGCTGCTGGAGTTCGACGCCCTGCCCCGGGTCCTCGTCAACACCGTCGTGTGGGTGGTCGGTGTCGTCGCGCTGACGGTGCTGATCTCACTGGCACTCGCGCAGCTGCTGGACAAGGCCTTCCCGGGACGGCGCCTGGTCCGGATGGCGGTGATCGTGCCGTGGGCCTCGAGCGTGGTGATGACCTCGATCGTCTTCTACTACGGCCTCGACCCGTTCTACGGGATCATCAACCACGCGCTGGTCGACCTCGGCGTCCTCGACGAGCCGTTCGGGTTCACGAAGACCACGATCCCGGCCTTCGCTGTGTCGATGGGCACGGCGATCTTCGTCTCCCTGCCGTTCACGACCTACACCCTCCTCGCCGGGCTCCAGGCGATCCCCGAGGAGATCCTGGAGGCGGCCGAGGTCGACGGCGCCGGCCCGTGGCGCGGCTACCGGAACGTGGTCCTGCCGAGTCTGCGGCCGGCGCTGGCGGTGGCCACGATCATCAACATCATCAACGTCTTCAACTCGCTACCGATCCTGTTCACGATGACCGGCAGCATCCCCGGCTACGACGTCGACACCACCACCACGCTGATCTTCAAGTTCATCCGGGCGGACCGCCAGGTCGACACGGCCAGCGCCCTGAGCGTGGTCAACTTCCTGCTCGTGCTGGTGATCATCCTGGTCTACCTGCGCGTGGTGCGCCCGATGAGGGAGGACTGAGGCATGGCGAGCGTGCGTCGTACCCGCACCCCCCGCTGGCTGCTGAGCCTGGCCGGCTTCGCGGTCGCGCTGTTCTTCCTGTTCCCCTACCTGATCATGATCATCGGCGCGTTCAAGTCGCGTGCCGAGATCCTCCGGGTGCCTCCGACGTACCTGCCCGAGGAGTGGCACCCGGAGAACTTCATCGACATGTGGAGCACGCCGGAGACCCCGCTGCCCTACAACATGGTGAGCACGATCGTGATCTCGGTGTGCGCGACGCTGCTGGTGCTCGCGGTCGCGATGCCGGCCGCCTACTACACCGCGCGCAACCGGTTCCCCGGGCGGCTCGCGTTCCTGCTGCTGGTGCTGGTCACCCAGATGCTCCAGCCCACGGTGCTCGCGGCCGGCCTGTTCCGGGAGTTCTTCAGCGTCGGGATCAACGACACCTGGCTGGCGATGATCCTGGTCAACGCGGCGTTCAACCTCTCCTTCGCGGTCTGGATCATGCACTCGTTCTTCGCCGGTGTCCCGAAGGAGATCGACGAGGCCGCGGCACTCGACGGCGCCAGCCGGCTGCAGACCCTGCGCCGGGTGACCCTCCCGCTGGTCTGGCCGGGCATCGTCACCGCGGTGATCTTCACGTTCGTGGCGTGCTGGAACGAGTTCGCGGCCAGCCTGGTGATCCTGACCACCGCCGAGAACCAGCCGCTGTCGGTGGCGCTGACCAAGTTCGTCGGCCAGTACTCCACGTCCTGGCAGTACGTCTTCGGCGTCTCGATCGTCGGTATCGTCCCCGTGGTGATCCTGTTCGCGCTCATCGAGCGCCGGCTGGTGGCGGGACTGACCGCGGGCGGCGTCAAGTGACCGACGTGGAGGAGCTGCCGGGCGCTCCCCGCGGTGGCGACCGGTCCTGGCGACTGCGGCAGCTGCTCGACCGGCTCGCCGAGGACGGCCGGCTCTCGGTCACCGAGGCGTCCGCGCTGCTCGGCGTGTCTGAGGCCACCGTCCGCCGCGACTTCACCACGCTCGCCAGCCAGCAGCTGGTCACCCGCACCCACGGCGGGGTGGTCGCGGCCTCGGTGGCCTACAACCTGCCGGTGCGCTACCGCGGCGGCGGCGACGACTCCACCAAGGAACGGATCGCGGCGGTGGCGGCCGACCTGGTCACCCCCGGCCAAGTGGTCGGCTTCAACGGGGGCACGACGACCTCCGCGACCGCGCGGCGTCTCGCGGGACGGGCCGACCTCGGCTCGTCGCAGGTGCGACCTGCGCTCACGGTGGTCACCAACGCCCTCAACATCGCCACCGAGATGGTGCTTCGCCCGCACATCCGCACGGTGTCCCTCGGCGGGGTGGCCCGGCCGCAGTCCTACGAGCTCGTCGGGCCGCTGGCACACACCGTGCTGCACGAGCTCTGGCTGGACCATCTGATGCTCGGTGTGGACGGCTTCACCGCACAGAGCGGTGCCTCCTGCTTCCACGAGGGCGAGGCCAGCATCAACACTCTGATGGTGGAGCAGGCCACCGAGGTCACGGTGGTGGCCGCCGCGGAGAAGCTGGGCCGCCGCTCGTTCGCCCGGATCTGCGACGTGGACGCGGTGCGGAGGTTGGTCACCGACACCGACGCGGACCCGGCAACGGTCGACGCGCTCCGGGCGAAGGGGCTCGAGGTCATCCTCGCCTGAGCGGGAACGTGCCGACCACCTCGTAGCGTGGCCGGCGCCGTGGACCCTCGCCGAGATGGGACTCGATCAGCGCGATCTCCCCGGCACACCAGCCCGGTCCGTCGTACGACTCGAGCACGCGCACCCACCGGGTCGCCTCCACCGGCCGACCGAGCCGCGCCAGCGTCAGGTGCGGGTGGAACCTTCCGCCGCCGGTCTCGGCACCGGCCTTGTTCGCCGCCGCGCGGGCACCGGTCGCCAGCCGGCTCAGCTCCTCGGCGTGCGCGCCGGCATCGACGCCCGCGTAGAGCACCTTCGCCCGTGCCGGGTTCGGGAAGGCACCTCCGCCGCTGACCTTGACGTCGAAAGCGGTACGACGGGCGGCGGCACGTTCCAGGCGGGCGGCAAGGTCGTCGAGCCGACGCTCGGGGACCTGCGCCATGAACGCCAGCGTGACGTGCCACTGCTCCTCGACCGTCCACCGGAACCCGGGCTCGGCCTCCCGCCGCGGACCCAGGAACTCGGCGAGGTCCTCGAGCGCGCCGGGCGAGGGCACGAGCGCCACGAACATCCGCATCCCCACACGCTAGCCGCGGCGCGACGCCGCCTCGAGCTGCAGCTGGAGGGCCAGCCGCTGGCGCGGGTCGCGCAGGTCCAGCTCGATCACCTCGGCCAGCCGCTTCATCCTGTGCCGCAGCGTGTTCGGGTGCACGTGCAGCTCGCCCGCCGCGCGTTGCGGTTCGCCCGGGTAGGCCAGCCACGCCCGCAGCGTCTCGACGTAGGCGGTGCCACGGTCGCGGTCGTGCTCGAGCAGCTCGGTGACCGGGCCGCCGAGCCCGCCCAGGTCGAGCGCCCCGGTGGCGCGATGGATGGTCAGCGGCACCCAGGCGGTGTCGAACTCGGCCACCGCCGGGCCGTCCGTGGCGGTGAGCGCGAGCAGCTCCGCCGCGCCGGCGCGTGATCTCGGGAGCTCGGCCAGGCTCGGTGCCGGTGACCCGGCCGCCGCTCGCAGGGACGGGTCGTCGCGGTGCGCGTTCTCGACCAGCCGCCTCAGCCAGGTCCAGGAGCCCGGCGTGGCGCCGTCGGTGACGAGTGCGAACACGGTGCCGTCCATGTCGGCCAGCAACGGATCGGCCCACGAGTAGCGGCGACAGATGGCGGCCCACAGGTCGATCTGCTGGCGCACGTCGGTCTCGGTGGCCGGCGCCGAAAGGGCGACCACTCGCCACGGGCCGGCCGGCAGCGAAAGGCCCTGGAGGGTGCCGGGCGTGAAGTGCCGGATCGCTGCCCGGATCCGCTCCACGCTGTTGCGCCGCGCCACGTCGGCCTGAGCGCGCAACCGGAGCAGGTGCAGCGCCAGGACGCCTGCGGCGTTGCGCAGCTCCGCGGTGACCTCCTCGGAGACAGGACCCGAGACCACCGCCCAGATCGACCCCAGCCACTCGTCGCCCGCGCGGACCGGGACCACCAGCCGTGGCAGGGTCCCGTCCGCGCCCTCGGGGATCAGGAACGGCTCGCTGGACCGCGCCAGCCGCCGGAAGACTCCGCGTGCCCGGTAGTGCGCGACGACCTCGGGCGGGACACGGCGGCCGACGATCGTGGACACCCGCGCGGTGTCGGTCCGGCTCTGTCCCGAGGAGTAGGCGAGCACGCGGGAGAGGTTGTCCTCGATGGTGACCGGGGCGTCGACGATGGCGGCCGCCGCGTCGGCGAGCACGAACAGGTCGTTGTGCACGCCGGCGTCTCCGGCGGCCGGGGAGCCCGGTGCCGCCGCCCGGTCGACCACGCCGCGCAGCATCCACACCACGTGGGCCCAGCTCAGCTCCTCGCGGAGGCCGACCAGGAGCATCCCGTGCCGCTCGGCGGCGAGCCGCACGTCCGGGTCGCCGGCGGTGGTCTCACGCAGCACCAGTCCGGAGGCGCCGGTGTCCCGGCAGCGCTGGAGCAGGTGCACGGCGTCGTACGCGTCGGCGGTGCCGAACCCGACGCCGAGGACGAGGTCGCCGCGCTCACCGACGCTGTCGTGCCCCGGTTCGGCGAGGAAGATGTCGGCGACCTCCGCGGAGGTGTCTCCGGGCACGAGGACGTGGAACACCGAAGGCCCCACAGAGGTGACGACGTCGAGGGCGGTGACCATGCCGCCATTGTGCCCTGGTCACAACGCAACCGCGGTTCGTGTGTGCCACAAGACCATGACCTGGCGATCGAACCGGCGCATCATCGTAGGTATGGTTCAGCACACGTCTCCCCGCAACGTCGCCGTCGTCGGTGCCGGCATGGTCGGCCTCGCCACCGCCTGGTTCCTCCAGGAGCGCGGCGTCCAGGTCACCGTCCTGGACCGCGAGGGGGTCGCCGCCGGCTCCTCCTGGGGCAACGCCGGCTGGCTCACGCCCGGGATCAGCACCCCGCTGCCCGAGCCCGCCGTCCTGAAGTACGGCGTCAAGGCGGTGCTCAGCGCGTCCTCGCCGGTCTACGTGCCGCCGACCGCGAACCCGCGCCTGCTGTCCTTCCTCACCCGGTTCGCCCGCAACAGCACCGCACGCCGCTGGGAGAATGCGATGCACGCGCTGGTGCCGATCAACCGGCGCTCGCTCGCCGCGTTCGACGCTCTCGGTGAGGGCGGCGTGGCGGCCCCGACGCATGAGGCCAAGTCGTTCCTCGCGGCGTACCGCTCCGCCGAGGAGCGCAGCACCCTGCTCGAGGAGATCGAGCACATCCACCGGGCGGGTCAGGGGATCGAGTTCGACGTACTCTCCGGTGACGACGCCCGTGAGATCGAGCCATCGCTGTCCGACGAGGTCGGTGCCGCGATCCAGCTGCACGACCAGCGGTTCATCAACCCCGGTGAGTACGTGCACGCGCTGGCCGACGCGGTCCGGGCCCGTGGCGGGCGGATCGTGTCCGGAGTCAGGGTCACCGAGCTCACCGACCGCGATCCGTTCGTCGAGGTCAACGGTGAGGCGTACGACGCGGTGGTGCTCGCGACCGGCGCCTGGCTCGGTGACCTCGCCCGACGGTTCGGGGTGCGGACCCTCGTGCAGGCCGGCCGCGGCTACAGCTTCAGCGTGCCGATCGAGCACGTGCCGCACGGACCGGTGTACTTCCCGGCGCAGCGTGTCGCCTGCACGCCCGTCGGCGGCCGCCTGCGGATCGCCGGGATGATGGAGTTCCGGTCCCCCGACGCGGCGCTCGACCTACGCCGGATCGACGCGATCACCGACGCGGCCCGCCCGCTGCTGCGCGGCGCCGACCTCGACGCGCGCGAGGACGAGTGGGTCGGCGCGCGGCCGTGCACCCCCGACGGGCTCCCGCTGATCGGTGCCACGCGGTCCCCGCGAGTCTTCGCCGCTGGTGGCCACGGCATGTGGGGGATCACGCTCGGCCCGGCGACCGGCCAGCTCCTCGCGGAGCAGATCACGACCGGCGCCGCCCCGGCGGAGCTCGCCCCGTTCAACCCGCTGCGCTGACCGGTCGACTCAGGCGGCGGCCTCGCGCTGGACAGCGGTGAGCACGAACTGGATCCGGCCGGAGTCGTCGAGCAGCGCGTCGAGGACCTTGTCCTTCAGCGAGGGGGCGGCTCGTTCGCCGAGGAAGATGCGGGCGCCGTCGTAGTCGAGCACCTGGTCGCCCTCGCGGGGCTTCTTCTCCGCCTTCACGGTCAGTGAACCGTCCTGGTTCTGGCGGCAGAAGATCCGCAGGCCGGCGGTCGTCGGCAGCATGGGCTGGTTCGGGATCTTCCGGACCAGGTCTCGTGCAGTCTCGGTAATGGTGAGCATGGGTGGCTCTCCGTTCCGGTTGCTGATGGGTCCCTTCCAACGTGACGCGGGACACGTGCGCGCGCAAACGACCTCACGCTCGCCGTTATCGTTCGTTAACCAAGCGTTACCGCACCGTCACCGGATGTGGGCGACGAGACGGGTGTGGACGCTCCGGGGCCCCAGCTCAACCGACGGGTACGTCGTCCTCGCGCCGAGGAGCCCCGGGCTGCGCCGGGTGGATGCGCGGCCGGGAGAGGGCGCTCGGCCACCACATGTGCCGGCCGAGGTCGAGATTCAGCGCCGTGACCAGCACGGCGCGCACGATGATCGTGTCGAGCAGGACCCCGAGCGCGACGGCGATGCCGATCTCCGCGAACGTCACCACGGGCAATGTGCCGAGCACGGCGAAGGTGCCCGCGAGCACCAGTCCGGCCGAGGTGATCACGCCACCCGTGGCGGCCAGACCGAGCAGGGCGCCGCGATAGGTGCCGAGCACCTTCGCCTCCTCATGCACCCGCGTCATCAAGAAGATGTTGTAGTCGATGCCGAGTGCGACCAGGAACACGAAGACGAACAGCGGCAGGGACGCGTCGGCTCCCGCGAACCCGAAGACGTGCTTGAACAGCAGGGCACTGAGGCCGAGTGCCGCCATGAACGAGAGCACCACGGTGCCGATCAGCACCAGCGGCGCCACCAGCGCACGCAGCAGGAGCGCCAGGATCAGGAAGACCACCACCAGCACGAGCGGAATGATCACCTTGTTGTCGTGCACGGCAGCACGCAGCGTGTCGAGCACGATCGCGGTGCCACCACCGGCCTGCGCGTGCGCGTCCGGAACGCCATGGACCGCTTCGCGCACCCGGTCGACCGTGTCCTTCGCGGCCTGGCTGTCCGGTGCGTCGGCCAGGGTGCCCTCCAGGTAGGCCACTCCCCCGTCGACCCGTGGTTCGGTCACCGCGACGATTCCGTCGGTGCGGGCGAACGCCGTACGAACTGCCGCCGCCCGGTCCGCGTCGGCCACGACCACCACGGGCTGCCCGGAGCCGGCGGGGAAGTGCTCGGAGAGGACCTGCTCACCGACCACCGAGTCCGGTGTGCCGTAGAAGGTGTCCTTGTTGGCCAACCCGTCGGCGTTGAGCGAGAAGACGCCGAGCGCGGCGATCGCCAGCACCACCGACGTGACCACCCAGGTCATCCGGGGGCGCCGTGCGATCCGTCGGCCCACCCTGGCCCAGATCCCGGTCTGGGTGTGGTCGGCCGAGCCGTACGACGGGCGCAGCGGCCAGAACATCCAGCGGCCGAAGATCACCAGCAACGCCGGCAGCAGCGTCAGCATCACGCAGAGGGCGACGGCCACCCCGATCGCGGCGACCGGCCCGAGGCCCTGGGTCGAGTTCATGCTGGCCGCGAGCAGGCACAGCATGCCCGCGATCACCGTCGCACCGCTGGCGAAGATCGCCGGACCGGACCGGTGCAGGGCGAAGGCCATCGCCTCGTGTCGGTCCTCGTGCCGGCGGAGCTCTTCCCGGTAGCGCGCCACGAGCAGCAGTGCGTAGTCGGTGCCCGCGCCGAACACGAGCACGGTGAGAATGCCGGCGGTCTGGGCGTTCACGGTCAGGCCGGCCTGGGACGCGAGGAGATAGATCACTGCCTGCGCCACCAGCAGCGCGACCAGCGAGGAGAACACGGGCAGCATCCACAGCAGTGGGCTGCGGTAGGTGAACAGCAAGATCACCACCACGACGACCATCGCCGAGTAGAGCAGCTTCCCGTCGATCCCGGCGAACGCCTCGGCCGAGTCGGCGGCGAAGCCACCGGGGCCGGTGAAGTGCACCGACAACCCGTCGGGGCCGTCCGCGGCGATGTCGCGCATCGTGTCGACCGCGTCGCCGAGTGACTCCCAGCCGCCGCTTCCCGCATCGATCGGCACGAACACCTGCAACGCCTGCTTGTCCTCGGACGGGATCGGTCCGATCGCGTCACGCTCGACGCCCTCGACGCTGTTGAAATGCGCGACCTGGTCGGTGACCGCAGCCAGGTCGGCGGAGGTGATCCCGTCGGGGCGCTCGTAGACCACCAAAGCCGGGATCTCGTCGCTGGACTGGAACCGGCTCATGTCGTGCAGCACCTGCGTCGACTCGGCATCGCCGGGAAGCCACGACACGGCATCGTTCTCCTGCGCGCCGGTCAGCTTGCCGGCCGGTGAGAAGGCGACGACCAGGACGATGACCCAGAACGCCAGCACGATCCACTTCGAGGCCCTGCCGGACGCGAACCTCGCGCCGACGCCGACCGATCCCATCAGCTCAGAGCTCACCCGACCACCCTCGTCTCTTCCGGATCCCCCTCGACAAACGCTGACCCTCGCGGGCCCGCCCGGTCAACGGAATATTCGGGAGGCCCGGCCGACCTGTACGCCCCCGGGCGTCGTCGCGAGTGGCGCGATAACGTCCCAATAGTGGACCAGCCGAGCTGCACTCTCTGTCACGATCCGGTCGAACCGGTCCTGCCAGCGGGCTCGCGTGGGACCGGGCACAGGGCTAGACATCTCCTCCGATTGCCGTAACACGGCGAGCGAAAGGAAAGGATCCAGAATGTGATCTAAGTCGCAACGCTCGGAACGAACGGGTCAGCGAACGCAAAGCCGCGCCCCGCTCAGGATCCGGGGGCAGTACCGGTCGCCGGCACGCTCGCTGATGGCTCTGGGTACCTTTACCGGCAGTGCCACGGACGCCGCTGGCAAAACCATCTCCGGCACGAGCAACATCGCGCTGCCGGTGGACGTGGCTCAGAGCACGGGAAGCTGCCAGATCCTTGATCTGGTGCTCGGGCCCCTGGACCTGGACCTGGACCTGCTCGGCCTTCAGGTCCATCTCGACACCGTGCATCTCAACATCACGGCTCAGCAGGGCCCCGGGAACCTGCTTGGCAACCTGCTGTGTGCCGTGGCCGGGTTGCTTGACGGCCCGACAGGTCTGAACGCGATCCTTACCCAGATCGCGAACCTGTTGAACCAGTTGCTCGGCGTACTCGGCTGACGACCGGACATCGTGGCCGCACAGGTGATCGTTGCGGTACTGCGTTGCAGCAATCAGTCTGACGGCGGGTCGAGAGGGGACCGCTCAGACTGCCCTGGATACGCAAAAGCCCAGGTCAGAGCAGGTCTGCCTGGGCTTTGCGGTGAGCGCGCTCGGAGGGATTCGAACCCCCAACCTTCTGATCCGTAGTCAGATGCTCTATCCGTTGAGCTACGAGCGCTGGGCCTCGCAGAGTTTAGCGTGCGGCCCTGTTCCGGGCGAAATCGGCGGGCTGGGTCGCTAAGCGGGTGGCCTCCCGGCATCACGTGCCGGCAACCCACCCGCCAAGGAGACGTGGGTCACTCGTTGATCGATCCAATAGCCGGGCCGCCATCCTTGTGAGTACATTCACTAGCACCCCAGGCACGCCACCGGATCGCATGGTGGTACTCGGGGCGAAC
>DASSBE010000090.1:0-21714 GCA_035699065.1 Nocardioidaceae bacterium
CCAGCGGCAGCAGCACCTTGTTGGTCTCCGCGCCCACCCGCCGGCCCGCACCCGCGGCGAGCAGGACGACTGCGGTGCGGGGGTCTGGGGACACGCCGGCGAGCCTACCGGCGGCTGGTTTCCACCCGCGCTGAGCCGGCCCGCGAGCCGGCCCGCGGGCCGGTGCGCGGGCCGGTGCGCGGAAGTAGTTCGTGACGTTCGACAGGTTTTCTCGCGCGGAAACCTGTCGAACGTCACGAACTACTCGGCGGCGCGCAGGTCTCGGCAGGGGTCCCGGGGGCCTCCGCGACGGGTCAGAGGTCGCGGGTCGGCTCGTGCGGCAGCAGCAGGGCGGTGGCGAGCGCGGCGACACCTTCGCCGCGGCCGGTCAGCCCGAGCCCGTCGGTGGTCGTGGCCGAGACGGTGACCGGTGCACCCGCCGCGGAGGACAGGGTGTGCTCGGCCTCGGCGCGTCGTCCGCCGAGCCGCGGCCGGTTCCCGATGACCTGGATCGCGATGTTCCCGATCGTGAACCCGGCCGCCTCCACCCGTCGTACCGCTTCGCCGAGCAGCGACGTCCCCCGGGCGCCTGCCCACTGCGGCTCGTCGGTGCCGAAGTTGCTGCCGAGGTCCCCGAGCGCGGCCGCGGAGAACAACGCGTCGCACGCGGCGTGGCAGGCGACGTCGCCGTCGGAGTGCCCGTGCAGGCCCTGCGGCTCGTTCGGGAAGGAGAGCCCCGCGAGCCACATCTCGATGCCGTCGACGAGGCGGTGTACGTCGCTGCCGATGCCGATCCGTGGTGCCTGGGTCACACCCCGATCATGCCGCATCGGCAGCGCTTCGTGCCGCCGCGGGGCGCCGCCTTGCGCCGGTGCGCGACGATAGGGGTGTGCGCAGTCGTCACTACGCCCTCGCGGGCCTGGTCGCCGGCCTGGCTGGGATCGCGGTCAGCCATGCCGTCACGATGCTGCTCACCCTGCGCGCGACACCGCTGCTCGCGGTCGCCGAGGCGGTGATCGAGCACACGCCGGGTGAGCTGGCGGAGGCGCTGATCTCCGTCGTGGGACAGTACGACAAGCCGCTGCTGGTCACCGGCGTCACCATCGGGCTGCTGGTGCTGTCGTCGATCGCCGGCGTTGTCGCGCAGCGCAGCCAGGTGGCCGCCCAGCTGATCTTCGTGGCGATGGGCGTGGTGGCGTTCTTCGCGGTGCAGAGCAGGCCGGGGTCGTCGACGTACGACGTGCTCCCGGTGATCGCCGGCACGATCACCTGGCTCGTCGTACTGTCCTGGCTCGTCGACTACCTCGCGAAGCGCCGCACCGCCGACGTCGACGAGGGGCGGCGCGGGTTCCTGATCAGGGCCGGCGTGATCGCCGGGGCCGCGGTCGTGGTGGGTCTGGCCGGACAGTTCCTCGGCCGCTCCCGGCGCAGCGTCGAGGCCGCCCGCGCCCTGCTCCGGCTGCCGGTCGGTCGCGGCGCGGTGCCGCGGGGCGCGAACCTCGAGGTCGCCGGGATCGAGCCGTGGCGCAGCGGCAACGAGGAGTTCTACCGGATCGACACCGCGCTGGTGATCCCGACCATCGACCCGAACGAGTGGCGGCTGCGGATCCACGGGATGGTCGACCAGGAGCTCGAGCTGCGCTACCGCGACCTGGTCTCCCGCGAGCTGACCGAGCGGTGGATCACGATCTGCTGCGTGTCCAACGAGGTCGGCGGCGACCTGATCGGCAACGCCTGGTGGAGTGGGGTGCGGATCGCTGACATCCTGCGCGACCTCGGTGTCTCGCCCGACGCGGACGCGGTGCTGCAGACCTCGCACGACGACTGGACCTGTGGCACCCCGCTGGCCGCACTCACCGATGATCGGAACGCGATGCTCGCGATCGCGATGAACGGTGAGCCGCTGCCGGTCGAGCACGGTTTCCCGGTCCGGATGATCGTGCCCGGACTCTACGGCTACGTCTCGGCGACCAAGTGGCTGGTGGACCTCGAGGTGACGCGGTTCGACCAGATCTCGGCGTACTGGACCGAGCGTGGCTGGGGCGAGATGGGCCCGGTGCGGACACAGTCGCGGATCGACGTACCGCGTGGCGGCGCCGACGTGAAGGCCGGCACACGCTCCATCGGCGGGTCGGCGTGGGCCCAGCACACCGGCATCGAGAAGGTGGAGTACCGCCTCGACGGGGAGCAGTGGCGCAAGGCGCGGCTCGGCCGGGTGCCGGGCATCGACACCTGGGTGCAGTGGACCGCCTCGCTCGACGTCGCGCCCGGGTCGCACACGCTCGCGGTGCGCGCGACGGACCGCTCCGGGTACACGCAGACCAGCGTGCGGCGCGGCGTGGTCCCCGACGGGGCCACCGGCTGGCACACGATCGACTTCAGCGCCGAGTGAACAGCCAGTTCGGCTCGGCCGGGGGCTCGGGAAGCGGTACGTCGGGCGGGTGGATGACATAGACGATGCCGCCGGTCGGGATCATCCACGCGTTCTCGAACTGCTCACGGTCGTAGGTCGTGCGCACCTCGTCGTTGCTGGGCAGCCCGTGTGAGGCCGGGTCGTTCGAGACCACGTTGCCGTCCTGGTCGAACCCGATCACGGTCAGCAGGTGGCCGGCGGTGTCGTAGCCGGCGCCCTCGAGCTCGTCCTGCTTGAACGAGACCGAGACCACCAGCGGGATCCCGGCCTTGATGAACTGCTCCACCTCGGTGAGGCTGCGCAGCCGGGTCACGTAGGCCCGGACCCCGAACCGCGCGGCGTAGGCGGTGTTGAACGACCAGTTCCCCGCACCCTTGTAGTTGTAGTCGAAGGTGTGCCGGGCGGCGTGGTCGATCACCCGGTCCTGCAACCCTGCGTCCACCCAGGCGTAGTCCTCCGGCGACGGCCCGCGGCCCCAGTGCCCGAGCACCATCGTCGTCGAGGTCGGGGAGCACCACGACTCGCCGCCGCTGTCCCACTGCGGGTACTCGCCCCGGTGCACCTGCTGGGAGTAGGCCGGCACGTCGAGCACGATCCCCTCCGCGCCGCCGCCGGCCGAGCGTGGCACCGGCTGCCCGGTCGGCACGTTCGAGGCCATCGCCCCGACATGGCTGACCGTCGGCCCGTCGCCGAGGCCGGGACGCCGCAGCAGGTTCACCCGCAGCCGGTACGACGCGAGGGTGCGGGGGGTCTTGGCGACCACGATGTCGAACGCCACCTCAGCCCGCTCGTCGCCCTGGGCGGGCACCGTGGTGGACAGGATCTCCTCGTCGGTCTCGGCCCACCGGCCCAGCACGAACCACGGTGTCCGGCTGCCGTCGTCGAGGGTCGCGGCAACCTCCACCTCGAGCCAGCAGCCGGTTGGTGTGCGTGCGTTCCAGGAGGCGATCAGCTCGGTCACCGGGAAGTCGGCGGAGACGACGGGTGAGGTCCAGGTCGCCTGCTCGTAGGTGCGGGTCCGGTCGTCTCGGTGCGGGTCGGTGTAGGCGCGGGTCGACGTGGCGCCCCGCATCACCAGCCCGGCGTCCGTCGTACCGGTGCCGTCGTGGGTGCCCAGGTCCAGCTCGGCCCCGGAGGACCAGCCCCGGTAGACGATGCGGCGCATCACCAGTTGCCGGGGCTGCCCGCGGGGAGCTTCTGGCCGGTGCGGATGATGTAGGCCAGGCCGCCCGACGACGGCAGCCACGCGTCCTCGAACTGGCCGCGGTCGTAGGTTCGGCGTACGCCCCGGTTGCGGCGGGCTGCGGGGTCGTTGACCACCACGTCGCCGGCCCGGGTGAAGCCCACGATCACCATCAGGTGCCCGTTGGTGGAGCTGATCGGTGCCCCGTCGAGCTCACCGCGGCCGAACGCGACCGAGGCGACGACCGGGATGCCGGCCTTGATGAAGCGCTCTGCCTCACGCAGGTTGCGCAGCCGGGTGACGAACGCGTGGTCGGCGTGCTGGGCGGCGTAGGCGGTGTTGAACGACCAGTTGCCGGTGCCGCGGTAGGCGTAGTCGTAGGTCATCCGCGCGGCATGGTCGACGAACCGGTTGCGGTGCGGGCTCCGGACCCAGGCGTACTCCGTGGCCCCGGGCAGCCGGCGGTAGTAGCCGAGCACCATCGACGTCGACGTGGGCGAGCACCAGGCCTCGCCGCCGTTGCCGTACTGCGGGTAGTCGCCGGCGTGGATCATCTGGGAGTACCGAAGTACCGGCAGGGTGATCCCGCGGGCGACGCCGGGCCGCGAGGTGCGGACGTCGTCGACCACCGGCAGGTTCGAGCTCATCGCGCCGATCGTGTCCACGAACGGTGTGCCGCGGGTGCCGCTGCGCCGGTACAGGGTCAGCCGGAGCTGCCAGGACCGGAACTCCATGCTGAAGTTCGACTTCCAGGTGTCCACCGCGACACGCGCGAGGTCGTCGCTCTGCTGACCCAGGCTGGTCCGGCGCACGGTCCGGTCACCGGGCGCCCAGCGGGCGAGGGTGTCCCAGCTGCTGCGCTGGCCGGTCTCGCTGACCCCGCGGACCTCGACCTGCACCCAGGCGTCGCCACGGGTGGTCACGTCCCAGGACGGCACCAGCTCGGTCAGCCCGAAGCCCGGTGCGGTCCACGGTGAGGTCCACCGGCCGAAGTCGTAGCTGCGCCGGGTCCCGCCGTACGGGTCGGCGTAGCGGCGGTGGCCCACCGGCTGCGCGATCCGCAGCCTGCCGCGGGCGACCCGGAGGCCGGCGAGCCGGCCCTGTGTCAGCTGGGCGCGGGTGTCCCACTGCTGGTAGTCGATCCGGCGCGCCGGTGCCGCGTCGGCGGGCGTGCTGCACAGCGGGCCGACGAGGACCGCGGTCAGCGCGGCGGCGAGGAAGGTACGGGGAAGGCGCACGGGAGAACTCTAGCCACCATCGGTCACTCCAGTGCTCAAACGCCACAACGCCGCGACGACCCAGAACGCCGCCCTCACCAGTTGGCCTCCGCGGGGGCGTCCGGCAACGGGACCGACTCGGGGTGGATCAGGTAGCTGATCCCGCCGGTGTGGCCGATCCAGGCGTTCTCGAACTGCGCGCGGTCGTAGGTCACCCGCACCTCGTCGTCGCTCGGGATCAGGTGCGAGGCCGGGTCGTTGACCACCACGTCGCCGTCCTTCTCGAAGCCGACGATGGTCAGCAGGTGGCCGTTGGTGCCGTAGCCGGCGCCGTCGAGTTTGCTCTCCTTGAACGAGGCGGACACGACCACCGGGATGCCGGCCTTGATCATCTGCTCGGCCTCGGCCAGGCTGCGCAGCCGGGTCACGAACGCCTCCAGCCCGAACCGGGCGGCGTAGGCGGTGTTGAACGGCCAGTTGCCGGCGCCGTCGTAGTTGTAGTCGTAGGTGTACCGCGCGGCGTAGTCGACCTGCCGGTCCGGGTGGTCGGCCGGGATCCAGGCCAGGTCCGCCTCGCTCGGCCCGCGGTCCCAGTAGCCGACCACCATCGAGGTCGACGTGGGTGAGCACCACGCCTCGCCACCGCCGTCCCACTGCGGGTAGTCGCCGAGGTGCACCTCCTGGGAGTACGTCGGCACGTCGAGCACCACGTCGCGGGTCATCGTGGTCGGCGAGGCCGGGATCTTCTTCAGCTCCGGGATCCGCGAGGCCATCGCCCCGACCATGTCCACGGTCGGCGAGACGGAGGTGCCGACCTCGCGCAGCAGCGAGACCTTCACGTGATAGCTGACCAGCGACCGGTCCGCGCCGGTGACCAGCGTGTCGATCGCGACCCGGGCCAGGTCGTCACTCTGGCTCCCCGCCGAGGTCGGGTGGAAGCCGGTGTCGTCCTCGGACCAGCGGCCGAGCACGTACCACTTCGACGTCGCGCCGGTGTCCGCGAGGCCCTGCACCGCGACCTCGACCCAGGTCCCGTCGGGGGTGTCGGCGTTCCAGGAGGCGACCAGCTCGGTCAGCCCGAAGCCGGGGCGTACGTCGGGCGAGACCCAGCTCCCGACGTCGTAGGCCGTCGTCAGGTCCACGTCGTCGTGCGGGTCGTCGTAGTCACGGGTGCTCGTGCCCGCGTCGGCCAACCTCAGCGCACCGGCCGTGTCCGTCGTACCGGTGTAGGTGCCGCCGGGGTCGCCGTCGCTGAAGTCCCACTCGGTGAAGCGCACGTGGTGTGGCGCGGGTGGCGTGTCCTTCGCGACGGCGGGTGACCCGGCGAGGGTGCCGGTGGCGGCCAGGAGGAGCGAGGTCGCGGCGGCGACGACGGCCCCGCGACGGGTGGTTCGACATGTCATGACAATCCCCGATTTCTCACGTCCCGATACGTGTGTGTGCACTCTGCCGCATCGGGGCGTCCGTCGTACACCCCCGCATCGTTAGGATTGCCGGGTGACCCAGAACCCGACGACCCTGCGGCTGTACGACTCCGCGACCCGCGAGGTCCGCGACTTCGTTCCCCTCGAGGAAGGGCGGGCGGGGGTCTACCTGTGCGGGCTCACGGTGCAGTCCGAGCCGCACGTCGGCCACGTCCGCTCCGGCGTGAACTTCGACGTGCTGCGGCGGTGGCTGACGGCGTCGGGGTACGACGTGACGTTCATCCGCAACATCACCGACATCGACGACAAGATCCTGGTCAAGTCCGCGGAGCAGGGCCGGCCCTGGTACAACCTCGCCTACTGCATGAAGCGTGAGCTGGACCGGGCCTACGACACGCTGAACGTGCTGCCGCCCACCTACGAGCCGGCGGCGACCGGGCACATCCCGGAGATGATCGAGCTGATCTCCCGGCTGATCACGCGCGGGCACGCCTACGCCGCCGGGGACGGGTCCGGCGACGTCTACTTCGACGTGTCCTCGTGGTCGCCGTACGGCGAGCTGTCCGGGCAGCGCGTGGACGAGATGGAGGCCGCCGAGGACGCGGACCCCCGCGGCAAGCGGGACCCGCGCGACTTCGCGCTGTGGAAGGGCTACAAGAAGGAGACCGAGCCGGCGACCGCGGCCTGGCCCTCGCCGTGGGGCCCCGGCCGCCCGGGCTGGCACATCGAGTGCTCGGCGATGGCGCTGAAGTACCTCGGGTCGACGTTCGACATCCACGGCGGGGGCGTCGACCTGCGGTTCCCGCACCACGAGAACGAGCAGGCCCAGTCGCGGGCGGCCGGGTTCGGGTTCGCCAGCTACTGGCTGCACAACGCGTGGATCACCACCGCCGGCGAGAAGATGAGCAAGTCGCTCGGCAACTCGCTGCTGATCCCGGTGGTGCTCGAGCGGGTGCGCGCGATCGAGCTGCGGTTCTACATGATCGCGGCGCACTACCGCTCGCACGTGGAGTTCTCCTACGAGGCGCTCTCCGAGGCCGCGGCCGGGTTCGGACGGATCGAGGGGTTCCTCGCGCGCGCCGGGTCGCTGGTGGGCGAGGTCCCCGTCGGGTCGTGGCCGGCGGCGTTCGCGGCGGCGATGGACGACGACCTGGGTACGTCGACCGCGGTCGGTGTGCTCTACGACGCGGTCCGCGACGGCAACAAGGCGATCACCGAGGGCGCCCATGCGGAGGTGGCCTCGATCGCGGCCTCGGTGCGTGCCATGCTCGACGTACTCGGGATCGACCCGCTCGACCCGCACTGGGCCGCCGCGTCGTCGGGCTCGGACGCCAAGCTGTCGGCCGCGGTGTCGTCGCTGGTGGCCGGACTGCTCGAGGAGCGGGCCACGGCGCGGGCGGCGAAGGACTTCGCGGCCGCGGACGCGATCCGGGACCGGCTCAAGGAGGCCGGGATCGAGCTCGAGGACACCCCGCAAGGACCCCAGTGGTCCCTCTGACCCCCCACTTGTCAGGGGGTGGTGCCCCTATGGGGGCCACACACCCTGACAAGTCGGCAACCTAAGGAAACTCATGGCAGGCAACTCCTCGCGTCGCGGGGCGATCAAGAAGACCGGCAAGGGCAACCCCACCGTGGGGTCCGGCGGCCGGGTCCGTCGTGGCCTCGAGGGCAAGGGCCCGACGCCGAAGGCCAAGGACCGCGAGGGCCACAAGGTCTTCAAGGAGCGCAAGAAGGTCGAGCGGTCGCGTGCTGCCCGCCCGAAGCGGCAGTCGAAGCCGGGTGACTCCGAGTGGATCGCCGGGCGCAACTCGGTGGTGGAGGCGCTGCGCGCGCAGATGCCGGTGACCACCATCTACGTGGCCGAGGGCGCCGAGCGCGACGGCCGGCTGCGCGAGGCGTTTCGGCTCGCCGCCGAACGGGGGCTCTCGGTGCTCGAGGTGCCCCGCAACGAGATGGACCGGCTGACCCAGGGCGCCGTGCACCAGGGGCTCGCCGCGAAGGTTCCGGCCTACGAGTACGCGCACCCCGACGACCTCCTCGACCGCGCCGCCGAGGCCAAGGAGCCGGCGCTGATCGTGGCGCTCGACTCGGTGACCGATCCGCGCAACCTGGGTGCGGTCGTGCGGTCCGCGGCGGGGTTCGGTGCGCACGGCGTGCTGGTCCCCGAGCGTCGCGCGGCCGGGATGACCGCGTCCGCGTGGAAGACCTCGGCCGGCGCCGCGGCACGGGTGCCGGTCGCCCAGGCGGTGAACCTGACCCGTCAGCTGAAGGCCTACCAGGACGCCGGCTGCATGGTGATCGGCCTGGCCGCGGACGGCGACGTGTCGCTGCCCGCGCTGGACCTCGCCGACGGGCCGCTGGTCGTCGTGGTCGGCTCCGAGGGCAAGGGGCTGTCCCGGCTGGTGGCAGAGACCTGCGACCAGATCGTGTCGATCCCGATGGTGAACTCCCTGGAGTCGCTCAACGCCGGGGTCGCGGCGTCGGTGACGCTCTACGCGATCGCCGGGAAACGCGGCACGTTCTGACCCTTCCCCGTTGAGCCGCGGCTCAACGGGAGTCGGGGACGCGGGGCATCAGCAGGTCCGGGTCGTCGCCGGCGGTGATGGCCTCTTCCGGCCGCTCGGCGAGCACCGTGTCGATGTAGGACCGGGCGGTGTCGGTGATGTCGACCTCCCGGCCGGCCTTCTCCGAGAGGAACCAGCGGTGCTCGAGGATCTCGTGGAAGATCTCGGCGGGCTCGAGCCTGCCGCGCAGCGTCTCGGGGACCATCTTGGTGACCGGCTCGTAGACCTTGTTCAGCCACTGGTGCGCGACGATCGTGCGGTCCTCGCCGCTGAGCCCGAAGTGCGCGGCGTAGCTGGAGATGTCGTTGAGCAGCCGCCGTGCCTGGTTGTCCTCGACGTCGAGCCCGGTCAGGCCCTGCAGCTCGCGTGCGTGGTGGCCGGCCTCGACCACCCGGGGCTGCAGCCGCACGGTCGACCCGTCCCAGTCGGTGACGATGTCGAGCTCGTCGACGTCGAAGCCGAGCTCGTTGAGCCGTTCGATGCGCCGTTCGATGCGCCACATCTCGTTCACGCTGAACTCCTCGCTGCCGGTGAGCTCGGCCCACAACGCCTCGTACCTGTCCCGGACCCGCTCGACGATCGTGTCCGGGTCCACGGTCTGGTCGAGCAGCTCGCCGGCCTGCAGGTCGAGGAGCTCGCCGTACAGGTTCTCGTAGGCCACCGTGAGGTCGTAGTTGCGCTGTCCCTCGCTCAGCTCGGGGTGCAGCTCGCCGGTCTCCGCGTCGACGAGGTAGGCCGTGAACTCGCCTGCGCTGCGCCGGAACAGCACGTTCGACAGCGACACGTCACCCCAGAAGAACCCGGCCAGGTGCAGCCGCACGAGCAGCACCACCAGCGCGTCGATCAGCCGGGGCAGGCTGTCCGCGCGCAACCCGTGCGAGAACAGCGAGCGGTAGGGCAGCGAGTACTTCAGATGCCGGGTGAGCAGCGCCGGCTCGATCTCCTCGCCGTCGGGGGCCTGCCGCCCGCAGACCACGCCGACCGGGTCCACCGTGGGCAGCCCGATCCGGCTGAGGTCGCGGAGCATGCGGTACTCCCGGAACGCCATCGCCTCCCGGGTCTCCTTGACCGCGTAGATGTCGCCCCCGAGCCGGACGATGCGTACGACGTGGCGGGAGATGCCGCGCGGCAGCTGCACGACGAACTCGTCGTCCCACTCCTCGAGTGGCCGGCTCCAGGGCAGGTTGACCAGCGCCGGGTTGGGTCTGGTGGCCACGATCCGCAACGGCATGCTCCTCACCCTAGACGGGTACGGCGCGCCGCAGGTGCCGCGATCTTGATGTAGGTACTACCTTTGCGGCAGTGTGAGGCGTCACACGTCCGGGGTCCTCCGGGCGGACCCCGGAAGACGGAGTGTGTCTCGTGGAAGCCATCGAACCGCAGTACGGAACCACCGTGCTGCTCCTGATCGCGGCCGTCGCCGTCGCGGTGCTGTTGTTCTTGATCATGAAGGTGAAGCTGCACGCCTTCGTGGCCCTGGTCCTGGTCAGCGTGCTCACCGCGATCGCCGTCGGGTTCCCGCTCGGGGACATCCCGGACGCGCTGATGTTCGGGTTCGCCGACACGATCGGGTCGGTGGCGCTGCTGGTCGCGTTCGGCGTGATGCTGGGCCGGCTGCTGGAGGTCACCGGCGGGGCGCAGGTCCTCGCGGACACCCTGATCGGCCGGTTCGGCGAGAAACGGGCGCCGTTCGCGCTCGGTGTCGCGGCGCTGATCTTCGGCTTCCCGATCTTCTTCGACGCCGGCCTGGTCGTCTTCCTGCCGATCATCCTCACCGTGGCCCGTCGCTTCGGTGGTTCACTGCTGTTCTACGCACTTCCCGCGGCGGGTGCCTTCGCCGCCATGCACGCGATCGTGCCGCCGCACCCCGGCCCGGTCGCCGCCGCGAACTTCCTCGAAGGAAGCGTCGGGGTGACCCTGCTGGTCGGCATCCCGGTCGCGATCGTCTCCTGGTACATCGGTGTCTACCTGGTCTCGCGCGTCCTCGGCGCCCGCGTGAACGTCTCACTGCCCGACGTGATCTTCGGCGAGGCACGGGACGCCACGGGCGACACGGTCGAGGACGGCAAGGACGACACCCACCTGGGCGACAGGGCGCCCGCCTTCGGGACCGTCCTGTGGCTGCTGCTGATCCCGCTCGTGCTGATCTCGTTCAACACCGTGCTCGACACCCTCGTCCAGGCCGGAACCCTCGCGGAGGGCCAGGCCTGGGTGGAGTTCCTGATGCTGCTCGGCGTCACCCCGGTCGCGCTGCTGATCACGGTGCTCGTCGCCGTGTTCGTGCTCGGCCGGCCGAACGCCCCGATGGCCACGGTCACCAAGATCATGGACGACGGGCTCGGCCCGGTCTGCGCGATCATCCTGATCACCGGCGCCGGCGGCATGTTCGGCGGCGTGCTGGAGCTGAGCGGGATCGGTGACGCGCTGAGCTCGAGCCTGTCCAACCTCGGCATGTCCCTGATCCTGCAGGCGTTCATCATCGCCACGCTGCTGCGGGTGGCCCAGGGGTCCGCGACCGTGGCACTGACCACCGCGTCCGGTCTGATCGCGCCGGCGGTGAAGGGCGCCGACCTCGGCGACTTCAAGCTCGCGCTGCTCGTGATCGCGATCGCGGCCGGAGCGACGGTGCTCTCGCACGTCAACGACTCCGGGTTCTGGTTGGTCAGCCGGTTCTTCGGGATGGACGAGAAGACCACGCTGAAGACCTGGACCGTGATGGAGACGACGCTGGGAGTCACCGCGTTCGTGATCGCCGCGATCCTGTGGTCGGTGACCTGAGCGGCCCGGCCTGAGCGGCCGCTCTCAGCTGCCCTGCGGCAGCCGGCCCATGGCGGCGACGACCTCCGCACAGATCGCGGTCATCGCCGCCTGGGCCACCTCCGGCTCCGCGCCCGCGACCGCCTCGGCGACCACCGCGTGCAGCCGCCGTGCCTCGGGTTTCGGGTGCGGCGGCATCAGGTCGTGATCGGTGCGGCCACGGAGCACCTCCTCGACCACGGACGCGAGGCCGGCGAACATGCTGTTCCCGGAAGCCTCGAGCAGCAGCCGGTGAAAGGCGACGTCATGCTCGAGGAACGTGGTCAGGTCACCGTCCCGGCCGGTGGTTTCCAGCGCGTCGGCGAGGTCCACGATCCGGCGCCGTTGTGCGTCGTCGGCGTTCCGGGCGGCCAGGGCCGTGGCCGGCGGCTCGATCGCCGCGCGCAGCTGGGAGAGCTGGTGCAGCTGCGCCTCGCGGTCGAGGCCGGCGAGCCGCCACCGGATCACCGCCCGGTCGTAGACGTCCCACGACGTCCGGGGCAGGACGGTGACGCCGGTACGCCGACGGCTGTCGACCAGGTGCATCGACGCGAGCACCTGCACCACCTCGCGGGCCACCGTCCGGGACACGTCGAACTCCTGCTGCAACCAGTCCAGGTTGATCGTCGCGCCGGCCGGCAGCGACCCGTTGACGATGCGCGGGCCGAGCCGGGACAGGACGTCCTCGTGCAGGGTCGACATGTCTGGAAGCCTACCGACGCAAGGCGAAGGGGCCGGACGCGTCGGCGTCCGGCCCCTCGGTTCGTGCTCCGGTTCGTGCTGCGACAAGTGCTGCCGCGCGCTGTGGTGCGGGCTCAGCCCTTCAGCGACTTCACGAAGTCGGCGTTGTCCTCGAGCCACATCTCGACGCCCTTCTCGGGGTCGTCCTTCTGCTCGCGCAGCACCAGGCTCTCCAGCGACCCGAGCTGGGTGTCGTCCATGGTGAACTTCTTCAGCATGTCGGTGACCTCGGGGAAGTCCTCGCTGAAGCCCTCGCGGGCCAGAGTGTGGATCTCCTCGGCCTCGCCCATCGCGCCCTCCGGGTCCTCGAGGTCCCGGATCGGGAACGCGTCGTAGGCCCAGTGCGGGCGCCACAGGGTGACCACGATCGGCTCCTCGTTGTCGGTGGCCTTCTTCAGCTCGCTCAGCATCGCCGAGGTCGAGGAGGTGAGCAGGTTGTAGTCGTCCAGGCCGTACGTCGGGATGGCCTCGTCCTTGGTGATCCGGGTCAGGCCGGCGCCGGGCTCGATACCGACGATCTTCCCGTCGAAGGTGTCGGCGTTGCCCTTCAGGTCCGCGATCGTCTTGGCGTCGACGTACTCGGGCACCGCGATGGTGAGCTTGGCGTTGTCGTACCAGACGCCGATGTCCTCGACCTGGTCGCCGTACTTGTCCCAGTAGTCGGAGTGCGTGGTGGGCAGCCAGGCGTCGAAGAACAGGTCGATGTCGCCCTTGGCCAGGCCGACGAAGGTCGGTGCCACGTCGAGCTGCTTCATCTCGACGTCGTAGCCCTCGTCCTCGAGGATCTTCGTCCAGGTGTGGGTGACGGCGATGTCCTCGTCCCAGGGGATGTACCCGATGGTCAGGCTCTTGTCCTCGCCGCCACCGTCACCTCCGGCGCTGTCGGTCTCATCGGTGTCCGCGCCGCAGGCCGCAAGGGCGACCATCGACACGGTGGCCAGGACGGCGCCGAGGACCCGGCGTGTGGGTGTGCGCATTGTTCACTCGCTCCTTCTCGTTCTTCGGATGAACTTTCGTGAAAAACTTGTGGTCAACGGCCGGCGGTGGTGCGCTCCGCCCGGGCGACGGCGGACCGTTCGCCGAGTGCGCCGGTGGTCCGGTCCAGGAAGATGGCCAGGACGACGACGGCGAGACCGCCCTCGAAGCCGAGACCGATGTCGAGCCGGGTGATCCCCTCGAACACGACCGCGCCGAGTCCTCCGGCGCCGACCATGCCCGCGATCACCACCATCGAGAGCGCCAGCATGATCACCTGGTTCACGCCGGCCATGATGGTGGGCATCGCCAGCGGCATCTGGATCCCGCGCAGGATGTCCCAGGGTGGGGCGCCGAAGGCGTAGCCGGCCTCCACCATCTCGGTGTCGACGCGGCGGATGCCCAGCTCGGTCAGCCGGACACCGGGAGGCATCGCGAACACCACGGTGGCCACCACGCCCGGCACCTTGCCGATGCTGAAGAAGGTGATCGCCGGGATCAGGTAGACGAAGGCCGGCATGGTCTGCATGAAGTCCAGCACCGGACGCACGACTCGCGCGGCCGTCAGGTTCCGCCCGGTGTAGACACCGAGCGGCACCGCGAACAGCACCGCGATCACACTGGCCACGAGCACCAGGGCCAGGGAGCTCATCGCGTTCTCCCACTGCTCCATGCTGACCACCAGCAGGAACGACACGGCGGTGAACAACCCGAGACGCCAGCCGCGCAGCAGCAGGCTGATCAGCGCGAAGACCGCCACCATGACCAGGGTCGGGGGCCACAGCAGCGCGGTCTCCAGGCCGTCGACCATCGCCTGGATCACGACGTCGATCAGGTGGAACAGGCCGGAGACGTTGTTGAGCAGCCACTCGACGAGGCTCTCGAACCAGTCGCCGATGGGAACCTGCGGGATGTCGACCGCACGTGCGGTCATCTCAGTGAACAAGCCGATCGTCCTCTCCGGAGGTGCGCGGGGCGTCGTGGCCGCTGCCCATCGCGGTAAGCAGGGTGACCCGCGGGATCACGCCGACCAGCCGGCCCGCGCCGTCGACGACGGCCAGCGGCAGCGGGCTCTCGGCGGACGTGGTGAACAGCTCGGCCAGCGAGGTGTCGGTGGTGACGCGCATCGTGGCCGGCTCGATCATCGCGTCCATCCGTTCGGCTCCGGACTCGATGCCGGCGACCACCCGGTCCTCGCGGATGAGCCCGCGCAGGGTGCGGTCACGGCCCACCACGTAGAGGCCGGGCTGCTGGTGCTCCCGCATCAGCTTGTGGGCCGCGCGCGGGCCCTGGTCGGCGCCGAGCACGGCTACCGGGCGCTCCATCACCGAGCCGGCCGTCAGCACCCGAGCCCGGTCGACGTCGGCGACGAACTGTGCGACGTAGTCGTTGGCGGGATCGGTGAGGATCTGCTCCGCGGTGCCGATCTGCACGATCCGGCCGTCGCGCATCATCGCGATCCGGTCGCCGAGCCGCATCGCCTCGTTCAGGTCGTGGGTGATGAACAGGATCGTCTTGCCGAGCCGGTTCTGCAGCTCGATCAGCTGGTCCTGCATCTCGCGACGGATCAACGGGTCGAGCGCGCTGAACGCCTCGTCCATCAGCAGCACGTCGGTGTCGGCGGCCAGGGCACGGGCCAGGCCCACCCGCTGGCGCATGCCGCCGGACAGCTGTGAGGGCAGGTGGTCCTCCCAGCCCGTCAGACCGCACAGCTCGAGGGCCTCGACGGCCCGTTTCCGGCGCTCCGCGCGCGGCACGCCCTGGGTCTCCAGCCCGTAGCCGGCGTTCTCGGCGACCGTGCGGTGCGGGAACAGCGCGAAGTGCTGGAACACCATGCTCACCCGCTTGCGACGCACCTCGCGCAGCTGCTTGGCGGTCATCGCGGTGATGTTCTCGCCGTAGATCTCCACCGACCCCGCGGTCGGCTCCAGCAGGCCGTTGACCATCCGGATCAGCGTGGATTTGCCGGAGCCCGACAGCCCCATCACCACGAAGATCTCGCCCTGCTCGACGACGAACGAGGCGTCGATGACGGCGGGGGTCACGCCGGTGTCCTTGACCTCGTCGCGGGTCGCGCCGCCCTCGAGGCGGTGCACGGCCTCCTTGGCGTGGCGACCGAAGACCTTGTAGATCTTCTCAGCCTTGATGGCAGGCAAATTGCCCTCTCTTGCAGCATCGACAGATGGCGTGCGGGACGGCCGGGAACCCCCGAGTCAGACCGGGCGGACGCACGAAACTTGGCTGTTCAACCAATCACAGGACGAAGCCGCGGGCCAAATTCGCCAGGCGCCCTGGAGTGAAACGAGCGACGAAGGTCACCGGACCGTTACCGGCCCGTGACCCGATTGCGCTTTCCGGACGCTTCGGTCCGGTCACAGGGCGTAGACGGTGAACGCCGGGCCGTGCAGCGGGATGTCCACGGTGGCGGCCCCGGTGGCGGCGGTCGCGGTGTGCGCGGCCGGCAGGGCGCCCACCAGGTCGTCCGCCCCGTCCGTCGTACTCATCAGCACGGTCCCGTCGCCCAGCCCGAGCGGCCCGGCCGGGACGGTGAGTGTGCCGGCGTCTTCGCGGGCGGCGACCACCAGCAGCGACCCGTCGGGGTGCTCGCGGAGGTAGACCAGCGCGTCGTCGCCGAGGTGGACCCAGCGCAGCCCGCCGCGGCGCAGTGCGGTGTGCGAGCGACGCAGCGCGGCAAGACGGGAGTACGTCGACAGGGTGGCCTCGTCCCACGACCCGGGGTCGTGCCACGGCATCGGCCGCCGGGAGTCCTCACCGTTCACGCCCTCGAGCCCGATCTCGTCGCCGGCGAAGACCATCGGCACGCCGGGCAGCGTGAACTGCAGCCCGGCCGCCACCCGGTGTCGTTCCGGGGAGCCGGTGACGGTGCGGATCCGCGGGCTGTCGTGCGAGCTCAGGATGTTCCAGGACGAGCCGAACGCGCGCCACCCGAACCGGGCGATGAACTCGCGGATCGTGCGCGCCGCCTGCTCGCCGGTGCGCCGCGGCAGCGGGACGGGGACCCCGAAGCGGGGCACCGGGCCGTCCTGGTCACGCAGCCAGGTCCACACCGGGAAGGAGAAACCGGTGTAGTTCATCGTGCCGTGCCACCCGTCGCCGTCGAGGTCGCCGGAGGCGTCGTGGTTGTGCTCGGCGACCACCAGGGCCTCGGGCCGCGCGGCCTCGGAGGTCCACCGGACGTGACGCGCGACGTCGTGGTTGACGTCGACGTCCGCGTGCCGGCCGGTCATGTTCGCGACGTCGATCCGCCACCCGTCGAGCTCGAACGGCGGGTGCAGCCAGCGCGCGACGATCGACGCCCCACCCTCGACGAACCGGTGCCGGAGCACCTCGTTGGTGTGGTCCAGCTTCGGCAGGGTCGGGTGCTGCTTCCATCCCTCGTAGGTGTCGTCGTCGGCGAAGTAGTAGTAGTCACGTTCCGGGCTCGCGGGGTCGGACTGCGCCCTGCGGAACCACTCGTGGGTGTTGCCGGTGTGGTTGGTGGTCAGGTCACCGAGCAGGTGCCAGCCGCGGTCGTGCACGTCCTTGGCGAGACGCTCGAGTGCCTCGTCGCCACCGAGCACCGGGTCGACGTGCTCGAAGGTCGACGCGTTGTAGCGGTGGTTGCTCGCCCCGGGAAAGACCGGAGTGGTGTAGACGGTGTCCGCGCCGAGCCGGTCGAGGTGGTCGAGATGGTCGCGGATCCCGTCGAGGTCGCCGCCGTACAGCTGGCGCGGCGTGTCCGGATCGGTGGCGGAGAAGATCACCTCGTCGTCCCACTGCGCAGCCAGCGCCCACGGTGGTGTCGGCCGGCCGTCGGCGGCGGACGACCGGGCGAACCGGTCGGGGAAGATCTGGTAGACGGTGGCGTCGCGTGCCCAGTCCGGGGCCGGCGGGTACGTCGACAGCACGAAGTCGAACGCGTCGGGGACGTCGTGGTCGAACACGCCCGCAGCATTGAGCCACACGTAGTCGTCGCCGGACGCGATCATGAAGCGGTAGCGCTGCACCGGGTTGCGCACGAGCATCTCGGCGCGCCACCAGACCACGGCGTCGTCCTCCTGCTCGACGACCGCCTGGTCGAAGTGCGGTTCGGCATCCGGCGTCGACCGCACCCACACTCCGCTGACTCCCGTCCTGGGCGACGTGCGGCAGCGCAGGGTGACCGTGGAGCCGAGCGCCGGGGCCTCGTCGCCGACATAGAGGGGGGAACCGTCGTGGTGCGGCGCGAAGAGCAGGTGTCCCATGGCGAAGGTTCTATCCCTTGACCGAACCGGCAAGCAGGCCGCCGACGATGTAGCGCTGCAGGAACTGGAACAGGATCACCAGCGGCAGCGCACCGAGGATGGCGCCCGCGGCGAACACGCCCCAGTTCTTGCTGAACTGCTCGGAGATGAAGCCGAACAGGCCGACCGCCATGGTCTGCTTGGTGACGTCGTCGCCGAGCAGGATCCGGGCTAGCACGAGCTCACCCATCGTGCTCACGTAGGACAGCAGGCCGACCACCACCAGGATCGGTGTCACCAGCGGAAGCATGATCCGGAAGAAGACCTGTGCGTGGGACGCCCCGTCGATCGTGGCCGACTCGTCCAGGTCGCGGGGCACGGTGTCGAAGAACCCCTTGAGCAGCCAGGTGTTCACGCCCAGGGCGCCACCGAGGTAGACGAACATCAGGCCGAGCCTGGAGCCGAGGCCGAGCACGGGGAAGGCCTCGCCGATCGAGGACAGCAGCAGGAACAGCGCGATGTAGGCGAGCAGCTGGGGGAACATCTGCACCAGCAGCAGGCCGGTGAGGCCCGAGTCGCGGCCGCGGAACCGGTAGCGGGAGAAGGCGAACGCCGCCATGGCGCCCAGGAACACGGTGATCACCGCGGTGCCGACCGCGAGCACCTGGGTGTTGACGAACCAGTCCAGGAAGGGGTTCTGCGGGTCGGTGAACAGGTCCCGGTAGTTCTTCAGCGAGAAGCTGCTGAACAGGTTGTTGGTGTCCGAGACCGAGCCGGTCGGGTTCAGCGAGGCGGACAGGATGAACACGATCGGGAACAGGGCGACCACCAGCAGCGCGACGCCGTAGAGGTGCCGCCACCCGGTCTGCTTGAACCACCGCATGTCAGCTCATCTCCTCGAAGCGCCTGGTCTGCCGGAAGCCGAGCACCGAGATCGCCCCCACGAACACGAAGATCAGGATCGAGATCGCGGACGCGAAGCCGTACTGTGCCTGCTCGCCGCCGAACGCGAGCTCGTAGACAAAGGTGATCAGGATGTCGGTGTGGCCTGCGGACACGTCCGCGCTCGTCATCGGCGGACCACCGTTCGTGAGCGCGGCGACGAGCGTGTAGTTGTTGAAGTTGAACGCGTACGACGCGATCAGGAGCGGCGCCGTGGCGACCAGGATGAACGGCAGCTTGATGAACCGGAAGACGTTCCAGGCGCTCGCGCCGTCCACGGTGGCGGCCTCCACGACGTCGGACGGGATCGCCTGCAGGGCGCCGGTGGAGACCAGGAACATGTACGGGTACCCGAGCCACAGGTTGACCAGGACCAGGGAGACCTTCGCCAGCCAGGGGTCGCCGAGCCAGTCGAGGTGAGCACCGAACAGCAGCACGTCGTTCACGAACCCGAACTGGGTGTTCAACATCCCCTTGAAGACGCCCGCGGAGATGATCGCCGGGATCGCGTACGGCATCAGCAGCAGCGACCGGTACCAGCGCCGGAACCGCATCCGCGGGTCGTTCAGCACGATCGCGGTGAGCAGCCCGAGCGCGAAGGTGCCGAGCACGGTGACCGCGGCGAACACGATGGTCCACACCAGGATCGCCAGGAACGGCCCGCGGATCTCCTTGTTCGTCAGGATCCGGGTGAAGTTGTCGAACCCGACGTTGACCTTCCAGCCGGGGGTGAGCCGGTCGCCCTCGGGGCTCACGAAGTAGCCGGTGTCGTCGTCGGCGGTGTAGGTCACCCCGTCCCGGGTGATCGTCCCGGCCGCCGCGTCGTAGCGCGCCGCGGGCTTGTAGACGTAGGCGTTCGAGCCGTCCTGCGTCTTGAGGCTGCCCGCGGTGGGGTCGTCGCTGAACGGGACGCGGTAGGAGGTGATCTCCTTCGAGCGCGGGCCGACCAGCTCGGCGTAGGGCAGGGTGGTGTAGCCCTCGAGACCGATCGCCTTGCCGGTGTCGTCGAGGGTCGCGTCGTCGGTCTCCTCGAGCGGCTGCTCGGAGGTGCCGACGAACACGTCGCCGTCGGGGTCGGTGACCAGGAACGCGAGCCGGCCGTCCTTGTCGAGCACGGTGAGCCGGTACTGCGGTGAGTCCGGGACGCGCAGCTCGTTCTGGGCCAGGATCACGCTGACCGCCCGGTCCTCGGTGCCCTGGTTGAACTCCGAGGAGTTCGTGAGCGCCACGGCGCCGGTGTAGAGCACGACGTACACCTGGTAGACGAGCAGCAGGACCAGTCCGGGAAGCAGGTACTTCATCGGGATGAACCGCTTGGTCGCGTAGACCACGTCGACCGCGAGGGTGCCGGCCAGGACGGCCGCGAACCCCTTCCACATGCCGAGGTCGCCGAGCACCATCAGCGCGTAGACGCCGAGGGCGTTCGCGAGGGCGAGGAGGACATAGCGCACGAGGACGCCGCTGCCGAGCTTCATCCGAGAACCTTCCGCCGTTCGACCGGGACACGACACCGGTGCCGTCGCGTCGTCCGGGTGGACGGCGACGGCACCGGCATCACGAGGGCGCGGCGGGTCAGCCGTTGATCGTCTTCTGGATCTTCTTCGTCATGTTCTTCCAGAGCTTGACCGGGTCGCCACCCTTGATGATCGCCATCTCGGTCTTGCCCCACTCGGCCCAGACCGCGTCCATCGCCGGGATGTTCGGCTGCGGCACGCCGGCGGCGCCCACCTCACCGAAGCCCTTGTAGATCGGGTCGTCCTTGCTCTGCTCGAACACCGAGGTCATCGCGGAAGGCCGGCCGCCGACCTCGAAGAGCTTCTGCTGCGACTCCTCGGTGCCGAGGTAGTTCAGCACGAAGTCGTTGGCCGCGACCGGGTTCTTGCTGTGCGCGCTGACCATGAAGCCCTGCACGCCGACGAACGGGACGGCCGGCTCGCCACCGGGTGAGGGGATCTCCTCGACCGAGTAGTTGATCTTGGCCTCGTCGAACGGGGCGAGGGCCCACGGTCCGGTGATGATGTAGGGGACGTTGCCCTTGGCGAACTCACCGGTGGCGATGTCGTAGGAGACCGACGGGTTGACCACGTCGTTCTTGGCGGCCTGGCTCAGCCACTTCGCGAACGCGATCCCGTGCTCGTCGCCGATGGTCAGCTTGCTCGCGTCGTAGCCGCCCTCGGGTGAGGTGGCGAAGATCGACGAGCCGAAGGACTGCTGCAGCGGGAAGAGGTGGTAGGGGTCGCCGTTGGTCGGGTCCTGCTGGATCGCGATCGGCAGCTTGGCCTTCTTCTGGTCGACCAGCTTCTTGCCGGTCGCGACCATGTCGTCCCAGGACTTCGGGGCCTGCGGCGCGAGGTCGGTGTTGCGGATCAGCGCGATGTTCTCCACGGCGTACGGCAGGCCGTAGGTCTGCCCGTTGTAGGTGAACGCGTCCACCGCGACGTCCTGCAGCTCGCCGGCCTTGTCGCCCAGCTCGACGGGGGCGATCCCACCGCTCTCGACCAGGCCGCCGATCCAGTCGTGCGCGCCGATCAGGATGTCCGGGCCCTTGCCGGAGGGAGCCTGGGTGGTGAACTCGTCCTTGAGCGTGCCGAAGTCCTTCTGGACGACCTTGACCTTCACCCCCTTGTCGTCGGTGAACTGCTGGCCGATCTCGTTGACGATCGGGGTGCGGGTCTCGTCGGCCCACACGGTGAGGGTGCCGGAGGCCGCCGGTGCCGACGACTCACCGCCGGCGGTCTTCTCGGCGGGCTTGTCGTCGTCCGCGCCGCTTCCGCAGCCGGTCGCCAACAGCCCGACCGTGGCGAGCAGGGCGACGGCCCTGGTGGTGGCCTTCACGCTCGTTCGGCGCATCGGTTCTGTCTCCTTGGTTCTGGTGTCCTGGGGGATCTGGGGCTACCGGAACCTACCAAGATGCGCCGGTGGGGACGGTGTGCCTCGCCGGGGCGTTTCCGCGGCGGCTCAGTGTGGAATGGTCACAGGAAGACCGCGCCGGGACCGCGTGGGGCGACCTCGTCGTCGGGGTTGTTCAGTGCGCAGTTGCGCAGGCTGAGGCAGCCGCACCCGATGCAGCCGTCGAGCTTGTCGCGCAGCCGCTCCAGCCGCTCGATCTGCGCCTCGAGGCGGGGCCGCCAGCCGCGGGAGAGGCGCGCCCAGTCCGCCTTGGTCGGCGTGCGTCCCTCGGGCAGGGTCGCCAGCGCCTCCGCGATCTCCTCCAGGCTCAGGCCGACCCGCTGTGCGGAGCGGATGAACGCCACCCG
>DASSBE010000091.1:0-3763 GCA_035699065.1 Nocardioidaceae bacterium
GACGAGGGCGCCCAGCACGAGCCCGTAGCCACGCAGGTCGCTGGCCACGGCGTAGTCGCCCTCGGCGCGGCCGCTGAGCACGAAGCCGAAGGGGACCAGCCAGCCGGCCGCGTAGGACGTGGCGAGGGCCGGCAGCATGTCGCGCATCGCCCAGGCGGTGGCGAACGTGGTGAGCAGGGCCAGGAGCAGGCCGAGGGGGAACCCGAGCACGACGGACCGGTGCACCGCGACCGACGCGACGGAGACCGCCGCGCCGACGAGGACCGCGACGCCGTGGGGGACGAACCTCATTCGAGCCCGGCGAACAGGTCCGTCTCCAGACCGTCCTCCGCGACCGGACCGGGGGCTCCCTTCGCGAGCCGGTAGAACTCGGTGCCCCACACCTCGTTGCCGATGTTGTTCGACAGCGCGAAGAAGGGCCCGTCGACGGTGATCTGGGTGGCGTGCGCCTTCATCGCGCGCATCTTGGCCTCGGCGAACTCGCCGGCGTCGACGCGGGCGGTGAGCAGCTCGTCGGGGGTGATGAACGGCGGCAGCGGCCCGTCGGGGTCCATCCCCTCGAACGCTTTGGTGTCCCCGGCCTCGCGGAGCCGCCGAAGCCCCGCGCGCATCCGCGACTCCGACATGGCCGACCAGTAGATCTTGGCGATCTCCCACGCCGCGCCGAGTTCGGGCCGATAGGACGCGACTGCCGCCAGTGAGGCGGCGTAGGTGGCGACCCGGTGCGCCTGGATGTGGTCGGGGTGGCCGTAACCACCGAACTGGTCGTAGGTGACCAGGACCTGCGGCCGGACCTCACGGACCACCTCGACCAGGTCGGTAGCGGCCTCGAGCAGGTCGGCACGCCAGAACGTGCCCTCCTTGACGTCGTCGCCGGCGATCGCGTGCCCGTCGGCGTGCCAGACCATCCCGGAGTCGCGGTACCTGCCGGGGCCGCCGAGGAACCGGTGGTCGGTGACACCGAGCTCCTTCATCGCGTTGGCCAGCTCACCGATCCGGTGCTCGCCGAGCCGGTCCTCCTGGTCGGAGGCGAGGTGCGCGAGCTCGGGGACGAGCACCTCACCCTCCTCGCCGAGCGTGCACGTCACGAGGGTGACCGAGGTGCCGCGGGCGACGTACTTGGCCATCGTGGCGCCCTGGCCGATCGACTCGTCATCGGGGTGGGCGTGCACCAACAACATCCGCTGTTCCATAGCAGTCACTCTAGGGCGCGCGGTCAGTCGCGGGGGAAGTGGTTATTCATCCGCTTCGGACCTCGGGCGCATCGGTCAGCACTGCCCAAGGCTGGTCCTTGTCGCAGATGACAGCGCGGACGTTCACGACAGCTCCTCGTCGATCGCCGGGATCCGTGGCAGCAGGTCGGCCAGGGACACCTCGGTGCGCGCGGGCTCACCGACGGCCGCGAGGTTGCGCATGCCCTCGTCGCCCTTCGCGATCGCGGTCCGGATGCCGTCGATCGCGAGCTGGGTCCGGACCGGGACAGCGTGCAGGATCTCGCGCGCGGTCGCGCCGCCGTAGGCCTCCGCGATGACCCGGAGCCGCCGCGCGGCCTGCGCGGGGTCGAGCGGCCGCCACAGCGGGACTCCGTTCCACGCCAGGTGCGCCAGCTCGAGCAGCCGGGTCGACGGCCCGGCGAGGTCCCAGTCGAAGATGCCGACGAGCTCGTCGCCCCGGAAACAGGCGTTGTAAGGCGCAATGTCGTTGTGGGCGAGGAGCTCCGGGTGGTCGACGCCGAAGAACCGCCAGGGCCCGTCGGCCCGGAAGCCGTCCACCGCCTCGTGGAAGGCACGCGTCCAGCGGGCCATCGAAGCGAGCTGGGGCTCCGTGAGCAGCTCGGTGTCCACGTCGATCACGTGACCGGGAAGGAAAGTAAGCACCTCGCGGCCGCGTTCGTCCTCGCCGAGCACCTGCGGCACGTGCGGCAGCCCGTGTCGTTCGAGATGGCCGAGCAGCGCGTGCACCGACGGGGTCCATGGTCCGGTCGTCCGTCGTACCGTCTTCCCGATCCGCACCGCGCCGCCGACGTTCCCGCCGGGCAGCTCTTCGCCGTCGAGCAGGATCTCGCGCAGCTGCGCCAGGAATGGTCGGTCGGCCGCGAGCCAACCGACGTCGTCGAGCTCCTCGGGTCCCAGCCACCGGACCGCGTCGTGCTCGCGCGGGACCGGCCCCGGTTCACCGGAACGAAGCGAGGCGAGCGCGACGCGCAGCACGTAGCCGTCCCGGATCGGCGACTCGCCGTCGAGCCGACCGGTGACCGTGATGTCGCAGCCGAGCTCCTCCCGGACCTCGCGGACCGCCGCCGCGCCGGGGACCTCGCCCGGTTCCACCTTGCCGCCGGGCAGCTCCCAGCCGCCGGCCGCCTCGGGTGGATGCGTCCGGCGGGCAGCCAGCACCCGGCCGTGATGGATGATCGCGGCACCGATCACGAGCACACCGGTCACCGGGTCCCCCTTCCTGTGTCACCTGGTTCGCGCAAGACTCGGGCCAATCTAGTCCGGAGGTCTCCGTGGAGTTCGTCGAAGGAGTGCACCTGTTCCGCGCCGGTGAGCGGGTCGACGAGATCGCCGCGCTCGCCGACCGGGTCGGGGGGCGCGTCGGCGTCGAGGGGGTCCTGGCGGACCTGAACCGTTCCGCGACGGTGGCGACGGTTCCCGGCCGGGCGCCGGAGTGGGGGTTCGCCTGGAACACCGAGGACAACCGCAGCCTGCGCTGGTTCCCGCAGGGCATCACCTCGTCGGCGGACCAGGGTGACGAGGAGACTGTCGACGGACGCGAGGTGGTGTGCACGAGCTGGTACTCCCACCGCGTCAAGGACCTGAACAAGGGGGCACGGGTCACGTTCGTCGACGTCACCGACCGCACGGCTCCTCGTTACCGCCACGTGCTGCTGGTGGAGCCGGTTCTCACCTCGTCCGGCGTCGACGTGCGACCGGTCCACGTGCATGCGGGTGGGATCGTGTGGCACGGCGACTATCTGCACGTCGCCGGCACCGCCCGCGGGATCTACTCCTTCCGGCTCGAGGACATCGTCCGGGTGCCGACGACCGGCGACGACTCCGCCCTCGGGCTGCATGAGGACGGTTCGGTGGACAGCTTCGGCTACCGGTACCTGCTGCCGGTGCGGTTCACCTACGACGCGGTCGCGGAGGACGGCTTCGAGACCCTGCGCTACTCCTTTCTCTCGCTGGACCGGAGCACCTCGCCGCACCAGCTGATCGCAGGCGAGTACGGACGCAGGTCGATGACTACCCGGCTGGTGCGCTACGAGCTCGACCCGGCGACGTCGCTGCTGCGCGCCTCGGAGGACGGGGTCGCCCGGCCCTTGCTGCTGTCCACCGACGGGGTGCAGGGCATGCAGGGCGCCTCCGTCGTGCGGGGTACCTACTACGTGACGACGAGCTCGGGGCGCTACGGATATGGAAGCCTGTACGTCGGAGCGCCCGGCGCGTTCACGAAGCACGCGAAGGTCCTGCCGATCGGGCCGGAGGACATCAGCTACTGGCCCTCGAAGGACGAGCTGTGGTCACTGACGGAGTACCCGTCCCGGCGCTTCGTGTTCACGATGGACCGTTCGCGGTTCGGGTAGCTCTTCGGGTCCGGACCTGCTGCTTCGGACCGCCTGGAAAGTTTCTCGATATTTCTTGTGGAGGGGCCTGGATCCGGGCGGAAAGTGTCGGCGGCCACTCATAGGTTGATCGGTATGAAGAGGTTGCCGGTCGATGAGCTTTCCGCGGAGCAGGTGCTCGCGCGGGTGGGCTCTAAT
>DASSBE010000092.1:0-5870 GCA_035699065.1 Nocardioidaceae bacterium
CTTCTGTTATGCCGCGGCCGTGGTTATGCCGACCTCGGCTCTGAGAGGAGGCAGTGGAGACCTCGGCCGTCGGCATAATCAAAGGCCAGCGAGGAAGGCGAGCACGGGGTCGGGCGGCTGGTAGCGGCCGGGAGTTGCGCCTTGCGGAGTGATCTTGGCGATGGCGTTCTCCTTGATGGTCATGTCGGCGTGCAGGTAGATGTTGGTCGTGGCGATCTGCTCGTGGCCGAGCCAGAGTGCGATCACGGTGGTGTCGACCCCGGCGTGGAGAAGCCGCATCGCGGCGGTGTGCCGCAGCGTGTGGGGGGTGACCTGTTTGCTGGCGAGCGAGGGACAGGCCGCCCGGGCTCGCGTCGTGGCAAGGTCGATGCGCCGTTCAACTGCGTCTCTGCTCAGCGGGCGGCCCGTGCTGGTTGCGAAGAGCGGTGCGGACGAATGGCCATTGCGTTCCTTAAGCCATGCGCGCATGAGGCTGACGGTGGTGGTCAGCAGCGGGGTGCGGCGTTCTTTGCGGCCTTTGCCCACGCAGTGAACGTGCGGTCCGATGCCGAGGTGGATGTCGGCCATGGTCAGTCCGATCAGCTCGCTGACGCGGAGGCCGGTCTGGATGGCCAGAGCGAACATGGCATGGTCGCGGCGGCCGGTCCAGGTGCTCTGGTCGCAGGCGGCCAGCAGGGCGTCGGCTTCTTCATGGTCGAGGAAGCAGACCAGGTTGCGCTCGACCCGTGCAGTGGGGATCGCCAGAACGCGTTGGATGACCGCAGCGTGTTCGGGATGCCGCAGCGCGGCGTAGGCGAACAACGAGTGGATCGCCGCGAGCCTGGCGTTGCGGGTTCGCACGCTGTTGCCCCGGACCTGCTGAAGATGGGTCAGGAACCCGGTGATGCAGGGTGCGTCCAGGTCGCTGATCTGCATCGCCGACGGCGCGGTCCCGGTGTGTTTGGTGGCGTACTCGAGCAATAGGCGGAAGGTGTCGCGGTAGGCGGCGATGGTGTGTGGGCTGGCCTGCCGTTGGGTCATCAGCCGGTCGGTGAAGTACGCCTGGAGAAGCGGAGCGAGGCTGGTCATAGTTCACCTGCTTCGCTCATGGCCAAACGCCCCGCGGCGAAGCTCAACAGTTCAGGGGTGGCGGTCAGATACCAGTAGGTGTTGGCGGGCTTGGTGTGTCCCAGGTAGGTCGACAGCACCGGCATCATCACCGCGACGTCGAGGCCGTCGCGGTACCAGCCCAGCAGCGTGTTGACGGCGAAGGTGTGCCGCAGGTCATGAATGCGCGGCCACACGGTCGCGGTGCGCACCTCGGTCCGGGTGGTGACCTCGCGGAACGCATGGTGCACGTTGCATGGCGGTAACGGCTCTCCGCCAGGCAGGGTGAAGAACCTCGCCCCTCCCCCGGAAGGTCCGCTGGTACGGCTGCTGCTCCGCCGGGTGGGGGCGATCCGTTCGGCATAGTCACGCATCGCGGTGGTCGTGGTCGGGTGGAGGGGCACCAGCCTGGGGTCACGCGACTTGCCGCGGGTGATGGTCAGGATGCCCTGGTCGAAGTCGACCTCATCAACGTCGAGTCCGAGCGCTTCTCCCAGTCGGAGTCCGGTGGCCGCGATCAGCCCGAACAGCACCGGGTAGAGGTCGCGGCGTCCGTAGCGGATCATGCTCGCGCAGGCATCCAGCAGCGCCTGAACCTGATCGGCCGTGTAGATGTAGGGCGTCGGCCGGGTCTTGCGCCACCTGAACACGTCGCGTGGAGGGACCTCGTGTTCCGGATCCAGGGCGTGCAGATAGGTCGCGAACCCTCGGATAGCGGTCAACCTGACCGAGGCGCGCGTGAGAGGGCGCTTTGTCTGGCCAGCCGGGAGCGCCGCTGACCACGCGACGGCGTCGGCCACCGTGACGACCCGGACCTCGCGACTGGCCAGGAAGGCGGTGAACCGGCTGAGCAGGTGCTCATCCCAGGTCAGCTTGAATCCGAGGGATCGCCGCAACCGCAGGTAGTCCGCGACCTGGGCAGCCCACCATGCCGCAGCCGTATCTGAGCTCGGGTTGGTGGTCTCGATCGGGGTGCTCATCGGGAGTCCCCAGACGCGTTCGTTGGCGTTTCCCCAGGCCAGGGTCGGGCTAGGCCGCGGAGGCGTTCGATGTCGACTCGGGCGTAGTTGGTCGTGGTGAGCGGGTCGTGGTGGCGCAGCACCTGGGAGATCGCGGACAGGGGGACCTCGGCACGGATCATGGCTTCTCCCAGGGTGTGCCGCAGTAGGTGGGCTCCGATGGGCTCGATGCCGGCGTGCTGGCAGACCCGGCCGATCATCGAGGACACGGTCACCCGGTCCATCGGCCGACGCGGTGCCCGGGCGGCCAAGAACACCGTCCGTAGCTCGGGGGCGTCGGTGGGTCGGGATCTCATGAGGTAGTCGACCAGGGCCTCGCCGACCTCCGCCGGGAGCGGCATGCGTTCGTCGCGGTGGCCCTTGCCACGCACGGTGATCTCGCCGTGGTGCCAGTCGAGGTCGTCCAGGTGGAGTTGGGCGACCTCGGTGGCGCGCAGCCCGAGCCGGGCAAGAAGCAGGATCACCGCGTAGTCGCGACGTCCCACGACCGAGTCGCGGTCACAGGCGGCGAGCAGCGACGTGGTCTGCTGGCGGCTGATCCCGATGGGCAACAACGACGGCTGGTGCGCCCGGATCGGAATCGACGCCCCGGACAAGTCGCGGTCGATCAGTCCGCTCAGGAAGGCGTAGCGCAGGAACGACCGCAGCGTATAACCCAGTCGTTTGACCGAGGAGACGGCGTGGCTGGTGCCCTCGGCAAGCAATGCGGCGGTGACATCGGCTGCCGACAGATCCGCGAGTCCTCCCGGTGGGCAGTATCGGATCAGGAACCGGTGTACTCGCGACGCCTGGGCGGCAGCCGTCCGCGGCAGCAGACCGCGCTCGTTGACCTGGTAGCGCTCGAAACCTGCAACCACCAACTCGATGTGCGTGGGAGCGGCGGGCGCTTCCGCGGGGAGCACGCCGAGCTCGTTGAGGAACCCGAGCAGGGGGCGCAGCGACCTGTGGGAGTAGCGATTGGTGTGGGTCGTGCGCCGCTCCACGAGGAACTCGTCGACCCGATCTGCCGTCAACTGCCCGAGGTCGACGGACCGGTCCTGCATCCAGCGGCTCAGGTGAGCTGCCAGCCTTAACTGATGCACCACCGACAATGGCGTGAAGCCCTGTCGGTGTAGCTCAGCGGCAAACCCGGCCGCATGCTCGGTGAGCGGCCCAGGCAGTACGCCGTCCTTCGGTGACCTCGCACGTTGCTTCATGTCGCGCCTCCTTCTCAAGGAACAGTGAGAAGAACAGGCGATCAGGACGTCTGCGTTATGCCAACAAGTCGGGAGTCACCCGGAGCTGTGTCACCCCTCCTGGTCGCTGGTGGAGTCGTGCAGGAGGCGTTCGAAGTTGTGCTGCAGGACCTGACGGGCGATTAGGGCAGGGGTATGGGTGAGTCGCAGATCTCCGCCCCGTAGTTCCGCGGCGTGCTGGGCGACGGCCAGGGCGAGCAGTCCGTCCACGTCGATGCCGGTGCAGCACGACATGTCGAGCACGATCCTTGGCCGTCCGGCCGTGGTGTCCATGAGCCGCCGGAGATAGTCACGCAGGATCGGCGTGGTGGCATGGGTCAGGGGCCCGGCGATTCCCAGCCGGGTTGGGTCGTCGTCGCTCGGAGGGTTGCGCAGCAAAATGGCGAGTTCACCCATGCGTTCACCCGCCCGAGTGTGGCCCGCCAGCCTCGGTGGTCTCGGCGGAGGCGTGGCGTCGGTGGAGCCGATCGACCTCACGCTTCAGGCGGAGGTTCTCGGCGCGGAGCCTGAAGACGTGCTCGACTCCGGCGAGGTTGAGTCCGGCCGCGAGCAGGGTCGTGATCTCGCCGATACGGTCCAGCTCGTGTCCGCTGTAGCGACGGGTCCCGCCCTCGGTGCGATGCGGCACCAGCAAACCCTTCTGCTCGTAGACGCGCAGCATCTGGGGGTTAACGCCGGTCACCTCCGCCGCGACCGAGATGGAGAACAGTGCGCGGTCGGCACCTAGATCAACCACCACGCACCTCCGTGTCGACGGGACGGCGTAGGGGATCGACCCACGCCGGCCCAGCCACGATCGGCGCGCGCCGATCACGACGCCCGCTCAGGATCGTCGACATCGGAGCTACCCAGGTGCGATGCACCGGCACACCCAAGGTCACCCCGCCCTCGATGCGGACAGACGCCCCCTCCTCGCCGGGTTCTGGCTCGTGGATGCGCACGGGGATCGACATCGATTGGGGTTCGTTGGACACCAGTTGATAGGCCGCGGCGACCGTCGCGAACCGGTCAGCGGCGTCATCGTCCTCCGAGACGTCGGGATGGGTGGCGCGGGCCAGCTTGCGGTAGGCGTGCACCACCGCATCCTGGTCGCTGTCCGCAGGGATCCCCAGCACCCGGAACGCCTCGACCCGTCTGCTGTCCATACCAACCTCCCGTCCGCAAGCTGCCTTCGAAAAACTTGAGATTCACCTCTTGACATCTTCGCACAGAGAGAGAAAATCTGAAATAGCAACAGCAGATTACCTGAAGCCATAGCGGCCTCAGATCCCAACTTCAGAGCGATATGTGAGGAGGAAGAGCTCATGCTGATGCGCACAGATCCGTTCCGTGACTTCGACCGTCTCACCGAGGCGATGCTCGGGACCCGAGCCCGTCCGGCCGTGATGCCGATGACGGCGTACCGAGACAACGGCTCCTTCGTGGTCCACCTCGACCTGCCCGGTGCCTCGGCCGACTCCATCGACCTGACGGTGGAGCAGAACGTGCTCACCGTCCACGCCGAACGCAAGCCCCCAGCTGGCGACGCGGAGCGGGTGGTCGACGAGCGCAGCTACGGCGTGTTCAGTCGCCAGTTGTTCCTGGGCGAGACCCTCGACGCCGACCAGCTCACCGCGAACTACGACGCCGGTGTGCTGACCCTACGTATCCCCGTGGCGGAGAAGGCCAAGCCGCGCAAGGTCGAGATCTCCGCAGGAGACTCCGCCAAGGAAATCAACGCATGAGCGAAGGCCGGCCCAACCGGCCTGCTCGGTTCCGGTCATCGTGAGATCAGGAAAGGAGGTGGTCATGCCAGCACCTGCCAGCGCACGCGACTCACTGCGCGGGTTTGCCAGCAAGACCGCGCAGAGCGTGGCAACCGCCAGCTCAACCCTCCGTAGAGCCCTGGCACGGCTCGTCACCAGCGGAGGCGGGCAACCGGGACCCGAGCGGCGCACACGCTGACCCGCTCCCATCCCGACCGGTGGGAGGACCCGGCGTGCAGCCGGGTCCTCCCGCCAATGCCACCAGGCCTCCAGCACACGAGCCCGGCCCGACCCGACACATGCGGCTGTCGAGCCTCGCCAGCGAGTCCGAGCACTGAAAGGAGAAGCGATGTACCCAGCCAAGGACGCGCGCGAACTGGCCATCCTGCTGCGCATCAGCCGCGAGATCGACGTCGTCGGAGACGTCACGGCGACCGTGGACAACCCCTCGGAACTCCTAGCCTGGGCGCTGGTCCTTGCGCATCCCCAGGTTCTCGCCTGGCGTGCCACCGACTCGGGCCACCGGTACCTGCAAGTCAGCGCGCACCGCAAGCGGGCCCCCATCCGAGGGGACATCACCGCCGTTCTGGACTGCGAACAGCACGCCGACTACTGGGATGCCCTCGATCTAACAGGACTCAACCCCGGCGACCGCCGCGAGCTAGGCACCGACGCACTCTCCTCCGCCTGGGCCACCATGCCCCTCACCCCAGATAGTGCCGGCCAAGCCGCCCCACCCCAGCCACCCAGCGCTGAATCGGCATAACGCAACTGTCGGCATAACA
>DASSBE010000093.1:0-2501 GCA_035699065.1 Nocardioidaceae bacterium
CACCTCGACGTCGGCCACGTCGGCGTACGGCGAAACCGTGCTCCAGCATCGCCGGCTGCTCGAGCTCAGCACGCGCTCGATCCCGTACGCCCCGAGCAGCGGCACGATCTGCTCGGCCTGGAACTCGCCGGCCCGGGTCAGCGTCCGGTCCCGGTCGTCGCCGTGCCAGGACCGGCGGGGGCGCGCCCGGCTGTGGCGTACGACGACGAGTGGGGTGCTCCTCTTGCGGAGCGCGGTGAGCTCGCCCAAGGTCTCCCGGTCGTAGGGATAGCTCAGCCGGGTGCACGCCTCGTCGACCGGCAGCCAGGACACTTGGTCGACCTCGTCGTTGGGCCGGTAGGTCGTGACGTCGTCACCACCGACTACCTGGCCGACCCAGTAGTGCACGTCCTTGGGGTCGCCGGTGCTCAACGTGTACCGCTGCGCGCTCAACGGTGGACCGAGCCGGATGTCGAGGCCGGTCTCCTCGGCGACCTCACGCACCGCGGCGGCCACCACGTGCTCGCCCTGCTCGAGCTTGCCCTTCGGGAACGACCAGTCGTCGTACTTCGGCCGGTGCACCAACAGCACCTCACGGCCGCCGCGTCCCTTGCGGGTCACGACCGCGCCCGCGGCGACGATGTCGGCTGGCTGTGCCATGCGGGTTAGTCTCACACCACTGTCGTGGAGAAGGGGACAACCGCCGGTGCCGAAACGTGTCGTCGTCGCACTGGTGACGCTTGTCCTGCTGCTGGTGCTCGCGGCCGGCGGGCTGCTCGCGTGGCGCTGGCTGGACACGTCCGACTACGAGCAGGCGGTCGCGACGATGCCTGCGTCGACGTTGCGGGCGAGCTACACCGACTGGGCGCAGGTGCGGCGGGAGCTCGATGCTTCGGGCGTCCACGCGGGCTCGTCCGGCGCCGAGGTCGACGACTTCCTGGACGCTGCCTACCGCGCGGACCTGACCTCCACCTCAGCGGTGTACGGCTCGACCGCCGTGCTGGCCCACCGCTACGGTTTCTCGCCGTTGGGCGCTTCGTGGGAGATGTTCGGCCAGTCCCGTGAGGGCGCGGTGGTCGCGATGCGGCTTCCCGAGTCCGCGGACTTTCCCGGCATCGAGCGGCACCTGCGCACGCTCGGCTACGACGCTCCGGCCGAAGGCGCCGGATCCGGCCAGGTGTGGCAGGGGTCGGTGGACCTGGTCGCGCAGATCGACGCCTCGCTGACCCCGGTGTTCCAGAACATCGTGGTCCTGGAGGACGAGCGGCTGGTGCTGCTGTCCGACAGCGCCGCCTACGCCTCGTCGTCGGCCGAGGTCGCGCGCGGCGACGCGGACTCGTTGGCCTCCGGTGACGCGGCCGAGGACCTCGCCGGGGTCGCGGACGAGCCCGTGTCCGCGGTGCTGTGGGGCGCCGACTTCGCCTGCGAGGACCTGAGCATGGCGGCCGCGGACGACGAGGACCAGAGTCTCGCGGACCAGCTGGTCGACGAGGCGGGTGGGGTGAACCCGTTGTCCGGGCTGGTGATGGCGCGGCAGCCGGACCACAGCCTGGTCGTCGGCATGCGCTTCGAGGACTCCGACCAGGCCGAGGCGAACCTGCGGCCGCGTGCCGAGCTCGCGAGTGGTGAGGCCGTGGGGCAGGGCGGCATGTTCCCGGACCGGTTCCGGATCGCGTCCGCGAAGACGACCGGCGCGTCCGTCGTACTCCACCTCGAGCCCACCGGCGACCCGGCCGAGTCCACGCTGCTCAGCGACCTGTCGCACGGGCCGGTGCTGTTCGCGACCTGCTGAGCCGGTACGACGGGCGGGGTGGCGGGTCGCGCGGAGCCGGGGCGCGGGTCGCGCAGAGCCGGGGGGCGGTTAGTTCGTGACGATCGACAGGTTTTAGGCGGGTGGCAACCTGCCGAATGTCACGAACTAAGTCCTGAGGCAGTCAGGCGGACTGTTCATCGTCGCCGGGCCGTTGGATGATCTCGCGCCACGCGAACCAGTCGTCGAGGCTCATCTCGGGTTCCCAGTCAGCCGGCGGTTCGAGGGTCCAGCCTCTGGTCTCGGGTGCCGACCACTTCGCACGCGCCCGCGTCGTGATCATCCGGTCGACGATCACCGGCGGGGTGTCCGGGCCGGTGACCTTGAAGTACTCGAGGCCGCATCGGCGGAAGCGGTCCTCGCGGGCCACGTCCTTGCTCTGCCGCCGCCCGGATCGGTGGTCGGCCCCGTCGTACTCGCCCACCACGCCGGCCTCGGGATCCAGCAGGTCGGCGTATCCGAGCAGCCGTCCCTGCAGATCCCACACCGGCCGGTTCACCAACGGCTTGGGAAACCCGGCGTCGAGCACCCAGATGAGCCGGGTGCGTGTCTCGTTCGGGGACCTGCTGTTCTCGTCGGCGAGAAGCAGCGCGTCGCGCACCTGCTGAACGCCCTCCCATCCCGGATGGGCATCGGTGTAGTCCCGCATCTGGCTGATGGAGACCAGTCGCGCCGCGGCGGCCATGTCCATCGCCACGGTCGCCTCGCGGAC
>DASSBE010000094.1:0-7003 GCA_035699065.1 Nocardioidaceae bacterium
TCGGGGTTGGCGTTCTTGAGGTCGTGGATGAGCTGAGCCAGGTCCTCGATGGAGTAGATGTCGTGGTGCGGCGGCGGGCTGATCAGGCCGACCCCCGGTGTCGAGTGCCGCGTCCTGGCGATCCAGGGGTAGACCTTGTGACCGGGCAGCTGGCCGCCCTCGCCGGGCTTGGCACCCTGGGCCATCTTGATCTGGATGTCGCCGGACTTGGTGAGGTAGAGAGAGGTCACGCCGAACCGGCCGGAGGCCACCTGCTTGATCGCGGAGCGTCGCTCCGGGTCGTGCAGCCGCTCGGCGTCCTCGCCTCCCTCGCCGGTGTTGGACTTCCCGCCGAGCCGGTTCATCGCGATCGCGAGCGTCTCGTGCGCCTCCATGCTGATCGAGCCGTAGCTCATCGCGCCGGTCGAGAACCGCTTGACGATCTCCGAGACCGGCTCCACCTCGTCGATCGGGACCGGGCTGCGGCCGGACGACCCGGCGTCGCGGAACCGGAACAGCCCGCGCAGCGTCATCAGCCGCTCGGACTGCTCGTCGACACGGGCGGTGTACTGCTTGAAGACGTCGTAGCGGCCGGTGCGCGTGGAGTGCTGCAGCCGGAACACGGTCTCGGGGTCGAACAGGTGTGGCTCGCCCTCGCGGCGCCACTGGTACTCGCCACCGATCTCCAGGGCCCGGTGCGCCGGCGGCAGACCGTCGACCGGGTAGGCCTTGCGGTGCCGGCGGGCGACCTCCTCGGCGACGGTGTCCAGGTCGACGCCGCCGAGCTTGGAGACGGTGCCGGTGAAGTACTTGTCCACCAGCGGCTGCGCGAGCCCCACGGCCTCGAAGATCTGCGCGCCGGTGTAGGAGGCGACTGTCGAGACGCCCATCTTGCTCATCACCTTGAGCACGCCCTTGCCGAGTGACTTCACCAGGTTCTGCACCGCCAGCTGCGGTTCGAGCTCGACGTAGAACCCGTCGCGGGCCAGGTCCTCGACGGTCTCCATCGCGAGGTAGGGGTTGACCGCGGCGGCGCCGTACCCGATCAGCAGCGCGACGTGGTGGACCTCGCGCACGTCGCCTGCCTCGACCACCAGACCGACCTGGGTGCGGGTCTTCTCTCGGACCAGGTGGTGGTGCACGGCACCGGTGAGCAGCAGCGACGGGATCGGCGCCAGCTCCGAGGTGGAGTGCCGGTCCGAGAGCACGATGATCCGGGCACCGTTGGCGATCGCCGCGGACACCTCCGCGCAGACCTCGTCGATCCGTGCGGCCAGCGCCGCTCCCCCGCCGGCGACGTCGTAGAGCCCACGGGACACGTGGGTGGCGTAGCCGGGCAGGTCGCCGTCGCGGTTGATGTGCCGGATCTTGGCGAGCTCGTCGTTGTCGATCACGGGGAACGGCAGCACGACCTGGCGGCAGGAGGCGGGAGTCGGCTCGAGAAGGTTCGCCTCGGGTCCGATCGTCCCGTTCAGGGAGGTGACCAGCTCCTCACGGATCGCGTCCAGCGGCGGGTTCGTCACCTGCGCGAACAGCTGGCTGAAGTAGTCGAACAGCAACCGGGGGCGGTCCGAGAGAGCCGCGATGGGGGTGTCGGTGCCCATCGACCCGATCGGCTCCGCACCGGTCCTGGCCATCGGCGTGAGCAGGACCCGCTTCTCCTCCTCGGAGTAGCCGAAGATCTGCTGGCGACGGGTCACCGAGGCATGGGTGTGCACGACGTGCTCGCGGTCCGGGAGGTCGTCGAGCTTGATGATGCCGGCGTGCAGCCACTCGTCGTACGGGTTCTCCGCGGCCAGCTCGGACTTGATCTCCTCGTCCTCGATGATCCGGTGCTCGGCCGTGTCGACGAGGAACATCCGGCCCGGCTGCAGGCGACCCTTGCGTACGACGGACGCCGGGTCGATGTCGAGCACACCGACCTCGGAGGCGAGCACGACCAGGCCGTCGTCGGTGACCCAGTAGCGGGAGGGCCGCAGCCCGTTGCGGTCCAGGACCGCACCGATCTGGATGCCGTCGGTGAACACCACGCACGCGGGTCCGTCCCACGGCTCCATCATCGAGGCGTGAAACTCGTAGAACGCGCGGCGGGCGGCGTCCATGTCGGCGTGGTTCTCCCACGCTTCGGGGATCATCATCAGCACCGAGTGCGGCAGCGAGCGGCCGCCCATGTGCAGCAGCTCGAGCACCTCGTCGAAGGAGGCCGAGTCCGAGGCGCCCGGCGAGCAGATCGGGTAGAGCCGCTCCAGGTCGCCGGGAATCAGGTCGCTGGACAGCAGCGCCTCGCGGGCGCGCATCCAGTTCCGGTTCCCCATCACGGTGTTGATCTCGCCGTTGTGCGCGATGAACCGGAACGGGTGCGACAACGGCCAGCTCGGGAACGTGTTCGTGGAGAACCGTGAGTGCACGACCGCCATCGCCGACTCGACCCGCTCGTCGGCGAGGTCGGGGTAGAAGGTGTCGAGCTGGTCCGGGTTGAGCATTCCCTTGTAGGCCAGGGTCCGCGACGACAGCGACGGGAAGTACACGTCGGTCTCGCGCTCGGCCCGCTTGCGCAGGCAGAAGGCGAGCCGTTCGAGCGCCATGCCGACCAGCCGGCCGGTGGCCGCGGTGACGAACAGCTGGCTGAAGGTGGGCATCACCGAGAGCGCGGTCGAGCCCAGCAGACCGGACTGGACCGGGACGTCACGCCAGCCGAGGACGGCCAGACCCTCCTCGACGGCGATCTCCTCGATCCGCCGGCGGGTCTTGGTGACCTGACCCTCGTCACCGGGCAGGAAGGCGGTGCCGACGGCGTAGCTGCGTGCCGCGGGCAGCTCGAAGCCGGCGTCCCTGGTCACCTCACGCAGGAACCGGTCGGGCACCTGCAGCAGGATGCCGGCACCGTCGCCGGAGTCTGGCTCCGCGCCGGTGGCACCGCGGTGCTCGAGGTTGAGCAGGGCCGTCATCGCCTTGGCGACGATGTCGTGGCTGGCAACGCCGGTCAGGGTCGCGACGAACGCCACGCCACACGCGTCGTGCTCGTGGAGTCCGTCGTACAGGCCCTGGGGCGGCGGGAATGCTTGCATCAGGCACTCTCCCGTCGTCGTCACACCGGGGCCCGAGAGACTTCCGGTGTGGGGTGATGCAGAGATTGCGCGGGACGACATTGGCCCAGGCGGAGTCAGCAGCCTACAACATGCCCTCGGTCCGCAGACCACCCCGCGAGACCCGTGGTTCACATCGTGGACGTCCTCCCGGTTCAGGACAGGTTGGCACCGACCGCGGCACCGATCGCGTAGGTGAGCCCGGCCGCGGCGGCGCCCAGCACCATCTGCCGGGTGCCGCCGTAGAGCCAGCTCCGGTTCGTCACCTGGGTCACCACCGCACCACACGCGAACAGGGCCAGCAGCGTCACCACCAGGCCGGGCAGCAGCGAGTCCGCGCCGAGCAGGTAGGGCAGCACCGGAAGGAACGCGCCGACCGCGAAGGACAGGAACGAGGACACCGCGGCGACCATCGGGGAGGGCAGGTCGTCGGGGTCGACCCCGAGCTCCTCGCGGGCATGCACGTTGACCGCGTTCTCGACGTCGTCGTGGACCTGGCGGGCGACCTCGTCCGCGAGGCGCACGTCGATGCCCTTGGCCACGTACATCTCGGCCAGCTCGCGGATCTCGCCCTCGGGATTGCGCAGGATCTCGGCCCGTTCCTTGCCGATCTCGCGCTCGGCGGCCTCGGACTGGCTCGCCACCGAGGTGAACTCCCCCGCCGCCATCGAGAACGCGCCCGCGGCGAGACCGGCCAGGCCGGCCAGCACGACTGCCTGCGAGTCGGTCGCGGCCCGGGTGCCGCCCGCGACGCCGGCGATCAGCGCGACGTTGGAGACGAGTCCGTCCATCGCGCCGAACACTGCCGGCCGAAGCCAGCCGCCCGTCACGTCGGGATGCTCGTGCTCGATCGCCGGAACGGCCGGCCCTTCGGTGGTCATGAGGCCAAAATATCCCTAAGACAAAGGGAATTCACCGAAGGACAGGCTCACCTGACCTCGCCGCGATCAGTCCCTCCGGCCGCGTCCGTCGTACCGCCCGTGTCCGTCGTACCGCCGTGCTCGTCCGCGCCCTCGCGCAGCACCGACTCCTCGCGTCCGGGGTGGCGGCGGCGGGACCAGACGAAGAAGGCGACGGCCGCGATGAAGACGATGATCGAGGTCCACACGTTCAGCCGAAGCCCGCCGATGTGGTTGACGGTGTCGATGCGTAGGTACTCGATCCAACCGCGCCCGAGCGTGTAGCCGGCGACGTACAACGCGAACGCGCGGCCGTAGCCGAGCTTGAACCGCCGGTCGGCCCAGATCACCAGCGCGGCCACCGCGAGGTTCCAGATGAACTCGTAGAGGAACGTGGGGTGGAAGGTCATGAACTGCTGGTAGCCGTCCGGCCGGTGCGCCGGGTCGATCTGGAGTGCCCACGGCAGCGTGGTGGGCTTGCCGAACAGCTCCTGGTTGAACCAGTTCCCCCAACGTCCGATCGCCTGGGCGATCACGATGCCGGGGGCGAGCGCGTCGGCGACCGGCAGGAACTTCGCGCCGCTGCGCCGGCAGCCGATGTAGGCGCCGAGGGCCCCGAGCGCGATCGCGCCCCAGATGCCGAGCCCGCCCTGCCACACGTACAACGCGGCGACCGGGTCCCTGCCCTCGCCGAAGTACAGCTGGTAGTCGGTGATCACGTGGTAGAGCCGGCCGCCGACGAGGCCGAACGGGATCGCCCAGATCGCGATGTCACCGATCTGCCCGGGTCGGCCGCCGCGGGCGACCCACCGCTTCTCGCCGAGCCAGATCGCGACGATCACGCCAGCGATGATGCACAGCGCGTAGGCGCGGACCGGGAACGGGCCGAGGTGCCAGACGCCCTGGTCGGGACTCGGGAGGTAGGCGAGGTTCACGGCGCGAGGCTACCCGTTGTCGTGCAGCAGCGTGGTGATGTCCTCGGCGAGGTCCGCAGCCGAGGTTCCTTCGGTCCACACGATCGGCGCCCGGTCCCGGTCGTCGACGCCGACGATCTGGGTGCCGTGCGCGACCTCGTAGCCCCCCGACGGCATCCGCGCGCCCTTCTCGATCGGGACACCGAGGTCGTCGGCCACGGTGACGATCGTGTCGAGGTCCCCGGTGAGTCCCTCGAAACCGGGGTCGAACCGGTCGAGGTAGTCGCGCAGCACCTGCGGGTCGTCGCGGGCGGGGTCGCTGGTGATGAACAGCATCGCGACCTTGTCCCGGTCGGCCTGGTCGAGCCGGGTCATCGCGGAGGCGATGTCGGACATCACCAGCTGGCAGATGTCCGGGCAGTGCGTGTAGCCGAAGAACACCAGCGTCAACGGCTCAGTGGTGTCGGCGGTCAAGGAGAACGGCGCGTCGTCGGTGGCGGTCAGCGTCGTGTCGGGTACGACGTAAGGCTCGTCGAGCACCGCGCCGTTCATGCCGTCGTCGTCGCCGAACGTCTTCATCCCGGAGGTGAGCTGCTGGTCCGGGGAGTCCGCGGCGCAACCCGCGAGCGTGAGTACGACGGACAGGGCGGCTGCGGCGGTGAGGAGGCGACGGGCCCTACCCACGGCGCACCCCGTCCGCGAGGTCGCGGGTCAGCGCCGCGAGCTGCTCCAGGCCGGTGCGCCGGTCGGTCCCGGCATCGAGGAGTCGCCGCACGAACGCGGACCCGACGATCACCCCGTCGGCGTAGCCGGCCACCTCGGCCGCCTGGTTCCCGTCGGAGACGCCGAGGCCGACCCCGATCGGCAGGTCGGTCAGTGCACGGGCGCGCTCCACCAGCGGCCCGGCAAGGTCGCTGCTGCTCTCCCGGGCGCCGGTCACCCCCATCACGGCGGTGGCGTAGACGAACCCGCGGCAGCTCTGCACGGTCATCGCGAGGCGCGCGTCGGTCGAGGACGGCGCGATCAGGAAGATCTTGTCGAGAGCGTGGTGGTCGGCCGCCGAGATCCACTCCTCGGCCTCGTCGGGAACCAGGTCCGGCGTGATCAGGCCGGAGCCGCCGGCGCCGGCCAGGTCCGCGGCGAACCGGTCGACCCCGTAGCGCTCGACCGGGTTCCAGTAGGTCATCACGACCACGGGGGCACCGGTGCCGGCGACGGCCTCCACGGTGCGCAGCAGGTCGGTCGTCCGCACGCCGCCCTCGAGCGCCTGCTGCGCGGCTGCCTGGATGGTCGGGCCGTCCATCACCGGGTCGCTGTAGGGCAGGCCGACCTCGATCAGGTCGCAGCCGGACTCCACCATGGTCTTCATCGCCTCGACCGAGCCGGGGACGTCGGGGAAGCCGGCGGGCAGGTAGCCGACCAAGGCCGCGCGGCCCTCGGCCTTCGTCTTCTCGAACACCTCGCGCACGCTCATCGGGGGTCCCCGCGGAAGTGCGAGCGAAGCGAGCAGGTTCGTGGGGTGGTCATGCCGACGGCTCCCCTGTCGTCTCGTCGGCCCGTGCCTCGCCGAGGCCGAACCACTCGATCGCGGTGCCCATGTCCTTGTCGCCGCGGCCGGAGAGGTTGACCAGGATCGTGGACCCGGGCGCCTCCTTGGCGACCTCGAGCGCTCCGGCGACGGCGTGTGCGGACTCGATCGCGGGGATGATCCCCTCGGTCTTCGAGAGCAGCGCGAACGCGTCCATCGCCTCGGCGTCGGTGACCGGGCGGTAGCTCGCCCGGCCGGACTCGGCGAGGTAGGCGTGCTCGGGGCCCACGCCGGGGTAGTCGAGGCCGGCGGAGATCGAGTGCGACTCCGTGGTCTGGCCGTCCTCGTCCTGGAGCACGAACGTGCGGGCGCCGTGCAGCACGCCGAACTGGCGGGCCCAGATCGTCGCCGCGTGGCGGTCGGTGTCGACGCCGTCGCCGCCGGCCTCGAAGCCGTACAGCCGCACCGACGGGTCGTCGAGGAACCCGGCGAACAGCCCGATCGCGTTGGAGCCGCCGCCGACACACGCCGCCGCGGAGTCGGGCAGCGCGCCGGTCAGCTCGAGGCACTGTGCGCGGGCCTCGTCGCCGATGCCGC
>DASSBE010000095.1:0-2742 GCA_035699065.1 Nocardioidaceae bacterium
GAGAGTGACCGTCGTGCGTCCACAAAATGGGTGTACGGCGCGGGTCATCATGGGTGAGGCTGCGTCAATGACAAGCAGCGACCTTTGGGATGCAGAGACGGCTGAGCGTTACGACGAGACATCGGCGTTCATGTTCGCACCCGATGTGCTGGAGCCTGAGGTCCGTTTCCTGGCAGATCTGGCAGGAGACGGCCCAGCACTGGAGTTCGCGATCGGTACCGGACGCGTGGCCCTACCGTTGCTCGAGCGAGGCGTCTCGGTGAGCGGCATCGAGCTATCGCAGCCGATGGTCGAGCAGCTCCACAAGAAGAGGACCGACGTCCCGGTGCTGGTCGGCGACATGGCGACGAGCACGATGCCGGGGCAGTTCTCGCTGGTGTATCTCGTCTGGAACAGCATCGGGAACCTTCGCACCCAGGCGGAGCAGATCGCCTGCTTCCGTAACGCGGCGCGCCACCTCGTGCCCGGTGGACGATTCGTCATCGAGCTGTGGATTCCTGGTATCCGGCGATTCCCGCCCGGTCAGGCCGCGGTGCCGTTCCACGTCGGACAACACCACGTCGGCTTCGACACGTACGACATGACTACCCAGCAGGGCACCTCCCACCACTATCGACGACACTCTGACGGCACGGTGACGTACGGCGCCAGCAACTTCCGCTATATATGGCCAGCCGAGTGCGACCTGATGGCACAGCTCGCCGGGATGAATCTCGAGTCCCGTGTCGCTGACTGGAACGGCAGTCCGTTCACCAACGACAGCGACAGCCACGTGTCGGTCTGGCGCAAGCCAGGCTGAGTCTGCAGACCGCCCTTTCGCGTCTGCGGCGATCTCTGAGGTCTAGCGTCTTGTCCAAGGATTCCAGAGCAACGGACAGACATGCTCGTGTAGCCGGGGAGGATCCGAGCAGATGACCGCGCTGCGGGTAGTGCCAGCGACTGCTGAGAGGTGGCCGCAACTTGGCCGTGTCTTCGGACCCCGGGAGAAGGACTTCACCTCGTGCTGGTGCCAGCGGTTTCTTCGGCATGAGGCGCCTGATAACCGGAGCGCGCTTCAACGTGAAGTCCAAGAAGCAGCGGTGCCCGTCGGTCTGTTGGCCTACCGCGACCACGACGTTGTCGGCTGGACGCGGGTCGTGCCACGCTCGACGCTATCCGGCGTCACGGAGAACCGGGCCCTTGCCCGAATCCTCGACGACGATCCCGACGCGTGGTGGGTGTCCTGCTTCGTGGTGCGCCGCGAACACCGTGGGAGCGGCGTCGGGGCCGCGCTGCTCGAGGCCGCGGTGGACTGGGCGGCCCATCACGGCGCCTCCGTGCTGGACGGACACCCTGTCGACACGGACGGGCTCGCCGGCAAGCCGTCACCATCTGCGATCTTCACTGGAACGCTCGCCATGTTTCAGCGGGCGGGGTTCACCGAGATCGGACGCACCTACCGCACCCGACCTGTGATGAGACACAACCTCCAGCACTGTTAGGCGATCAGCGCGCCCGCGGAAACGAAGGTATCTCTGCTGTACTGCCTGGTGGCCGGCTCACCAGATGCCGGTCATCAAGACGGGATCGAGAACCTCGGCAACGAGGGTTGAGACATGCACATCCTCGAGTGTCGCACTCGCGATCGGATCCTCCCTGCCGAGCAACACCTGGCCGCCCTCATCCACGCCGCCTGAGCTCGGGCCGGCCCGAACCTCTCGAACCGGCCCGACCCGGCGTGCCCACCGGTAGCGTGCCCGTATGGACACCCCCGGTTTCACCGGTTTGCCGGACCTGGCCTCACGCGCGCTGGGGGGCAGCGTGGTGTACGCCAACGATGACCTCTTCGCGCCCCGAGAGAGCCTGATCCGTCCCGGCCCCGCAGTCTTCGACCCCCGGGAGTTCGGGGAGCGGGGCAAGGTCTACGACGGGTGGGAGACCCGGAGGCGAAGGGAGCCGGGCAACGACCAGGCGATCGTCCGCCTCGGTGTTGCCGGCCTGGTGCACGGCCTGGTCGTCGACACGTCCTGGTTCACCGGCAACTACCCACCCGAGATCTCGGTCGAGGCCGCGTCGCTGACCGGCTACCCCGCCCTCGACGAGGTACGCGCCGCGGACTGGGTCACGCTGGTGCCCCGGTCGCCGGTCAAGGGCGACACCGCCAACCCGTTCCCGGTGGAGGACCCGCGCCGGTTCACCCATGTCCGGCTGACGATCTACCCCGACGGTGGCGTGGCGCGGCTGCGGGTGCACGGGGAGCCGGTGCCCGACCCGCGACTCCTGAGCGGGACCGTCGACCTGGCCGCCCTGGAGAACGGCGGGGACGTGACCGCCTGCTCCGACATGTTCTACTCCTCGGCACGGAACCTGCTGATGCCCGGACGGGCCCGGAACATGGGGGAGGGCTGGGAGAACGCCCGCCGCCGCGACGACGGCAACGACTTCGTCACAGTCCGGCTCGCCGGCCTCGGCATCGTGCGACGGGTAGTCGTCGACACGTCGTACTTCGTCGGCAACGCGCCCGGTCAGGTCTCGCTCCGAGGCAGCGATGCCGCGGCGCGCACGCAAGGCGACACGGCCGCATGGATAGACCTGGTCCCTCGCACCCCGGTGCAGCCGGACCTGCGGCACCAGTTCGCGGTCTCGGAGAACGAGCCGGTCTCCCAGGTCCGCCTCGACGTGTTCCCGGACGGCGGACTATCGAGGTTGCGCGTGCTCGGTGAGCTCACGGAGGCCGGCCTGGCGGACCTGACCGAGCGCTTC
>DASSBE010000096.1:0-20637 GCA_035699065.1 Nocardioidaceae bacterium
CGCGCCGACACCGACCGCGGCGTAGAGCGAGGGCAGCACGGCGTCGGCCGTGAGGGACCCGGTCTGGACGTACGTCGTACCCATCACCGCGACCAGCCCGAAGAACACGAACACCATCACCTCGCCGAGGGCGCGGTAGCCGTACGGCGACGCGCCGCCGGTGTAGAACCAGGCCGCGACGATGCACAGCAGCCCGACCAGGACCAGCCACCAGCTCGTGGTCGCGGCGAGCACCAGGCCGACCACTGCCGCGATCGCGAAGCAGACGAACGCGGCGACCTTCACCGACCGTGCCGTCGCCACCCCCGACCCGACCAGCCGCAGCGGCCCGACCCGGTCCTCGTCGGTGCCGCGGATGCCGTCGGAGTAGTCGTTCGCGAAGTTGACGCCGACCTGCAGCGCCAGCGAGACGACCAGGGCGAGTGCCGCCTTCCACCACACCTCGTGACCGAGGTATGCCGCGACGCCGGTGCCGGCCAGGACAGGGGAGACGGCCGCCGGAAGGGTACGCGGGCGCGCGCCTTCCAGCCACTGCGCGGGGGTTGCCATAGCCGGTAAGTGTGGCAGGCATAGCGTTGTCCCTCGTGAGCAGCCTGCGCCCGGTCACCGGCGGTCCCGCGGAGGTGCTCGCCATGCTTCGCGAGTGGAACTCGCTGCCCGAGGAGCCCGAGCCGCTGGTGATCGAGACGTCGGGCTCGACGGGTCGCCCGAAACGAGTCGTGCTTTCCCGCACCGCGCTCCGGGCGTCCGCGTCGGCGACCCTGGAGCGGATCGGCGGGCCGGGCCAGTGGCTGCTCAACCTGCCCGCCACCTACGTCGCCGGCGTGCAGGTGCTCTTCCGCTCGGTGCTCGCCGGCAGCGAGCCGGTGCTGCTCGACGAGCACCCGGACTTCTCAACAGCCGCGGCGGCGATGTCGGGCAGCCGCCGCTACGTCTCGCTGGTGCCCACCCAGGTGCACCGGATGCTCCGGACCCCGGTGGACCTGCAGGCGCTGCGGGCCTTCGACGTCGTCCTGGTCGGTGGCGCGGCCGTCGGCGAGGAGCTTCGTGCGGCGGCCGGGCGGGCAGGAATCCGGATCGTCGCGACCTACGGGATGAGCGAGACCTGCGGCGGCTGCGTGTACGACGGGGTGCCCCTCGACGGCGTGGCGCTCGCGGTCGGGACCGACGGGCAGATCCGGATCGGGGGACCGACCCTGTTCTCCGGCTACGAGGACGACCTGGCCCTCACCGACCAGGTGATGGACGGCGGCTGGTTCCTCACCTCCGACTTCGGACGGCTCGACGAGGACGGCCGGCTGCAGGTGCTCGGCCGGATGGACGACGTGGTCGTCTCCGGAGGCGTCAACGTCCCGGCCCAGGCCGTCGCCGAGCGTCTGCGCACACACCCGAGCATCGAGACCGCCGAGGTGGTCGGGGTCTTCGACGCCGAGTGGGGGCAACGCGTGGTCGCGGTCGTGGTCTCACCCGCCGGGTTGGAGACACGGAGGATGCCCGGCCTCGAGGACGTCCGGAACTGGGTCTCCCAGGTGCACCCGCGGATCTGGGCCCCGCGGCAGCTGGTCCGGCTCGACGAGATCCCGCTGCTCCCGAACGGGAAGGTCGACCGCCGCGAGCTCGAGCGGCTGGCCCGGCGGGACCCGGCCGACCGGAAACAGCCCCGACCGCGCCGGCAGGCTGACGGATGACCGGCGCCTTGGGCGACAGCGGCCGGGTCGTGTACTCGATCCCGATGCGGACCCGGTTCCGCGGGATCACGACCCGCGAGGGGATGCTGCTGCGGGGTCCGGCCGGGTGGGGCGAGTTCAGCCCGTTCCTGGAGTACGACCCGCGCGTCGCCGAACCGTGGCTGCGCTGCGCGCTCGAGGCCGCGAACGACGGCTGGCCGGCGGCCCTGCGCAGCAGCATCCCGGTCAACGTCACGGTGCCCGCAGTGGGACCCGAGCAGGCCGCCGCCCTCGTCGCGTCGAGCCAGGGCTGTCGCACCGCGAAGGTCAAGGTCGCCGAGCCCGGACAGACCACGGCCCAGGCGCAGGCCCGGCTGGAGGCGGTCCGCGACGCGCTCGGTCCGCACGGTCAGATCCGCGTCGACGCGAACGGCGGCTGGTCGGTCGACGAGGCCGTTGCCGCGATCCGGGTCCTGAACCACGCCGCCGGAGGCCTGGAGTACGTCGAACAGCCGTGCGCCACGGTCGAGGAGCTCGCCCGGGTCCGGCGCCTCGTGGACGTGCCGATCGCCGCGGACGAGTCGATCCGTCGTGCCGAGGACCCGTACCGGGTCCGGGACCTGGAGGCCGCCGACGTCGCGGTGCTGAAGGTGCAGCCGCTCGGTGGCGTGCGGGCCTGCCTGCGGATCGCGGAGGACATCGGCCTGCCGGTGGTCGTGTCCTCGGCGCTGGAGACCTCGGTCGGCATCGCCGCCGGCGTCGCCCTGGCCGCCGCGCTTCCCGAGCTGCCCTACGCCTGCGGCCTCGCGACGGTGCAGCTGCTGACCGACGACGTCGTGGACACACCTCTCCTGCCGCGCGACGGTGCCCTGCCCGTCGTACGCCCGTCGGTCGATCCCACAGCGCTCGACCGGCTGCACGCGGACGACGCGCGCAGCGCCGCGTGGGCCCAGAGGTTGGCCGACGTCGAGGCTCTCGGGCAGGATCGGTCCCCGTGACGACCCTGCGCAACGCCGCGACCGCGATGGCCACCGTCCTGGTCGACGAGCTCGTGCGCTGCGGAGTGCGTGACGTCGTGCTCGCGCCCGGCTCCCGGTCGGCCGCACTGGCCTTCGCCGCGCACGCGGCGGCAGAGCAGGGCCGGGTCCGGCTGCACGTGCGGATCGACGAGCGCTCCGCCGGTTTCCTCGCGCTCGGCCTGGCCCGCACGTCGCGGCGCCCGGTGCCGGTGATCACCACGTCGGGCACCGCCGTCGCCAACCTGCACCCGGCGGTCCTCGAGGCCGCGCACGCCGGCCTCCCGCTGATCGTGCTCAGCGCCGACCGGCCGGCCGGGCTACGCGGCACGAACGCGAACCAGACCACCGACCAGGTGAAGATCTTCGGTTCCGCGGTCCGCGCGTTCGCCGACGTGCCACCGGGCTCCGCCGGCCCGGCCGAGGCGGCGCAGGCGGCGTCGTGGCGGTCGCTGGTGGCGCGCACGGTGGCGACGGCCCAGGGGCGTACGACGGGGGCATCCGGACCGGTGCACGTCAACGCACAGTTCACCGAGCCGCTCACCCCGGACGCGGACGACGGCTGGGCCACGGCCTGCGCGGGCCGGCCGCACGGTGCGCCGTGGACCACGCCGGCCGACCCGGTCCAGGGCCAGCCCGAGCCCCTCGATGACGACCGGCGCACGGTGCTGGTCGCCGGGGACGACGCCGGGCCACCCGCCCGGGTCCTCGCCGAACAGGCCGGCTGGCCGCTGCTGGCCGAGCCGACCAGCGGATCCCGCACCGGCGAGAACGCCATTCGCACCTACCGGCTGCTGCTCGGCGACGAGGACCTGGCCGGCCGGATCGAACGGGTCGTGGTGTGCGGCCACCCGACCCTGTCCCGTCCGGTGACCCGGCTGTTGTCGCGGACCGACGTCGAGGTCGTCGCCGTCGCCGGTCCGGGCGGCTGGACCGACCCCGGCCACAACGTCTCCCGGGTGGTGCGGTCCGTGCGGCTCGGCGACCAGGGACCGCGGTGGTCGGCCGAACCTCCCGCGCAGACGGCCCGCCCGGTCTCGGCGTGGCTGCAGGAGTGGCGGGACCGCGACGAGTGGGTTTCCGCGGCCCTCGACGAGCTCCTCGCGGGGCACGAAGAGCTCACCCCGCACCAGGTCGCCGGCACGCTCGCCGACGCGCTGCCGGCGGACGGACTGCTGTTCGTCGGCGCGTCCAACCCGGTGCGCGACCTGGACCTGATGGTTCCGCGCTACGCCGTCGGCGGGCACCGCCTCGTGGTCGCCAACCGCGGCCTGGCCGGGATCGACGGGTCGGTGTCGTCCGCGATCGGCGCCGCCCTCGGCCGGCCGCGCACCAGCAGGGCGTTCGCCCTCCTCGGCGACGTCACCTTCCTGCACGACAGCAACGGCCTGCTGATCGGGCCGGACGAGGCCCGTCCCGACCTGATGATCGTCGTGGTCAACGACGGCGGCGGCAGCATCTTCGCCTCCCTGGAGCAGGGCGCCCCGGCGTACACCTCCTCCTACGAGAAGCTCTTCGGCACCCCGCACGGCGCCGACCTGGCCGCGCTGTGCGCGACGACCGCGACCCGGCACCGCCGCGTCACCACCCTCGATGACCTGCGCGCGGCGGTCGGCTCACCGGCCGGCGGGATCGAGGTGGTCGAGGCCGTGGTCCGCCGCGACAACCGACGCGAGCTGGACGCGGCGATCCGCGACCTGGTGGTCCGGTAGCTCGCGCTCAGGTACGACGTCTCGTGACACATGCGGCACGAGACGTCGTACCGGACTGAACCAGCAAGGTCGATCAAGCGACATCCGGAGACCGGCGGCAAGATACTGACATGACCGTCGCGACAGACACCTTCGTGGCCTTCGTGGACGTCCTGGCCCAGGCGCTGGACGACCACGAGGCGACGGCCGAGGACCTGGCCGGCCGGTTGTACCTGTCGCGGTTCCACTTCGACCGGATCATCTCCTCGGTGGCCGGCGAGCCACCCAGGAGGTTCCGGCGACGGGTCCTCCTCGAGCGTGCGGCGTACCGCCTGCTCACGACCTCGCACGGCATCCTCGACATCGCGGTCGAGGCCGGCTACGGGTCGCACGAGGCGTTCACCCGGGCGTTCGCGAGGGCGTACGGCGCGTCTCCGGCCGACTGGCGCAGGCGGCCCGGGCCGATCCGGATCGACGCGCCCAGCGACGTACATTTCCACCCACCCGGCAGCCTGCGTCTGCCCGCGGAGAAGAAGGTGACCCCGATGGACCTGTTGACGAAGATGGTCGAGCACCACATCTGGCTGGTCGGCGAGATGGTCGGCCACGCGTCCCGGTTGACCGACGAACAGCTCGACCGACCGATCGAGCTCTCCGTCGACGACGACGAGCAGACGATCCGCTCCCTGCTGTCCCGGCTGGTCGGCCAGATGGGGATGTGGAACGCGGCGCTCGCGAACCGGGAGTACGACTGGTCCCTGGAGGACCACGAGTCGATCTCCTCGCTGCGGGAACGGCTCGCGGTCGAGGGCCCGACGTACCTCGGCCACGTCCGCGAGGTGTGCGAGCAGGGCCGCCTCGACGACACGTTCGTGGACGCACTCTGCGAGCCGGCGGAGCTGTTCACCTACGGCGGGATGATCGCGCACGTGCTGACCTTCGCCGCCCACCGGCGCACCCTGGTCGTGCTCGCCCTCGACGCGGCGGGGATCACCGACCTCGGCTGGGGCGATCCCATGAAGTGGGTGGCCGAGCCCACCGGCTGAGCAGCGCGGTTCAATGGGGGAGTGCCTGTAGCGATAGCGCTCGTCTGCCTGGTCGCGGTCGTGATCGCGGTGTCGGGTGCGTCGAGCCGTCTCGACCTCCCGGCGCCGCTGGTGCTCGTCGCGGTGGGCGTCGCCGCGTCGTTCGTGCCGCTGGTCCCCGAGATCCACCTGAGCTCCGAGGTCGTGCTGGTCGGCCTGCTCCCACCGCTGCTCTACTCGGCCGCGTTGCAGAGCTCGCTGGTGGACTTCAACCAGAACCGGCTGTCCATCCTGATGCTCGCGGTCGGCCTGGTGGCGTTCACCGCGATCGGCGTCGGACTCGTGGTGCATGCCGTGCTACCGGATCTGACCTGGCCGGCGGCGTTCGCGATCGGGGCGGTGGTGGCCCCGCCGGACGCGGTCTCGGCGACCGCCATCGGCCGCCGGATCGGGCTGCCGCGACGCATCGTCACCTTGTTGGAGGGCGAGTCCCTGCTCAACGACGCGACCGCGCTGGTCGCGCTCCGCACCGCGATCGCCGCGGCGGCCGGCGGCTTCTCGCTGCTGCGGACCGGCCTGGACTTCGTGCTCGCGGCGGGCGTCGGAGCCGTGGTCGGCCTCGTGACCTTCTTCGTGATCGGCTGGGTGCGCCGGCGTTTCACCGAGCCGGTGTTCGACTCGAGCATCTCGTTCATCACCCCGTTCGTGGCGTACGTCGCAGCGGAGGAGCTGCACGGCTCCGGTGTGCTCGCCGTGGTCGTCGCGGGCCTGCTGCTCGGGCACAAGGCACCGGTGCTGCAGACAGCCTCGTCGCGGATCGCCGAACGGCTGAACTGGCGCACGATCTCCTTCCTGCTGGAGAACACGGTGTTCTTGCTGATCGGCCTCCAGGTCCGCTGGATCATCGAGAACGTCGCCGCGAGCGAGCTCTCGGTCGCGCACATCGTCGGGGTCTGCGCGGCCGCGCTGGCAGCCACGGTGCTGCTGCGGCTGCTCTGGGTGATGCCGGCCGGCACGTTCCTGGTCTCGCACCGGGACCGGCTCACCGGCCGGGAGTCGACCTGGCGCGACAGCGCCCTGGTCGGTTGGGCCGGGATGCGTGGCGTGGTCACGTTGGCTGCGGCGTTCGCGATCCCGCCGGACTTCCCGCACCGGCACGTGCTCGTGCTGGTCGCGCTGACCGTGACCGCGGGAACCCTGTTCCTGCACGGGCCGACGCTGCCGTGGCTCGCGCGTCGGCTGGCGGTGCCGTCACCCGACGCGCGCGAGGAGGCGCTGGCCCGCGCTGCGCTGTTCCAGAAGGCGACCATCGCGGGGATGACGCAGCTCGAGCAGCACGCCGACGAGGACGACCCGTACGACACCATGGAGGCGCTGCGAAGGCGCGCCGAGCAACGCGACTTCGCCGCCTGGGAACGGCTCGGGGACGACGACTCCGACCTGGAGACACCGAGCGAGGCGTACGCCCGGCTCCGGCTGGAGATGCTGCAGGCCGAACGCGCGAAGGTGCTCGACGTGCGCAGCACCGGGCACCTGCCGGCGCAGGTCGTGGCCGACGTGCTGGCGGCCCTCGACGTCGAGGAGTCGATGCTGGACGTGCGCGAGCGCCGCCGCGGGAAGCTGCGGCTGTCGCTGTCCCGGCAGGCCGTGCAGAGACCGGCCACCACCCCGGGCCGGCTCATGCCGTGCGAGCACCTCGAGGAGGCGCCGCACGACACGGCCCGCAACCTCGAGGACGCGTGCGAGGACTGCCTCGCGGAGGGCACCTCGTGGGTGCACCTGCGGCTGTGCCTGCAGTGCGGTCACATGGGCTGCTGCGACTCGTCGCCACGCCGGCACGCCACCGCGCACTTCGAGCAGGAGGGCCATCCGGTGATGCGTTCCGCGGAGGCCGGCGAGAACTGGCGGTGGTGCTTCGTCGACAACCGGCTGGGTTGATCCGGCGAGGATGATGGAGCGCATGAGCCTCACGAAGTTCGGTCATGCCTGTGTCCGGATCGAGTACGACGGGCAGGTGCTCGTGATCGACCCCGGATCATGGTCCGAGCCCGAGTCGGTCCAGGGCGCGACCGCCGTACTCGTCACCCACGAGCACGCCGACCATCTGTCGTTCGACAACCTCCGTGCCACCGACGCCCCGGTCTTCACGATCGAGGCGGTGGCCGCCCAGATCGCGGCCGGGGCGAAAGACGTGGCCGAACGGGTCACCGTGGTCGCACCCGGCGATGAGTTCGACGCCGGCCTTGCGGTCCGCGCGGTCGGCGAGCTGCACGCGGTGATCCACCCCGAGCTGCCACGGTTCCACAACTCCGGCTACGTCGTCCGCGCCGGCGACACCGCGGTCTACCACCCCGGCGACGCGTTCACGCTTCCCCAGCAGGACGTGGACCTGCTGCTCGCGCCGGTGCACGCGCCGTGGAGCAAGGTCAGCGAGGTGATGGACTTCGTGTGCGCGGTCGGCGCCCCGCGGACGGTGGCGATCCACGACGGGCTGCTCAACGACCGCGGCCTGGCGCTGGTTGAGCAGCACGTCGGCCGGGTCCTCGGCGAGCGGGATCTGGAGTACGCGCGGGTCGAACCCGGCACCGAGCTCCGGCTCTGACCGGGTGTCGCATTCTTCGCGCGCGTGGAAGTTGTCCCCCGACGCCCGCTGCCCTAGCCGCGGCAGTCGACCATGACGACGGGTCGCCAGTCGATGATCCCTGTCGTCACGTCGGCCGCGGCGAAACGGAACGTCACCTCTCCCCGGTTCGCTGCGGGTCCGTCTCCGGGATGGGCTGGCTCCAGACATGCGGGCCATCCGCTGTCGTGCACAGTCCCCGATCCATCGACCCAGTGCTCGACCTGGTTCTCGATGCCGTAGGCCCACCCGTCGACGTTCACGGTCAGCAGCCGGTGCAGCTGGTCATCGCTGACCATCGCCAGCAGTGCGAGACCGCCGAGGGCACGGGGCGTCGAGCCCGTCATGGACGCAGCATAGGGGCGCAGAGTGCGTTCGCTTCCTCAATCAAACCGTTTGCCCGCACCGATGACTGAAGGAAGGATCTCGCAATGGTGTTCAGACCCTGGCCGATGCGCGTCGGCGACCTCCTCCTTCGGGAAGCACGCGAGAGCGACATCGAGCAGCTGCTGTCCTTCCGCAACGATCCCGGAGTCAACCGGTTCATGCTCCGCACGAGCGTCGACCCGGACACGTTCCGTCAGGAATGGCTGGCAGTGCCCACCAGTGATACTGACTTCTCCTGCGTCGCTGAGGTCGATGGGACCGTTGTCGCGATGGGTTTCCTCGATGTCGTCGATGGCATGGGTCAGCCCGGGATGCCCCAGCGCACGGAAGGGGTCATCGGCTACCTCGTGGAGCCGGGATCCGCCGGGAAGGGTGTCGCGACGGGTGTCGCCCGCGGCCTGCTGGCCGCGGCGTTCGACCGACTCGGGCTGCGGCGGGTCACCGCTGGTTGCAACGCTGACAATCCTGCGTCAGCACGCGTGCTGGAGAAGGCGGGGATGCGCCGTGAGCAAGACGGGATCGAAGTCTCCTGGCATGCCGAGCTGGGCTGGGTCGACGGCTACCAGTACGCGATCCTCGCGCGCGAATGGCGGGCCATGCACGCGTAACTGGGTCCGGGCGTGAGGGGGCGTCAGCCGGAGACGGCGTCGCGCACCGGGACGAACTTGGCCTGCGCCTCGGCCAGCTCCGCCTCCGGGTCCGAGCTGGCCACGATCCCGCAGCCGGCGAACAGCCGCACGGTCCGGCCGTCGACCTCCGCCGAACGCAGCGCGATGCCCCACTCGCCGTCACCGGAGGCGTCCATCCAGCCGACCGGTCCGGCGTACCGGCCCCGGTCCATGCTCTCGATCTCGGTGATGACGTGCTTGGCGACCTCGGTCGGCGTGCCACCGACGGCCGCCGACGGGTGCAGCGCCTCGGCGAGCTCCAGGGAGCTCGCGGCCGCGTCCGCGGTCTCGTGGACGACACCGGCCACGTCGGTGGCCAGGTGCATCACGTTCGGCAGGTGCAGCACGAACGGCGACTCCGGCACGTTCATCGACGAGCAGTGTGGTGCCAGCGCGTCGGCGACCGAGCGGACGGCGTACTCGTGCTCCTCGAGGTCCTTGCTCGACCGGGCCAGCGTGGCGGCGAGGGTCAGGTCGCGCGCGTCGTCGCCGGTGCGCCGGATCGTCCCGGCCAGGACCCGGGAGGTGACGAGGCCACGCTCGCGGCGTACCAGCATCTCCGGGGTGGCGCCGAACAGCCCGTCCACGTGGAAGGTCCAGCACATCGGGTAGCTCTCCGCGAGCCGCTGCACCGGCCAGCGCACGTCGATGTCCTGGTCCGCGCTCGCCACCAGGTCGCGCGCGAGCACCACCTTCTCCAGGTCACCGTCGTTGATCCGGCTGACCGCCTCGGCGACCACGGCCTCCCACTCGGTGCCGCTCAGCGCACCGTCGAGGAAGGTGACACCGACCGGTGGCTCGGGCGGCTCGGTGGGGGAGATCTCGGGCGGGGAGGTGATCGAGGCGACGCTGGCGGTGGTGACCCAGGTGGTGTCTCCGCGCCGGCCGACCACGACCTCGGGGACCACCAGGATGCTGCCTCCGGGCTCGTCGGCGAACGCGAAGGAGCCGAAGCACACCAGGCCGGAGCCGGGCTGGTTCACCTCGTCGCGGATCACGGCGTCCTCGGTCAGCGACTTCCACCAGGCGCGTGCGTCCGCGAACCGGTTGGCGCCCTTGGTCTGGATCACCGCGGCCACCCCCCAGCCGACCAGCCCCTCGCCCCGGTGCACCCAGGCGAGCGCGTCCTCGGGCGGAAGGAGCTCCAGCAGCCCACCGGGGTCGGCGACCTCGACGGTGCGTACGACGAGCGGGTTCGCCTCGTACGACGGGTCGGCGGCTGATGTCGCGCTACTGGTCACGGTTGCTCAGCCTACGGGCGCCGGTCGAGATGATCTCCATCGAGGGCCGGTGCCCCGCCGTGTCTAAGGTAATCCCGTGACCCGAGCCGACCTGGACAAGAAGCCCGCTGACGTCGCCGCGATGTTCGACGACGTGGCGAAGCGCTACGACCTCACCAACGACATCTTGTCCCTCGGCCAGGACCGGCGCTGGCGCCGCGACGTGCTCGACGCGGTGGACGCCCGTCCCGGCGAGAAGGTGCTCGACCTCGCCGCGGGCACCGGCACGTCGAGCCAGCCGTTCGCGGACCGGGGCGCGCAGGTGGTGCCGTGCGACTTCTCGACCGGCATGCTGGCCGTCGGCAAGCGCGCGAAGCCGCACCTGCCCTTCACCGCCGGTGACGGCACGCGGCTGCCGTTCGCGGACGACACGTTCGACGCGGTGACGATCTCCTTCGGGCTGCGCAACATCGTCGACCCCGATGCGGGACTGCGGGAGATGCTGCGGGTGACCCGGCCCGGCGGCCGGCTGGTGGTCTGCGAGTTCAGCCACCCGACCTGGGCGCCGTTCCGCACGGTCTACATCGAGTACCTGATGAGGGCGCTCCCCCCGATCGCCCGCACCGTGTCCTCGAGCCCGGACGCCTACGTCTACCTCGCCGAGTCGATCCGGGCCTGGCCGGACCAGGAGGGCCTCGCGCGCCGGATCGCCGCGGCCGGCTGGACGTCGACGCGGTGGCGCAACCTCACCGGCGGGATCGTCGCGCTGCACCACGCCACCGCCTGACCCGCAACTGCACACGTGTGCAGTTCGTGTCCCGGATCCGGGCGTGCGACGACCACAACTGCGCCGATGTGCAGTTCGCGTTGTTCCGGCGCGGCCGGATGGCCGCAGCGTCGACTCGGCAGGCAGGCATTTAGGCTACGCATGTGTTGTCTAAATGCCCTGGTCACGGGCGTTTTTGCGGCCGGTCCGGGCCGACAGGGGCCGAGTCGCACGATGTGGTTTCGCCCTCTAGACTGTCCCGTTGTGGCAGTTAGTGAAGCATTTCACGAAGTCACATGCGGCATCAGCAGCAGGCGCACAGCTGAGGGAAATCGAGGTATCCGATGAGCCGGACCACCGCCGACGAGCGGCAGGCCGATGTCATCGTCGTAGGCGCCGGACCCGCCGGTGCGACCGCCGCCTTCTACCTCGCCTCGGCCGGCGTCGACGTGCTGCTGCTGGAGAAGACCGCGTTCCCGCGCGAGAAGGTCTGCGGGGACGGCCTGACGCCGCGGGCCACCAAGCAGCTGCTCGGGCTCGGCCTCGACCTGGACGCCCCCGGCTGGATCAAGAACCACGGCCTGCGGATCGTCGGCGGCGGCCACCAGATCGCGGTCCCGTGGCCAGACCTCACCGACTACCCGCCCTACGGCCTGGTCCGCACCCGGATGGACTTCGACGAGATCCTGGCCCGGCACGCCGAGAAGGCGGGCGCCCGGCTGATGGAGCGTACGGCGGTCACCGGGCCGGTCCTCGACGAGCAGACCGGCCGGGTCGTCGGTGTCACAGCCAAGCCGGTCGACGACCGCGGCCGCAAAACCGGTGACGACCTCGAGTTCCGGGCGCCGATCGTGATCGCGGCCGACGGGGTGTCCGCCCGGTTCGCGCTGGCCCTCGGCCTGGAGAAGCGTGACGACCGGCCGATGGGCGTCGCGGTGCGCACCTACTACACCAGCCCCCGGCACGACGACGACTGGCTCGAGTCGTGGCTCGAGCTGTGGGACGGCAAGCCCGGCGAGTCGAACCTGCTGCCCGGCTACGGCTGGATCTTCGGCGTCGGCGACGGCACCGCCAACGTCGGCCTCGGCATGCTCAACACCACCAAGGCGTTCCAGCGGGTCGACTACAAGGACCTGCTGCGCCGGTGGCTCGACAACACCCCGGAGGAATGGGGCTTCCGCGAGCAGAACATGGTCGGCAAGATCGGCAGCGCCGCACTACCGATGGGCTTCAACCGCAAGCCGCACTACGACCGGGGCGTGTTGCTGGTCGGTGACTCGGGTGGCATGGTGAACCCGATGAACGGCGAGGGCATCGCCTACGCGATGGAGTCCGGCGAGATGGCAGCGGCGACCGTCGTACAAGCACTGGGTCGGTCCGCGACAGCACAGGAACGGGCACTGCAGGCCTACCCGGCGGCGCTCGACGCGACGTACGGCGGCTACTACACCCTCGGCCGGATCTTCGTGAAGGTGATCGGCAACCCACAGGTGATGAAGCTGGCCACGAAGCACGGCCTGCCGCGCGAGTCGCTGATGAAGTTCACGTTGAAGATGATGGCGAACCTGACCGACCCCCGGGGCGGCGACGTCTCGGACCGGGTGATCAACGCCTTGAGCAAGGTCGCCCCCCGGGCCTGACCCCACACCGGGCCAGGCACAGACACAACCGGCAGTACACGAGTAGACAGGAGGGTTCGAGCGGTGGAGCTGTACACCCCCGTCCTCGCGCTCGGAGTTCTCGCAGCGGGCTTCGCGGTGTTCTCGATCGTGATGAGCACCCTCGTCGGCCCCAAGCGGTACAACCGCGCGAAGCTCGACTCCTACGAGTGCGGCATCGAGCCGACGCCGCAGCCCGCCGGCGGTGGCCGGTTCCCGGTGAAGTACTACATCACCGCGATGCTGTTCATCGTGTTCGACATCGAGATCATCTTCCTCTACCCCTGGGCCGTCGCCTTCGACAGCATGGCGGTCTTCGGCCTGATCGAGATGATCCTGTTCATCCTCACCGTCTTCGTCGCGTACGCCTACGTATGGAGGCGGGGTGGCCTCGAATGGGACTGAGCGTCGTGGCCGTTCCGAGCGAAGCGAGTAGGGACTGACTGACATGGGTCTGGAAGAGAAGCTCCCCAGCGGCGTGCTGCTGACGACCGTCGAGAACGTCGCCGGCTACTTCCGCAAGGCGTCGTTCTGGCCGGCCACGTTCGGCCTCGCCTGCTGCGCCATCGAGATGATGACGACCGGTGCACCGAAGTACGACCTCGGTCGCTTCGGCATGGAGGTGTTCCGTGCCTCGCCGCGCCAGGCCGACCTGATGATCGTCGCCGGCCGGGTCAGCCAGAAGATGGCGCCCGTGCTGCGCCAGATCTACGACCAGATGCCGGACCCCAAGTGGGTGCTGGCGATGGGCGTGTGTGCGAGCTCCGGCGGCATGTTCAACAACTACGCGATCGTGCAGGGCGTGGACCACGTGGTGCCGGTCGACATGTACCTCCCCGGCTGCCCGCCCCGGCCGGAGATGCTGATCGACGCGATCCTCAAGCTGCACGACCAGGTCCAGCACGCCAAGCTCGGCGTGAACCGTGACGCCGAAATCGTCGAGAACGAGACCGACGCGCTGAACGCCCTGCCGACCTCCGAGATGAAGGGGCTCCTGCGATGACCCCGAAGGAGCCGCAAGAGTTCGACGACGTCACGCCCGGCACCGAGGACGACGTCACCGGCATCCTCCCCGAGAACACGCTGCCGGTCGGCCCGGACGAACTGCAGCCCGAGGTCATCGACGTCCGCAAGGGCATGTTCGGCGTCCAGGGCTCCGGCGACACCTCGGGGTACGGCGGCATCATTCGCCCCGTGGCGATGCCCGGCGGGACCCCGAGGCCGTACGGCGGCTGGTTCGACGAGGTGGCCGACCGTCTCGGGGGCGCACTGCAGAGCGCCGGGTTCGCCAACGCCATCGAGAAGGTCGTCGTGCATCGCGGCGAGATCACCTTCTTCATCCGCCGCGCTGACCTGCTCCAGGCCGCCGAGACTCTCCGCAACGACCCGGCCCTGCGCTTCGAGTTCTGCTCCGGTGTCTCCGGTGTGCACTATCCGCACGACAAGGACCGTGAGCTGCACGCGGTCTACCACCTGCTGTCGATGACGCACAACCGCCGGATCCGGCTCGAGGTCACGTGCCCCGACGCCGACCCGCACATCCCGTCGGTGGTAGCGGTCTACCCGACCAACGACTGGCACGAGCGCGAGACCTACGACTTCTTCGGGATCATCTTCGACGGGCACCCGGCGCTGACCCGGATCGAGATGCCCGACGACTGGCCGGGTCACCCGCAACGCAAGGACTACCCCCTCGGCGGTATCCCCGTGGAGTACAAGGGCGCCACCATCCCACCGCCGGACCAGCGGAGGTCGTACAACTGATGACCAGCACCCAAGATCCTTACGCACAGTCCTCGGACACCACCACCGGCAAGGTCTTCACCGTCACCGGCCAGGACTGGGACTCGGTGGTGCAGGGCGTGGCAGACGAGGGCGAGGAACGCGTCGTCGTCAACATGGGCCCGCAGCACCCCTCCACGCACGGCGTGCTGCGGCTGATCCTCGAGCTCGAGGGCGAGACGGTCACCGAGGCCCGCTGCGGCATCGGCTACCTGCACACCGGCATCGAGAAGAACATGGAGTTCCGCAACTGGGTCCAGGGCGTCACGTTCTGCACCCGGATGGACTACCTCTCGCCGTTCTACAACGAGGCCACCTACACCCTCGGCGTGGAGCGGCTCCTCGACATCGAGGACGACATCCCCGAGAAGGCCCAGGTCATGCGGGTGCTCCTGATGGAGCTCAACCGGATCTCCTCGCACCTGGTCGCGATCGCCACCGGCGGCATGGAGATCGGCGCGCTGACCGTGATGACGATCGGCTTCCGCGAACGAGAGCTCGTCCTCGACCTGTTCGAGCTGATCACCGGCCTGCGGATGAACCACGCGTTCATCCGCCCCGGCGGGGTCGCGCAGGACATGCCCCCGGGCGCCCTCGACGAGATCCGCGACTTCGTCACGCTGATGAAGAAGCGGCTCCCCGAGTATGCCGACCTCTGCAACGCGAACCCGATCTTCAAGGCCCGCCTCGTCGACGTCGGCCAGCTCGACCTGGCCGGCTGCCTCGCACTCGGCATCAGCGGCCCTCCGCTGCGCGCCACCGGCTACCCGTGGGACCTGCGCAAGACGCAGCCCTACTCCGGGTACGAGGACTACGACTTCGAGGTCGTCACCTGGGACACCCAGGACGCCTACGGTCGGTTCCGGATCCGCCTCGGCGAGATGTGGGAGTCGCTGAAGATCATCGAGCAGTGCGCGGACCGGCTCGCCGGCCTCGAGCGCGCACCGGTGATGGTCGCCGACAAGAAGATCGCGTGGCCCAGCCAGCTCGCCGTCGGCAGCGACGGGATGGGCAACAGCCTCGACCACATCCGGCACATCATGGGTGAGTCGATGGAGGCGCTGATCCACCACTTCAAGCTCGTCACCGAGGGCTTCCGGGTCCCGCCCGGCCAGGCCTACGTGCCGGTCGAGTCCCCGCGCGGCGAGCTCGGCGCCCACGTGGTCTCCGACGGAGGAACCCGCCCGTTCCGGGCACACTTCCGCGACCCCTCGTTCACGAACCTGCAGGCGACGTCGGTGATGTCCGAGGGCGGCATGGTCGCGGACGTGATCGTCGCCATCGCATCCCTCGACCCGGTGATGGGCGGAGTAGACCGTTGACAGAGACCAACCCACGACTCGGTTCCGCGGAGGCAGCCCCCATGCTCCCGTTGCGTGAGGAGCTGCCGTCGACGTACGCCGAGCTCGAACAGATCGTGGCGCGCTACCCGCAGCCGCGCTCGGCACTGCTGCCGATGCTGCACCTCGCCCAGAGCGTCGAGGGCCGGGTCACCTCCCGCGCGATTGAGGCGTGTGCGGAGATCCTCGACATCTCCGCCGCCGAGGTGTCCGGAGTCGCGACGTTCTACACGATGTACAAGCGTCGCCCGGTCGGCGACTACCACGTCGGCGTCTGCACCAACACGCTGTGCGCCGTGATGGGCGGGGACGCGATCCTCGAGCGGCTCAAGGACCATCTGGACGTCGGCAACGACGAGACCACGCCCGACGGGAAGATCACCCTCGAGCACCTCGAGTGCAACGCCGCCTGCGACTACGCGCCGGTGATGATGGTCAATTGGGAGTTCATGGACAACATGACGCCCGAGTCGGCCACCACGCTGGTCGACGACCTGCGCGAGGGCAAGGAGGTCCGCTCCACGCGCGGGCCGGCGATCTGCACCTGGCGTGAGGCCGAGCGGGTGCTCGCCGGGTTCCCCGACGACCGCGCCGACGAGGGCCCCGCCGCGGGGCCGGCCACCCTGGTCGGGCTCGAGATCGCCCGGCAGAACGGCTGGAAGGCGCCCGGGACTGACCGCCGCGAGGTCGAGCAGAAGCAGGACGTGCCCACCGCGTCGGAGTCGCCCGAGGCCAGGCAGGACGCCGCGGAAGGGGCGGACACCCGTCGTGCGGAGTCCGAGACGAAGCTCGCCGAGTCGCCGGCCGACGTCAAGGGCACCAAGGACGAGAGCGGTAAGGACGCCGACCGATGACGGACATGTTGACCCCCGTGCTCTCGGACAACTGGGACGCCGAGCGGCCCTGGACCCTGGAGTCCTACGAACGAACCGAGGGGTACGCCGCACTGCGGACCGCCCTGGGCATGGACCAGGACGCCGTCATCGAGCTGGTCAAGGAGTCCGGCCTGCGCGGCCGCGGCGGCGCCGGGTTCCCGACGGGCATGAAGTGGGGCTTCATCCCGCAGGGCGACAACAAGCCGCACTACCTCGTGGTCAACGCCGACGAGTCGGAGCCGGGCACCTGCAAGGACATCCCGCTGATGATGGCCTCGCCGCACACCCTGGTCGAGGGCGTGATCATCTCCAGCTTCGCCATCCGCGCCAACCACGCGTTCATCTACGTGCGCGGTGAGGTCCTGCACGTGGTCCGCCGACTGCAGCGCGCGGTCCAGGAGGCGTACCTCGCCGGCCACCTCGGCACGAACATCCACGGCTCGGGCTACGACCTCGAGCTGACCGTCCACGCCGGCGCCGGAGCCTACATCTGTGGCGAGGAGACCGCGCTGCTCGACTCGCTCGAGGGTCGCCGTGGACAGCCGCGGCTGCGTCCGCCGTTCCCCGCGGTCGCCGGTCTGTACGCCGCACCCACGGTGATCAACAACGTCGAGTCCATCGCGTCCGTGCCCTGCATCGTCCGCAACGGCGCCGAGTGGTTCGGCTCGATGGGCACCGAGAAGAGCAAGGGGATGACGCTCTACTCGTTGTCCGGGCACGTGAAGCGCCCGGGGCAGTACGAAGCGCCACTCGGGATCACCCTGCGCGAGCTGCTCGACCTGTCCGGCGGGGTCCGCGAGGGCCACGAGCTCAAGTTCTGGACACCCGGCGGCTCGTCCACCCCGATCCTGACCGGCGAGCACCTCGACGTGCCGCTCGACTACGAGGGCGTCGGTGCTGCCGGCTCGATGCTCGGCACCAAGGCGCTGCAGATCTTCGACGAGACCACCTGCGTGGTGCGTGCGGTGCTGCGCTGGACCGAGTTCTACAAGCACGAGTCCTGCGGCAAGTGCACCCCGTGCCGGGAAGGGACCTGGTGGCTGGTGCAGACCCTGGCCCGGCTGGAGAAGGGACAGGGCAGCGAGGCCGACCTCGAGCTGCTTCTCGACCAGTGCGACAACATCCTGGGCCGGGCGTTCTGCGCGCTCGGTGACGGTGCCACCAGCCCGATCACGTCGTCGATCCAGTACTTCCGCCAGGAGTACATCGACCACTTCGAGCACGGCGGCTGCCCGTTCGACCACACCGCGTCCACTCTCTTCGCCACCGCGGGAGCAATCGCATGACCGTCACACCGAACAAGGCAGCCGAGGTCACGAAGCCGGACCTGGTCACGCTGACCATCGACGACGTCGAGGTGAGCGTCGCCAAGGAGACCCTGGTGATCCGGGCCGCCGAGCAGCTCGGCGTGCAGATCCCCCGGTTCTGCGACCACCCGCTGCTGGCCCCGGTCGGCGCGTGCCGGCAGTGCCTGGTCGAGGTCGTCGACGCCGGAAACGGCCGGCCGATCCCGAAACCACAGGCCTCGTGCACGCTCGCGGTCGCCGAGGGCATGGTGGTCAAGACGCAGGCCACATCACCGGTCGCGGACAAGGCGCAGCAGGGGATCATGGAGTTCCTGCTGATCAACCATCCGCTCGACTGCCCGGTCTGTGACAAGGGTGGCGAGTGTCCGCTGCAGAACCAGGCGATGTCGAACGGCCGCGGCGAGTCGCGCTACGTCGAGGAGAAGCGGACCTTCCCCAAGCCGATCAACATCTCCGCGCAGGTCCTGCTCGACCGCGAGCGGTGCATCCTCTGCGCGCGGTGCACCCGGTTCTCCGAGCAGATCGCCGGTGACCCGTTCATCGCGATGATCGAGCGCGGAGCGCTGCAGCAGGTCGGCATCTACGAGGAGGAGCCGTTCGAGTCCTACTTCTCCGGGAACACGATCCAGATCTGCCCCGTCGGTGCGCTGACCTCCGCGTCGTACCGCTTCCGCTCTCGTCCCTTCGACCTCGTCTCCACCCCGTCGGTCTGTGAGCACTGCGCCTCCGGCTGCGAGCTGCGCACCGACCACCGGCGCGGCAAGGTGATGCGCAGGCTGGCCGGGTTCGACGCCGAGGTGAACGAGGAGTGGAACTGCGACAAGGGCCGCTTCGCGTTCATGTACGCCCGGCAGCCCGACCGACTCACCCACCCGCTGGTCCGCGACGAGGACACCAATGAGCTGCGTCCCGCGTCCTGGCCCGAGGCCTTCATCGTCGCCGCCCGGGGACTGCAGGCTGCCGCCGGCTCGGTCGGGGTGCTCACCGGTGGCCGGCTGACCGCCGAGGACGCCTACGCCTACTCCACGTTCGCGCGGGTCGCGCTCGGCACCAACGACATCGACTTCCGGTCCCGGCCGCACTCGGCCGAGGAGGCCGAATTCCTGGCCTCGACCGTGGCCGCGACCTCGATGGAGGTCACCTACAGCGACCTGGAGAAGACCAAGAAGGTCGTCCTGGTCGGCTTCGAGCCCGAGGAGGAGTCGCCGATCGTGTTCCTGCGGCTCCGCAAGGCAGCCGGCAGGGGCCTGCAGGTCTTCTCGGTCGCACCGTTCACCTCACGCGGCCTGGAGAAGATGCACGGCACGCTGATCCCGGCGGTCCCCGGCACGGAGCCCGACGTGATCGAGTCCCTCGCCTCCTCAAAGACCGGCGTGGACGCGGACACCGTGATCCTGGTCGGCGAGCGGATGGCCACCGTCCCCGGTGCACTCTCCGCGGTCGCCGCACTCGCCGGTACGACGGGCGCGAAGCTTGCCTGGGTTCCCCGGCGGGCCGGTGACCGTGGCGCGGTCGAGACCGGATGCCTCCCGAACCTGCTCCCCGGTGGCCGCCCGGTGTCCAACGCGGATGCACGGGTCGACGCGGGCGCGGCGTGGGGCGTCACCTCGCTGCCCGACCGGCCCGGCCGCGACGGCGACGCGATCATCGCCGCAGCCGCTGACGGTGAGCTGAAGGCCCTGGTCGTCGGCGGCGTGGACCTGGCCGACCTGTCGGACCCGCTGCTGGCCGCGCAGGCGGTGCTCAAGGCCGGGTTCGTGGTCAACCTGGAGATCCGTGCAAGCGAGGTCTCCCCGCACGCCGACGTGGTGTTCCCGGTCGCGCCCGTCGCGGAGAAGGCCGGCAGCTTCGTCGACTGGGAGGGCCGGGTCCGCACCTTCGACACCATCTTCCGGGACCTCAGCTCGCTGCCCGACCTGCGCGTGCTGTCCGGGATCGCCGAGGAGATGGGGTTCAACCTCGGCTTCCGCACCGTCGAGCAGGCGCGGGCGCGGATGAACGAGTTCGGCGCGTGGGACGGCGAGCGGGCTCCTGTGCCGTCAGCGCTATCACGGCCGTCGGTGCCGGCACCGGCGCCCGGCGCCGCAACCCCCGCGGCGCCCAACCATCCGGCCCTCGCAGGCTCGGGCCTCCCGCCAGACCCATCCACGGTCGCCGCGGGGGCTCCGGCTCCGGGCGCCTCCGCTGGGTCCGGCGGCTCGGCCGTGGACGCGGTGCTCGCGACGTGGAAGCTGCTCCTCGACGACGGGCGGATGCTCGACGGCGACGAGTACCTCAAGGCGACCGCGCGTCGTCCTGTCGCGCTTGTTTCGGCGGGGACGCTGGTGTCGTTGGGGGTGGACGTGGGGGCGCGGGTGACGTTGCGGACGGACCACGGTTCGGTGGCGTTCCCTGTGGCGGTGGCCGACCTGCCGGACGGCGTGGTGTGGGCACCGATGAGCTCCGGAGGAGTCAACCTGCTCCGTGACCTGCGTGCCTCCGCCGGGTCCGTCGTACGTCTCGAAGGAGGGGCAGCATGAGCGTGCCCGTCGCACCGATGAGCATGGTGACCGCCGCGGACGACCTCTCGGCGTTCGGCCAGGACCCGTGGTGGCTGGTGATCATCAAGGCCGTCC
>DASSBE010000097.1:0-24067 GCA_035699065.1 Nocardioidaceae bacterium
ACGGTGCTGGCCGGGATGGTGCCGTACCAGTTGTCGGAGCCGACGACCTGCCACCCGGCGCCGCTGATCCGTTCCGCGGTCGACCCGGCGAGCCCGGAGATGCCGGAGTTGTTGTAGACCTCGACGAAGACGTCGCCGCGACGTGCGGCCGGCTGCTGCTTCCTCTTCGGCTTGGCGTCCTTGGCGTCCTTCGCGTCCTTGGTGGCCGGCGGCGACGGGGTCGGGCTCGGCGTCACCGACAGGGTCGCGGTGACTGGCCGGGCAGCGTCGGCTGCCGTGTCGGTGCCGGTGCCGGTGACCGCGAAAGCCACTCCGGCGAGCACGACGGCGGCCAGGCTCAGCATGGCGACCGGCGACGAGAGGGCGATCCCGCGCTCGTCGTACCGCCGTCCCCGCAGCGCACCGAACATGGTCAGACCTCGAAACCCAGCCGGCGGGCGGAGCGGGCGCGCTGGCGGGAGGCGCGCAGCCGGCGCAGGCGACGGACCAGGAGCGGGTCGAACGCGAGCGCGCCGGGACGGTCGATCAGCGCGTTGAGCACCTGGTAGTACCGGGTGGAGGACATGTCGAACTTCTCGCGGACCGCCTGCTCCTTGGCTCCGGCGTACTTCCACCACTGGCGCTCGAAGTTCAAGATCTCGCGGTCGCGTTCGGACAGCTCGTTCGCCTCGGGGCCGTCCTGACCGGGTTGCAGAGCGTTCGCGGCGTCCATATCTCGACTCCTGGGGGCTGCTGGCTTCGCGTTGACGTCCTCATCGTAGGCGACAAACAACAACGATGTCATTTGGACGCCGCGTTTCCCGCGGTCGTGTTTGCGCGGGGGTGGCCGGGCACAATGGCGCCTGTGACCTCCATCCTGCAGGACCTGCCCCCGCTCGACGTCACCCCCGGCCCCCGGCTGGCCGAACCGCTGCCCGGCGACCGCCCCGTCCGCTGGGGGATCCTCGCCACCGGCAAGATCGCGCACGCCTTCGCGGAGAACCTGTCTCTGCTCCCGGAGGCCGAGATCGCCGCCGTCGCGGCCCGCAGGCCGGAGTCCGCGCAGGAGTTCGCCAAGAAGTACGGCGTGCCGCGCGCCTACGGCTCCTACGCCGAGCTGATGGCCGACCCGGACGTCGACGTGGTGTACGTCGCCACTCCGCACGCGCTGCACAAGGAGCACGTGCTGAGGTCCTTCGAGGCCGGCAAGCCGGTGCTGTGCGAGAAGGCCCTCACGCTGAACGCCGCGGACGCCGCGGAGCTGGTCGCCGTCGCCCGGGAGAAGAGGCTGTTCTTCATGGAGGCGATGTGGATGCGCTGCAACCCGGTGATCCGCCGGCTGCAGCAGCTCGCCTCCTCCGGCGCACTCGGCACCGTGCTCCAGGTCCGGGCCGACCTCGGCTTCCTGGTCGACAAGCCACCGAGCGACCGGCTGCTGGCTCGCGAGCTCGGCGGCGGCGCGCTGCTCGACATGGGCATCTACCCGCTGACCTTCGCCTGGCTGTTCCTCGGCGAGCCGAACCAGGTCCAGGCGGTGGCCACGATGGCCCCGAGCGGGGTCGACCTGAACATCGCGATCAGCCTCGGCTACCCGTCCGGGGCGGTGGCCTCGCTGTCCTCCACGATGACCGCCTGGTCGCCGCGGACCGGCTCGATCGCCACCGACGTCGGCCGGGTCGACCTCGGCGACGCGTTCCACCACCCGACGTCCGCGACCTGGACCGCGGCCGGCGAGAGCGAGGAGATCCGCGGCGAGGTCATCGGCACCGGTCTGGCGAACGAGGCGCTCGAGGTGATCCGCTGTCTGCGCTCCGGGGAGACCGAGAGCCCGCTGGTGCCGCTGGACGACACGGTGGCGCTGATGCGGCTGATGGACACCATCCGGGACCGGATCGACCTCGTCTACTGACCGACTTGTCAGAAGGGTGAACGGCTATAGCCGCACACGCTTCTGACAACTCGGAGATCACGGGTTCGTGACGTTTGTAACGCAATGTTGCGGCCCGGATTGCGGACCCGTGACGTTGCCGCGGATCCGATGCCTTGCCCCTCCCCACGGGGTCCGGTTCGTGCCTAGGTTGGCCGCCTTCCCGAGACCCAGAAGTTGGAGGCGACGATGCGCATACATCGAGGACTGCGCCTGTGCGGCGGCCTGGTGGCCGCGGCGATGCTGCTCACCGCATGCGGCCAGGGCACCGACGAGGACGAGAGCGGGTCGGGCGGTGAGGCCGGCGGAAGCTTCTCGGTCTACGTCTGCGAGCCCGAGCACCTGGTCCCGCAGAACACCAACGAGACCTGCGGCGCCGAGGTGCTCAACGCGCTGTTCACGCCGCTGGTGAACTTCGACCCCGAGACGACCGAGCCCCGGTACGGCGAGGGGGCCGGCGACGCGGTCGCGCTGTCGATCGAGTCGAAGGACCAGAAGAACTGGACGATCAAGCTCAAGGAGGGCTGGACCTTCCACAACGGTGAGCCGGTCGACGCCGCGTCGTACGTGCGCGCCTGGAACGCCGGCGCCTACAGCCCGAACGCCTACGGCAACTCCTACTTCTTCGAGAACATCGTCGGCTACGACGACCTGCAGGCCCCGGAGGGCGGCGGCAAGCCGAAGGCCAAGGAGATGTCCGGGCTGAAGGTGGTGGACGACACCACGTTCACCGTCGAGCTGAAGGCACCGTTCAGCCAATTCCCGCTCACCGTCGGGTACACCGCGTTCTACCCGCTGCCCAAGGCCTACGAGGACGACCCGAAGGCATTCGAGGAGCAGCCCATCGGCAACGGACCGTTCCAGATGGTCGGCCAGTGGGAGCACAACCAGCAGATCAAGGTGAAGCGCTACGAGGGTTACGGCGGAGAGAAGGCGAAGGCCGCGGCCATCGACTTCAAGATCTACTCCGACGTGAACACCGCCTACAACGACCTGCTCGCCGGGAACCTGGACATCATGGACTCGATCCCGCCGGAGCGGCTCGCGGACGCGGAGGCGAAGTTCGGTGACCGGTTCATCGAGCGACCCAGCTCGTCGTTCACCTACATCGGCTACCCGCTCTACGACCCGAAGTTCCAGGACGTCAAGCTGCGCAAGGCGATCTCGATGGCCATCGACCGTCAGGCGATCATCGACGCGATCTTCAACGGGTCGCTCGAGCCGGCGGGGTCGATCGTGTCCCCGGTCGTCAAGGGGTCGCGCGAGGATCCCTGCGGCGAGGCGTGCGACTACAACCCCGACAAGGCCAAGAAGCTGTTCGAGGAGGCCGGCGGTTACGACGGCACCCTGACCCTGTGGTTCAACAGCGGGGCGGGCCACGAGGAGTGGATGGAGTCCGTGTCGAACCAGCTGCGCTCGAACCTGGGCATCAAGGACATCAAGTTCAAGTCGCTGGAGTTCGCTGAGTACCTCGAGCTGCTCGACCAGGAGAAGGTCACCGGGCCGTTCCGTCTCGGCTGGGTGATGGACTACCCGAGCCCGCAGAACTACCTGGAGCCGATCTACAGCACCTCGGGGTCGTCGAACAACTTCGGCTACTCCAACAAGAAGGTCGACAACCTGATCGCCAAGGGCAACGCGGCGCCGTCGGTCGACGAGGGCATCGAGTTCTACCAGCAGGCCGAGGACATCATCCTCAGCGAGATGCCCAACATCCCGATGTGGTTCGGCAAGGTCCAGGCGGCCCACTCCGAGCACGTCGACAACGTGGTGATCGACGCCTTCGACCGGATCAACACGGCCGATGTCGAGGTCACCGGCTGAGCCGAGCAGCTCAGCGTCCAGCAGCCCGACCGGGCAGCCGGCTGGTGTGAGTACCCACCAGCCGGTTGCCCGGAAGGGTCCAACCCGTTGTTCACAGACCAGGTCCGCGGAGGTCCGCCATGGGGCACTACGTAGCCAGACGGCTGCTGCAGGCGATCCCGGTGTTCATCGGCACGACGTTCATCATCTTCGCGTTGGTCTACGCCTTGCCCGGTGACCCGATCCGGGCGCTCTCCGGCGACAAGCCGATCTCGCCGTCGGTCTACGCCGAGCTGCAGGACCGCTACAACCTCGACGACCCGCTGCTCGTGCAGTACGGCAAGTACATGCTCGGCCTGGTCCAGGGCGACTTCGGGCAGAGCTTCCGCGGCCGTGACGTCAGCGAGATCATGTCCGAGCGGTTCCCGGTCACCATCAAGCTCGCGCTGGTGGCGTTCGGCTTCGAGATCCTGGTCGGCATCGCCGCCGGCGTGCTCGCCGGCCTGCGCCGTGGCTCCTTCATCGACAACCTGGTGCTGGTCTCCACGACGCTCGTGGTCTCCATCCCGGTGTTCGTGCTCGGGTTCACCGCGCAGATCCTGCTCGGGGTCCAGCTCGGCTGGTTCCCGATCGCCGGCATCGCGCACGGCTGGTACAGCTACCTGCTGCCCGGGCTGGTGCTGGGGGCGCTGTCCCTGGCGTACGTCGCCCGGCTGACCCGCACCAGCCTCGTCGAGAACATGCGCGCCGACTACGTACGCACCGCGACCGCGAAGGGCCTGACCCGGGGCCGGGTCGTGGGCCGGCACGCCCTGCGCAACTCGCTGATCCCGGTGATCACCTACCTCGGCATCGACCTCGGCGCGCTGATGGGCGGCGCGATCGTCACCGAGGGCATCTTCAACCTTCCCGGGATCGGCCAGCAGGTGTTCCTCTCCATCAAGGCGCAGGAGGGGCCGGTCGTGGTCGGCATCGTCACCGCACTGGTGCTGGTGTTCATCATCGCCAACCTGGTCGTGGACCTGCTCTACGCCGTGCTCGACCCGAGGATCCGCTATGAGTGAGACCCAGACCCCCGTCGGCGCCACGCAGCAGCCCGGTCCCGGCGCCCCGGAGACCGAGATCGAGGAACTCTCCGGCAGACGCGCCAGCCTGTGGGCGGACGCGTGGCGGGAGCTGCGGCACAACCCGCTGTTCCTGGTCTCGGCCGCACTGATCGTGTTGTTCGTGGTGATGGCGATCGTCCCGCAGCTGTTCACCACCCGTTCGCCGTACGCCTGCGACCTGGCGGACTCGCTGGGCCGCCCTAGCGGCGAGCACTGGTTCGGGTTCGACCTGCAGGGCTGCGACTACTACACCCGGGTGGTGTACGGCGCACGCGTCTCGATCGTCATCGGCACCCTGGTCACGCTGTTCTCGGTGCTGATCGCCCTGGTCCTCGGGTCGCTCGCCGGCTACTACGGCGGCCTCGTGGACACGTTGATCTCGCGGTTCACCGACATCGTGTTCGGCCTGCCGTTCGTGCTCGGCGCGATCGTGGTGCTCAGCGTGGTCAGCAACCACAACCTGTGGTGGGTGACGTTCGTGCTCATCCTGCTCGGCTGGACCACGATGACCCGGCTGACCCGGTCCTCGGTGCTCAGCGTCCGCGGCTCCGACTACGTGAACGCGGCCAAGGCGCTGGGCGCGAACGACTTCCGGGTGCTGACCCGGCACGTGCTGCCCAACGCGATCGCGCCCATGATCGTCTACGCCACGATCTACGTCGGGATCATCATCGCGGCCGAGGCGACGCTGTCCTTCCTCGGCGTGGGGCTGCAGCTGCCGGCGATCTCGTGGGGACTGATGATCAGCCAGGCGCAGGCACGCGTCCTGTCCGCCCCGCACCTGCTGCTGTTCCCCGGAATCTTCCTGAGCCTGACCGTGCTCAGCTTCATCCTGATGGGCGACGCGCTGCGTGACGCCCTCGACCCCAAGCTGAGGTGAGATGACCCAGACGACGACAGCGATCCGCGGTCCCGCGGCGGCGGCCGACCGGCTGCTCGAGGTGGACGACCTGGCGGTGGAGTTCCGCACCCGCGACGGTGTGATCCACGCCGTCGACGGCCTCGACTACACGCTGCGCAGCGGGGAGACGCTCGCGATCCTGGGCGAGTCGGGCTCCGGCAAGAGCGTCAGCGCCCAGGCCATCATGGGGATTCTCGACATGCCGCCCGCGTTCATCACCCGGGGACAGGTCCGCTACCGCGGGACCGACCTGCTCACGCTTCCCGAGGACGAGCGCCGCAAGGTCCGCGGAGCGAGCATCTCGATGATCTTCCAGGACGCGCTCAGCGCGCTGAACCCCGTGCTGCCGGTGGGCTGGCAGATCGCGGAGATGTTCCGGGTGCACCGGGGCACCCCGAAGAAGCAGGCTCGTGAGCTGACCGTCGAGCTGCTCGACCGGGTGCACATCCCGAGCGCCCGGGAGCGCATGGACGACTACCCGCACCAGTTCTCCGGAGGGATGCGGCAGCGGGTGATGATCGCGATGGCGCTCGCCCTCTCCCCCGACATCCTGATCGCCGACGAGCCCACCACCGCCCTCGACGTGACGGTGCAGGCACAGATCATGGAGCTGCTCGCCGAGCTCCAGCAGGAGACCGGGATGGGGCTGATCCTGATCACCCACGACCTCGGCGTCGTCGCCCAGGTCGCGGACCGAGTGGCGGTGATGTACGCCGGCCGGATCGTCGAGACCGCGGCCATCGAGGAGATCTACGCGGACCCCGCGCACCCGTACACCGAAGGGCTGATCGCCTCGATCCCCCGGCTCGAGCAGAAGGGCAACCCGCTGAGCCCGATCAGCGGGTCTCCCCCGAACCTGATGCGGCTGCCGTCCGGGTGCAGCTTCCACCCCCGTTGCCCGTACATGCGGGACCGGTGCCGCAGCGACGAGCCACCGTTGTACGACGTCGGGCCGGGCCGTGCGAGTGCCTGCCACTACTACCAGGAGGTGCTCGATGACTGAGCCGCTGCTGTCCGTGCGTGGCCTCGTCAAGCACTTCCCGCTCACCCAGGGCGTCCTGTTCAAGAAGACCGTCGGGCACGTGCAGGCCGTGGACGGCGTCGACTTCGACCTGATGCCCGGGGAGACCCTGGGCCTGGTCGGCGAGTCCGGCTGCGGCAAGTCGACGCTGGCGCGGCTGCTGATGCGGCTCGACGAGCCCACCGCGGGGCACGCGATGTACCAGGACCAGGACATCTTCACGATGGGCCGGCGCCGGATGCGCGAGCTGCGGCGTGACATCCAGATCGTCCTGCAGGACCCGTACTCGTCGCTGAACCCGCGAATGACCGTCGGCGACATCGTCGGCGAGCCGTTCGACATCCACCCCGAGGTGGCGCCGAAGGGTGAGCGTCGCGGCCGGGTCCAGGAGCTGCTCGAGCTCGTCGGCCTCGACCCGGACCACCTGAACCGCTACCCGCACCAGTTCTCCGGCGGACAGCGACAGCGGGTGGGGATCGCCCGTGGCCTCGCACTGCGACCACGGATCATCATCTGCGACGAGCCGGTCTCCGCGCTCGACGTCTCGGTGCAGGCCCAGGTGGTGAACCTGCTCGAGGAGCTGCAGGGCGAGTTCAACCTGTCCTACATCTTCATCGCCCACGACCTGTCCGTCGTACGCCATGCCTCCGACCGGGTGGCGGTGATGTACCTCGGCCGGATCGTGGAGATCGGCACCGAGCAGGAGATCTACGAGCACCCCAGCCACCCCTACACCCAGGCGCTCCTGTCCGCGGTCCCGTCGCCGGACCCGGCGCACCGCGGGCGGCAGCGGATCCTGCTCGAGGGCGACGTGCCCAGCCCGGCCAACCCGCCGTCCGGGTGCCGCTTCCGGACCCGGTGCTTCAAGGCCCAGGACCGGTGCGCGCACGAGGACCCGGCACTGATGCCCAGGTCGACGTCGCACCCCGACGCCTGCCTGTTCTCCGAGGAGCGCCAGGTGGTTCCGGTCGACTGAGCAGCAGCCGTTGACCCGCATTAGTGAATCGAGGTTTACTAATACGGTCAGCAAGTCCGCAGCGACAGGGAGAGGCTCATGGCACAGCCGGACACAGCAGGACAGGTCACCCACACGGACGCGGTCGCGGCCAAGCTCGCCGCCCTGCGCGACGAGATGCGTTCCACGATCAGCCAGGTGGACGACCTCCAGGCCAAGGCGATGCTCGAGACCGGCGCAGAGGTGCTCGGCGGCCTGCGGCAGGCGTTCGTGGACTATGCGGAGGGCTCCGAAGAGGCCTGGCAACGGTAGCGAAGAGGCCGGGCGGTGGCGCGACCGATCGAGACCGACGACGACGCGCTGCTGGATGCGGCCGGTCGGGTGCTGATGACGCAGGGCCCCTCGGCGTTCACCCTCGCCAAGGCCGCCGAGGTCGCGGGGGTGTCGGCAGCGACGCTGATCAAGCGGTTCGGCTCGAAGGAGCGGCTGTTCCTGCGGCTCTCGCAGCGCTGGGTCGCCGCCCTCGACCCGCTCCTGGAGGAGACCGCCGCGGCGTACGCCTCCCCCGTGGCGCGACTGCGGGCGGTGGCACTGCACAACTACCACGACCTGGACCATCCGCAGACGGCGTCGAACCAGCTGGCCGCGCTGGCCATCGACCTGCAGCACGACGAGATGCGCGGCTGGCTGCATGTCGGGTGGGGACACGTCCGACGGCACCTGGCCCGGCACGCTGCCGACGCGGTCGCGGCCGGGGAGCTCGTCGGGTCTCCGCCACCGCGGCAGCTGGCCCGGATCATCGTCGCCGCGATGGAGGGCGGCTGCCTGATCTGGTCGGTGCATCCGGAAGGGTCCCTGGTCGCCCGGCTCGGTGACGACCTGGACGCGCTGCTCGAAGCATGGACCGCACGAACGGAGGACAGATCATGAGTGGAGCCGCACCACTTGCCGGCCGCGTCGCACTGGTCGCGGGCGCCACCCGCGGGGCCGGCCGGGCGATCGCCGTCGAGCTGGCACGGGCAGGTGCCTACGTCTACGCGACCGGCCGCAGCAGCCGGTCCTCCGGCCGCTCCGAGATCAACCGGCCGGAGACCATCGAGGAGACCGGGGACGCGATCGCGGCCGCCGGTGGGGCCGGCTCGGCCCTCGTGGTGGACCACGAGAAGCCGGAGGCGGTGGCGGCGCTGGTCGCGCGGATCGACAGTGAGCACGAGCGGCTCGACGTCCTGGTCAACGACATCTTCGGCGGGGACCGGTACGCCGACTGGGAGCATCCGCTGTGGGAGCACGACCTCTCCGGCGGACTCCGGATGCTGCGGATGGGCGTGGACACGCACCTGATCACGAGCCACTACGCGCTGCCGCTCATGCTGCGGACCGCACGGCCGGACGGGCCCGCCGGGCTGGTCGTCGAGATGACCGACGGCACCTCGGAGTTCAACGCCAACTTCCGCGAAGGTGTCGGCTTCTACTACGACCTCGTCAAGGCCAACGTCGAGCGGATCGTGAAGGGCCTGACCTTCGAGCTCCGGGAGCACCCGGTCACCGCCGTCGGCGTCACGCCGGGCTGGCTGCGCTCGGAGCAGATGCTGGACGGCTTCGGCGTCGGCGAGGACAACTGGCGCGATGCGCTCGTCAAGGTGCCGGGCTTCGCGATCTCGGAGTCGCCGACGTACGTCGCACGTGGGGTGGCTGCCCTGGCGGCCGGCGGGGAGCCGGAGCGCTGGTCGGGCCGGATCGTCACCGCGCGCCAGCTCGCCGACGCCTACGCCGTCACCGACACGGACGGCTCACGCCCCGACTGCTGGGGCTACATCGGCCGCTACGGGATCGACGAGCAGAGCGGGGCGCACGTGCAGGACTACCGCTGAGCGGCTGCGACGGCACCGAGCTGGGCCCCTCACCAGCCGCACGCAATGATAGGGAGCATGCCAGCAAACGGTCGCCGCGTGATGCTCGTCGAGGACGACGAGCGGATCCGCCGTGTGCTCGACATCGCGCTGCGTGGCGAGGGTTACCGGGTCATGCAGGCGGGCGCCGGTGCGCCGGCTCTCGCCAAGCTCGCCGAGGTCCCCGCGGACGTGGTCGTGCTCGACCTGATGCTGCCCGACATCGACGGCTTCGAGGTCTGCCGGCGGCTCAGGCGGACGTCCGACGTACCCGTCATCGTGATCTCCGCGCGCGGGGACAGCCACGACGTCGTGGCCGGGCTCGAGGCCGGGGCGGACGACTACATGATCAAGCCGGTGGTCGCCAAGGAGCTGTCCGCGCGGATCCGTGCGCTGCTGCGCCGCAGCCGCGGCAACGAGCCGACCAGCGCCAACACGGTGGCCGGCGACCTCGAGGTGCGCCCCGGAGAAGGGGTCGTGCTGCGCGGCGGCGAGCCGGTGCAGCTGACCACCACCGAGCTCCGCCTGCTCGAGGAGCTCGCGGAGCGGGTGGGTGCCGTGGTCCGGCGGGAGACACTGCTCGAACGGGTCTGGGGCTACGACTTCTTCGGCGACAGCCGGCTGGTGGACGTGCACGTGAGCCGGCTGCGCAGCAAGATCGAGGACGACCCGGGCAACCCGCGTCATGTGGTCACCGTCCGCGGGCTCGGCTACAAGCTCGCACCGTGAGGAGCCTGCGCCCGGGCCTGCGCGGACGCGTCAGTGCGGCGTTCGCCGTGGGCGCGTTCGGGGTCTCGGTCCTGCTGGCGGTGACGACCTACGCGATCGCCAGCACCTACCTGCTGGACCAGCGCTACGAGACGGTGCTCCGCCAGGCGGTGTTCAACGCCGAGAGCGTCAACGACGCGGTGCTCACCACGCAGCCGGCGCTGAGCGACCTGCTCGAGCGGCTCGACGCCTCCGGAGGCGAGTCGTCGAGCCCGTTGGTCCTGCTCGACGGAACCTGGTACGAACGGCAGTTCCAGCCCGGACACGGACGACTGCCGACCGCGTTCGTCACCGCCGCGACGCATGGCGAGCCCGTTCGGCAGCGGTTCCAGACCGCGCAGGGGCTGGCCGTGGCCATCGCGCTGCCGCTGGAGGCGTCCGGCGGCACGTACGTCGAGGTGTTCAGCCTCCGTGAGCTGGACCAGACACTGACCACCCTGGCCGCCACCTTCACCGGGACAGCGACCATGACCACCGCGCTCGGCCTGCTGCTCGGGCTGTGGGCGAGCCGGAGGTCGCTCCGCCCGCTCACCTCGGTCACCACGGCCGCAGCCGCCATCGCGGAGGGAGACCTCGGTACCCGCCTCGGCGCGCAGCGCGACCGCGACCTGGCCGGCCTGGCGGACGCGTTCAACCGGACCGCCGCCCGGCTCCAGGCCCGGGTCGAGCGCGACGCCCGGTTCGCGGCCAACGTGAGCCACGAGCTGCGCTCGCCGCTGACCACCATGGTCAACGCCGTCGAGGTCATCTCCGACCGCGCCGACAAGCTCGACCCGGAGAGCCGTGAGGTGCTCGACCTGCTCGCCGACGACGTGCACCGGTTCGCGCGGATGGTCGACGACCTGCTGGAGATCTCCCGGTTCGACGCCGGGGTGATCCGGGTCCGCAGGCAACCCACCGACATCGCGTCGCTGGTGCAGGTGGTGGCCGACCGGACCGCGGGACGGGCCGTGACGGAGGTGGAAGCGGACGCCGAGGCGCTGGTGTGCTGGCTGGACCGCCGACGGCTGGAACGCGTGGTGGAGAACCTGGTCCGCAACGCGCAGATCCACGGCGGTGGCGTGACCCGGGTCGCGGTGTCGGCGACCACTGCCGGGCAGGACGCCGGGACGGTCGCGGACACGCGCGTCGCCCGCATCGCCGTGGAGGACGCGGGCCCCGGGGTGCCGCAGGGAGCCGACGAGAAGATCTTCGAACGGTTCTCCCGCGGCGCACCGCACCGGTCCGGGAACCCCGAGGGCGTCGGGCTCGGCCTCGCCCTGGTCTTCGAGCACGTGCGGCTGCACGGTGGCCGGGTCTGGGCGGAAGGGCGTACCCCGCACGGTGCCCGGTTCGTCGTCGAGATCCCCACGGAGCCACGATGAGCCGGCACCGGATGCGCCACCTGGCGTCCGGCGCGCTGGGCGCCGTGCTGGTCGCCGGGTCCTGTCTCGGCTGTGGTCTCGGGCCGCAGGAGAGCCCGGACCCGCTTCCCGCCCGACAGCTGCCCTCCCCGGTCGACGGCGTCTCCCCGACGCCCGGCTCCGGCCGGTGAGCAGGGGTGTGCGCGCCTCGCCGGTGGGTACGTCCAGGCCAGGGCCGTCCGACCACTCAGGATGTCTGCCCCCGGGGGAAATAGGCCCTGGCACCTCGGCGGAATAGGGTTTCGATCGTGAGCAACTCGCACCAGGCTGATCTCGTCATCGTCGCCAACCGGCTGCCCGTCGACCGGGTGGCCAACGAGGACGGCTCGGTGGCCTGGCGGCCCTCCCCCGGCGGCCTCGTCACCGCGATCGAACCGGTGATGCGCGCCAACGACGGGGCCTGGATCGGTTGGGGCGGCGGCACCGACACCGACCTCGAGCCGTTCGTGGAGAACGGCCTGTCCCTGGTCCCCGTCTCCTTGACCGGCCAGGAGATCGAGGAGTTCTACGAGGGGTTCTCCAACGGCACGCTGTGGCCGCTCTACCACGACGTGGTCGCCAAGCCGGAGTTCCACCGCGAGTGGTGGGACTCCTACGTGACCGTGAACCGGCGGTTCGCGGAGAAGGCAGCCGAGGTCGCCGCCGAGGACGCCACCGTCTGGGTGCACGACTACCAGATGCAGCTGGTCCCGTCGATGCTGCGCGAGCTGCGCCCGGACCTGCGGATCGGGTTCTTTCTGCACATCCCGTTCCCTCCGGCCGAGCTGTTCCAGCAGCTGCCGTGGCGGCGCCAGCTGCTCGAGGGCCTGCTCGGCGCGGACGTCGTGGGCTTTCAGCGGCCCGGTGCCGCCCAGAACTTCGTGCGCCTGGTCCGCCAGCGCGTCGGCCACAAGACGCACCGCGACATGGTGTACCTGCCCGACGGACGCACCGTGCAGGCGGGTGCCTTCCCGATCTCGATCGACGTCGCGGGCCTCGAGGAGCTCGCCCGCTCCGAGTCGGTCCAGGAGCGCGCCAAGGAGATCCGCGAGCAGCTCGGCAACCCCAGGTACGTCCTGCTCGGGGTGGACCGGCTCGACTACACCAAGGGCATCCATGCCCGGTTGCGTGGCTACAGCGAGCTGCTCGCCGAGGGCCGGATCAGCGTCGAGGACGCGGTGTTCGTCCAGGTCGCCACCCCGTCGCGGGAACGGGTCGAGCAGTACCGCCGGCTCCGCGACGACATCGACCGGCTGGTCGGCCGGATCAACGGCGACCTGGGCCGGATCGGGCGACCAGCGATCTCCTACCTGCACTCCTCCTACCCGCGCGAGGAGATGGCCGCACTGTTCCGGGCCGCCGACATCATGGTCGTCACCCCGTTGCGCGACGGCATGAACCTGGTGGCCAAGGAGTACGTCGCCTGCCGCTACGACACCGACGGTGCACTGGTCCTCTCCGAGTTCGCCGGGGCGGCCGACGAGCTGCGCCAGGCCTTCCTGATCAATCCCTACGACATCAACGGGATGAAGGCGTCGATCCTCCAGGCGATGAACGCGTCGCCGCGCGAGCTCAGCAAGCGGATGAAGGCGATGCGCAAGACGATCTCCGAGCACGACGTGAAGGACTGGGCGACGGCGTTCCTCAAGGTGCTGAGCGAGGCGAGGCCCATGCACCACAAGCAGCTTCGCCCCGCCCGTCGTACCTGAGCGCCCGCCCCGCCCGTCGTACCCGCCGTCCTCAGGCCGGCGCGATGTTCTGGTTGATGTGGAACACGTTGCCCGGGTCGTAACGCCGCTTGACCTCGGACAGCCGGTCGTAGTTGCCGCGGTAGGCGGTGCGGACCCGGTCGGCGCCCTCGTCCATCAGGAAGTTCACGTACGCACCACCGGCGGAGGTCGGGTGCAGCGCGGTCCAGTAGTCCTTGGTCCACTGCGAGATAGCCGGCGCGTTCACCGGGTCCGGGTCGACGCCCACGATCACACCGGCCCAGCCGCCGTTGCGGTAGGCGAAGGCGGTCGCATCCTCCGGGACCCGGGCGGCTGCGCCGTCGATCGGGTACAGGTGCATCGTCGAGTGACCGGTCGGCAGCTGCGCGCCGTACTCGAGGTGCACGTCGATCGCGGCATCGGAGATCTCCTCGAAGAAGTCGGCGCGCCAGTACCACTGCAGGCCGGCCGGGTAGAGACCGTCGAAGGCCTGCTGCAGTGTGCTGAACGGCATCTCGTGCAGGCCCACCAGCAGCGGTGAGCCGAACTGCCTGACCGGCGCCAGCACCTCGTCGGCACGGTCATGGGGACCGGTGTAGCACCACACGATCGCGCACGACTTGCGGCCCCACAGCTCCTCCGGGAACGGCGGTGCCGGCGGGATCGTGATCAGCCCCAGCCAGCCGCTGAGCTCCTCGGGCAGGCTCGGCAACAGCTCGCGGTACCACCGCATCACGGCGGCCGTGTCCTCGAAGGCGTAGAGGACCGGCCCGCCGATGATGCTCCCCTCCTGACCGAGCGGGTGGCACCGGAACGTGAACGAGGTGACCACCCCGAAGTTCCCTCCACCTCCGCGGAGCGCCCAGAACAGGTCCGGGTTGGTCGACTCGTCGGCGACGACCAACCGGCCGTCGGCGAGCACCACGTCGGCGGAGATCAGGTTGTCGACGGTGAGCCCGAACCGGCGGGACAGGTAGCCGATGCCGCCACCGAGGGTGAGGCCGCCGACCCCCGTCGAGGCGATGAACCCGGACGGTGTGGCCATCCCGAACGCAACCGTGGCGTGGTCGACGTCGCCCCAGGTGCAGCCGCCGTCCACCCGGACCGTGTGCTTGTCGGGGTCGACCGTGGTGCTCCGCATCCCGGACAGGTCGATCACCAGTGCGCCGTCCCAGACGCCCAGCCCGCCGGCGTTGTGCCCGCCGCCGCGGACGGCGATCTCGAGCCCGTGCGCGACCGCGAACCGGACGCAGGCGACCACGTCGGCGGTGTCGCGGCAGTGCGCCACCGCGGCGGGGTGGCGGTCGATCATGGCGTTGTAGACGGCCCGGGCCTGGTCGTAGCCGGGATCCTCGGCTGTCGTGACGGTGCCCCGCAACGCGAGCCGCAGCTCGTCGAGGGGCACTGACAGATGAGTGGTGGATGGTGCGATCTTCGCGGTGGTCATCATGTTGCTCCCTTGGGTGACTGCGCCGGCTTGCGGGCGCATCGACCAACCTAGGAAGGCAGCGTTCGTGCAGCGTTCGGCTCCGGGTCCGCCGGTCCGAACGGTGGCTTCGAGGCTGCCGGCCGCCGCTCCAGGTCGTGGCGGCACCGGTCCGCGAGTGCCTTGCTGCCCTGTTGCTCGGCCAGCGTGAGCGCCGAGCCGAGCAGCGCGTCGCCCTGCGCCGTCTGTGAGAGGGCGGCCCGCATCCGCAGCACCTCGGGCAGCCACCAGGTGTCGCCCCGCGACTCCGCGGCGGTGCGCGCGGAGTCCAGGGCCGCGAGCGCACCTTCGGCCATCCCGTTGCGCGACATGCCCTCGGCCAGGAGCGCGAGCCAGTAGGGCATCCGGACCAGGGAGCCCTCGTCGCGCAGCTGCGCGATGCCTTGCTTCATCAGCGCGATGCCGGTTGCACCGCCGCGCAGCCAGCCGTCGAGCACGACACCCCACTCCCGGTAGTAGGCGAACCCGTACCGCTCGCACAGCTCCCGCAGCTCCGCGACCGTCCGCCCGAGGCCGTCCCGGTCGTCGAGCAGCTGTGCGGTGACGCCGGCGTAGGCCAGGGCCACGGCGAGGCTGTACGGATGCCGGATCGCCCGGGCACGTTCGATCGCCTCCCGCGCGTGGTCCACCGCGTGACCGTGCTGGCCGAGCAGCCAGTGCGCATGGGCCGACCAGGCCAGCGAGTGCACCTCGGGCATGGTCCCCACAGCCAGCGACTCAGCGCCCGCGCACCGGTCGTGGGCGATGTCGAAGTGCTCGAGGGCGTCGCGGGGCAGGCCGAGGGTCACCGCCGAGCCGGCGAACGCGAAGTGCGCCTGGCCCAGGAGCACATCGTCGACGTCCGGCACCGACAACGCCCGGCTGCTGATCCGGTGCGCCTCCCGGATGTGGCCCTGCACGAAGCGGCAGGCCCACAGCGCCACCAGGCTGTTCACCAGCTTCGCGCGCGATCCGGTCTGCTCGGAGAGCTCGACCGCGCGCTCCAGGACAGGCTGCAGCTCGAGCGAGGCGTACCCGTGCAGGGCGTTGAGCGGTGCGGTCATCGCCAGCAGCGAGTCGAGCTCACGCTGGTCGCGGTCACGGCCGGCCGGGAGCGCCTCGATCATCCGGAGCGCCTGTCGGTGCAGCCGGGTCGCGTCGGTGTGCGCGAACCGGCGGGCGGCGATCTCGGCGGCCCGCCGGTAGTAGGGAAGGGCCCGTTCGGGACGACCGCCGCGGTCGTACTGCTCGGCGAGCTGACCGGCCGCGTCGTCGCCGAGCACCGGCGAGGACAGCTCCAGCGCCTGCGCGAGGCGCCGGTGCAGCAGCCACCGGCGCGGCGGGCTGATCGACCGGTAGGCGGCGTCGCGCAGCAGGTCGTGGGAGAAGTCGTAGCCGGCGCCGACCTCGGAGACGATCCGGCTGCGCCACAGCTCGTCGACCGCTCGTGCCACGGCGTCGGCGTCGAGGTCGCTGGCCTCGGTGAGCAGGTCGAGCGTGAAGTTCCTGCCGAACGCTGCGGCCAGGCCCGCGGTGTCCTGCGCGTCGGTGGAGGCCTGCTCGAGCCGGCGCCGCAGCACGGAGCCGAGCTCACCGGTGGGCAGGCCATCGGCCGGAGCGGCTGGCCCGCTGTGGCCGGTGGCAGCCCGGTTCACCTCGATGACGTAGAGCGGGAACCCGCCGGTGGTCGCGTGCAGCAGGCCGATCTCGCTCCCGGAGAGGGTCCGCCCGGTCAGCGCCTCCGTGAGCGCTCCGGTGTCCGCCGGGTCGAGCGGGACCAGCGCGACATCGGTGAGGTACCCGCCTGCCCGGAGCCGCCTCGCCCAGTCCCCGGCGACCCGTTCGCCGCTCGGGTCATTGTCGCGCAGGGTCAGGGCCAGCATCAGCCGGTGGTCCGGGGCCAGGCCGATGACGAAGGAGATCCAGGCCAGCGTCTCCGGGTCGCACCACTGCAGGTTGTCGAGCAGCAGCAGCAGCGGCCGGTCGACATTGAGGAAGGCGCGGGTGAGGCCCTCGAAGAACCGGTGCCGCTGCCAGGCGTCGACCATCGCCCGGTCACCGGCGGAGGCGGCCGCCACCGGGTCGGCATCGGGCACGAGCCGTTCGACCTCCTGTCGCCAGACGGGCTCGAGGGCACGGGAGGCGGCCCGCAGGGCGGGCGTCCGCAGCCAGTCCGCCACCGGGGCGAGGGCGAGCCGTCCGGAGCTGTCGAAGCACTGCGCCGCGGCCACGCTCCCGCCCGATCCGCGCACCCGGTCGGCCAGCTCGGCGACCAGCCGGCTCTTGCCGACACCGGGCGGACCCCGGACCAGGCCGATCCTCGTGTGCCCGGCCACCGCCCGCTCCCACTCGTCGGTGAGCACGGCGAGCGGGCCGTCCCGCCCGACCATCGGGATCCGGGCGACGCCGGTCCGAGCCGGCGCACGGACCCGCGGCCGCGCCGTGGGGGCGACCGGGACGTCCGCTCCGATCAGCCCGTCCAGCGCACGGCGGATCGCCGCACCCGGGCTGACTCCGAGCTCGCGCTCGAGCACCGACGCGCAGTGGTGGTAGGTGCTGATCGCTCCGGCGCGGTCCCCGGTCTCCGCCTGCAGTCCCATCAGCCGCAAGTACCCGGTCTCCTCCAGCGGTTCCAGGGCGATCCGCTTCCGGGCGGCGTCCAGACACCGCCGCAGGTCGACATGGTGGGCGCCGAGGTCGGCCAGCAGGTCGCACAGCTCGACGCAGCGCCGCCTCAGGTCCTCGCGCGCGACCACCGCCCAGTCGTCGTACACCGTGGGGAGGAAGTCCCCGCCGTACGCGTCGATCCCGTCACCGGCATGCCGGACCAGCGCGGCGACATCACCGGAGCCAGACGCCGCGAGGCCGAGGTGGTAGGCCCGGTCCAGGGCCCGGACGTCGACGTCGCAGGTCTCGGTGTCGTGCCAGCACAGGTCCGCGGGGGTGACCTGGAGCGACTCGTCCTCGCCGAGCAGCTGACGTAGGTGGTGCAGCTCGCGGCGGAGGTTGGTCAATGCCTGCGCATCGGTCGAGTCCGGCCAGAAGAGGCCGGAGATGCGTTGCCGTGACTGCGGGGTTCCGGCGTGGATCACGAGATAGCCGACGAGCGCTATCGTGCGCGACGAGCGGGTCCGCACCGGGCCGGCGGCCGCCTCGTCGATGACCTGTTCTCCCAGGAGGGAGATCGTCAACATCGTCGGAGTTCCTCCCCGACGTCACTCTAGTGCCGCGTGCGCGACAGCGGACAGGATCGGCCGGCGATGCCGTCCGAGCGGGCGACGCTCAGCGGGCGGTGGCGGACACCGGCGCCGAGCCGCCCTCAGGCGCCGGCCGCATCAGCGTGGTGAGCGCGGTCCGGTGCTCCTCGGACAGCCCGCCCCAGCCGCGCTGGTAGTGGTAGACCTCGCGCATCGGCGTCGCGGACTCGTTCCCGTCCAGGATGTCGATGTCGTCGATGTCGATCAGTCCGGGGTGCACCACGCCCACCGCCTCGGCCACCTTGAGCAGGTCCCGGCGCAGGGTCTTGACGTAGTTGGCCGCGCGGACCGACTTCAGGGCCGGGTCGAGGCCTCGGTTCAACCAGGGGTCCTGGGTGGCGACGCCGGTCGGGCACCGGTCGGTGTGACATCGCTGGGCCTGGATGCAGCCCACCGACATCATCGCCTCCCGCGCGACGTTCACCATGTCGCAGCCGAGCGCCATCGCGACCAGCGCGTTGTCCGGCAGCCCGAGCTTCCCGGAGCCGATGAACGTGAGCCGGTCGGTCAGCCCGGCTTCGGCGAACAGCGAGTAGACCCGTGCGAAGCCGACGCGGAACGGCAGTGCGACCGAGTCGCTGAACACCAGCGGCGCCGCGCCGGTGCCCCCTTCCCCGCCGTCGACGGTCACGAAGTCGACCCCGCGGTCGCCCGGCGCCATCCGGTCGACGAGCTCGCGCCAGAACTCGCGGTGGCCGACCGCGGACTTGATCCCGACCGGCAGACCGGTCTCGGCGGCGATCAGCTCCACCCAGTCCAGCATGCTGTCCACGTCGGTGAACTCCGCGTGCCGGGACGGGCTGGCGCAGTCCACGCCGAGCCGGATGCCGCGGATGTCCGCGATCTCCCGGGTCACCTTCGCCGCCGGCAGCAGCCCGCCGAGCCCCGGTTTGGCGCCCTGGGAGAGCTTCACCTCGATCGCGCGCACCGGTGCGCCGGCCACCAGGTCCTTGAGTCGCTCGAGGTCGAACCGGCCGTCGTCGTCGCGGCAGCCGAAGTAGGCGGTGCCGATCTGGAAGACCAGGTCGCCGCCGCGACGGTGGTACTGCGAGAGCCCACCCTCACCGGTGTTGTGGCTGCAGCCGGCGATCTTCGCGCCCTCGTTCAACGCGCTGATCGCGTGCGACGAGAGGGATCCGAAGCTCATCGCGGAGATGTTCACCACCGACTCCGGCCGGTACTTCTTCGCCCGGTCGCGCGGGCCGCCGAGCACCTTGGCCGAGGGGATCACCGCGTTCTCGGCGGCCTGGTCATGGGTCGGCGGCGCGATGTCGGCGAACGTCCGGTGCTTGATCACCGGGTAGCCCGGCGTGGTCTCGATGTCGTTGTCGGTGCCGAACCCGAAGTAGTTGTTCTCCAGCTTCGAGCTCGCGTAGATCCAGCGCCGCTGGTCCCTGCTGAACGGCCGTTCCTCGTCGTTGCTGGTGACGATGTACTGCCGCAGCTCGGGCCCGATCGCCTCGAGCAGGTAACGGCCGTGCCCGATCACCGGGAAGTTGCGGAGCAGCGCGTGCTTGCGCTGGAGCAGGTCGTAGGCCGCGACCGCGGAGGCGGCGACGAGAGGTGCGCCGAGGGCTCGGGTCCACTTCATCCGGTAGTCGTACCACTAACCGCGCCGGACATGCCTCGTGGTGCGATAGGGCACAGTTGAGCGATGCTCCTCGCCGCGACCACCGCTCCCTCGCCGGACTGGCGTCTGGCGGTGGTCCTCGCCGTCCTCGTCGTCCTCGCGGTGACGGCGTCGTACGTCGGACACCTCGACGTCGAGCGCAACCACCTGACCGCCTCCGCACGTGCCGTGGTGCAGCTGGCCGCCGTCTCGCTGGTGATCACCGCCGCCCTGGGGTCGGTGTGGTGGTCGCTGGGCTTTGCCCTGCTGATGTTCACGGTCGCGGCCTGGACGTCCGCGGGAAGGATCGGTGTCCCGCCGACCCAGCTCGGCTGGGTGGCCGCCGCGATCGCCGCCGGCGCCGTGCCGGTGCTGGTGCTGATCCTCGGCTCCGGAGTGGTCCCGTTCAACGGCGCCGGGATCGTGCCGACCGCGGGCATCGTGATCGGCGGCGCGATGGTGGCGGCGACGCTGACCGGGCGGCGCGCCTACGACGAGATCTCTGGGAACTTCGGCTCCTACGAGGCCGGGCTCGCCCTGGGCCTGCACAGCCCCGACGCCGCGTTCGAGGTGATCCAGCCGACGGCCAAGGAGGCGCTGACACCGGGGCTCGACCAGACCCGCACGGTCGGCCTGGTCACCTTGCCCGGGGCGTTCGTGGGCGTGCTCCTCGGCGGCGGGACCCCGCTCGAGGCGGGCGCCGCCCAGATCATGGTGCTGATCGGGCTGATGGCGGCGCAGGCGATCACCGCCGCGGTGCTGCTCCGGCTGGTCGCCTCCGCCCGGGTCGTCCGCAGGGACCTGCACGGGGCGTACCCCCGGTGAGCGGTCGCCCCGTGGCGCGACGGGCCGCGCCCTTCGCCGGGCCACTCGCTGTGCTGACCGCGGTGCTGCTGCCCGTGCTGCTCCTGGTGCTGCAGCTCGCCGCCGCCGGGCCGGCCGCCGCGCACGCCGAGCTGACCGGCAGCAGCCCACGCAGCGGCACGCGCCTCGAGGAGCCACCGGCCGAGGTGACCCTGACGTTCACCGAGGACGTGGACCTCGTCGACGGCGGACTGCGGCTGGTGGACTCCGACGGTGACGAGGTCGACACGCCGGACGCGGTCGCCGACGGGAACACCGTGCACTGGCCGATGCCCGGCGACCTCCCCGACGACGCCTACGTCGCGAGCTGGCGGGTGGTCTCCGCCGACTCGCACCCGGTCGCCGGCGCCGTGACGTTCGGCGTCGGCGTGGACCCGGCCGAGGCCGGCGCGACCGAAGCGGCCGGAGCGGCCGGGACAACCGGATTGAGCGCGCCGTGGCCGGTGCTCGCCGCGAAGTTCCTCGGCTACGCAGGGTTCTCGCTGTTCCTCGGCGCGTTCGTGTTCCTGCTCGTCTGCTGGCCGCGGGACCGCAAGCCCCCCTCTCGGACGGGCGCCCTGCTGCTCGGCGGCCTGGTCACCGGTGTGGTCGCGAGCCTGCTCGCCCTGCTGCTGCACGGGCCCTACCTGGCCGGGCTGCCGATGCGCGAAGCGGTCGACCTGTCGCTGCTCGCGGACAGTGGGCACACCAGGTTCGGGTTCTGGATGCAGGTGCGTGTCTTCGTGCTGCTCGCGCTGCTCGGCGTGCTCTGGTCGGACCGCGCGGTGGCGTGGCGCAGCACCCGGTGGATCGTGGCACTGGGTGCCCTGGCCACCACGGTCACGTTCTCCGGCACCGGACACGCTGTCGCCTCGGGCCGGATCTGGGACCGGGCCGTCGACACCGTGCACGTGCTCGCCGCGGGGACCTGGGTCGGCGGCCTGGTCCTGGTCGCGCTGCTGCTCCCGGCCCGCGAGCGGGGAGGGCCTGAGGCGCCGGGCAGCGTCCTTGACGCGGCGGTCGCCCGGTTCTCGCGACTGGCGCTCGGCGCGATCCTCGTGCTGGTCGCGACCGGCACCCTGAACACGCTGCTCCACCTGACCGAGGTGGCCGACCTGTGGCGGACGAGGTACGGCGCCGTCCTGCTGGTCAAGCTGGTCCTGGTCGGCGCCGCGCTGGGTGCCGCGGCGGTGTCCCGCAGGTCCGTGCATCGGGACCGTTCCCCGTGGCGTTCGGTCCGTGTCGAGGCGGTCGCCACGTCCGTCGTACTCGCCGTCACCGCCGTGCTCGCCGGGACTGCACCCCCGAGCACGGTCGAGAACCCCGGCAGCACCGGCGGCAGCAGCTCCGCGTGGCTGGACCAGCAGCCGGTGCAGGGCACCACGGTGCCATTGGACCTCGGCTCCGGCCGGGCCGCGCTGCTGCACGTGGCCGGCCTGGAGCGTGGCGGCAGCGACCTGCACCTCGAGCTGCGCGACGCCGACGGGTCCCCGCTCGCCGTGAACCGGGTCGAGCTGAAGGTGACGCTGCCGACCGAGGACCTGGGCCCGTTCGTGGTGCCGCTGCGCGAGGACCGGGGCAGCTGGCTGGGCACCTTCAGCTTCGCGCGTCCCGGCACCTGGACGCTCACCCTCACCGTGGAGGACACCGAGCTGGCTGGGATAGTGACCACCGGGAAGGTCACGATCACCGAGTAGCCGCGACACCGAGGAGCCGCCATGCGCCCGACCGGGGCCGTCCGTGCCATCCGCTCCATCGTGCTGGCACCCGCCGTCGCCGTGGTCGCGCTCGTCGCGCTGCCCGCCGTGGCCTCGGCGCACGTGACGGTGCAGCCCGGGGAGGTCGAGGGCGGCGGGTACGCAGTCGTCGCGTTCCGGGTGCCCAACGAGCGCGACGACTCCGCAACGGTGAAGCTGCGGGTGATCCTTCCCGAGGAGCAGCCGGTGGCCTCGGTGAGCACCACCCCGCTGCCCGGCTGGACGGCGAGGACGCGGAGTCGCACGCTCGACGAGCCGCTGGACCAGGGCGGCCGACAGGTCACCGACGTGGTCTCCGAGATCACCTGGAGCGCCGACGGCGACGGAGTCGGGCCGGGCGAGTTCGAGGACTTCGAGGTCAGCGTGGGCCCGCTGCCCGAGTCCGGCGAGATGGTGTTCCGGGTGCTGCAGACCTACGCCGACGGGGAGCAGGTGAACTGGACGGAGGTGTCGCTCGACGCGTCGGTCGAGCCCGAGCACCCGGCCCCTGTGCTGCACCTGACCGCACCGGCCGAGCACGCCACCTCGACCGCGGCCGAAACGGACCGGACCCCGGTGCTGCCGCTGGTGCTCTCCGGTCTCGCGCTGCTGGTCGCGCTGGCCGCTCTCGGCACGGCCTGGCGGCGAGGAGCACGGTGAGTACGACGGGCAGGCTGGGTGTGCTCTGCGCCGCCGCGGTGCTCGTGCTGACCGGGTGCACCGGAGGCAGCGGGGCGCCGGACCTTCCCGCCGTGGAGCAGCCTCGCGCTCCTACGACGTCGGCGAGCCCGTCGTACCAGCGTTATGTCGCGCTCGGCGACTCCTACACCGCCGGCCCCTACGTGCCGAACACCGACCTGGCCAACGGCTGTCTGCGCTCGAGCGGCAACTACCCGTCCCTGGTGGCGGCGGCGCTCGACGTGGACACCTTCGTCGACGTCAGCTGCAGCGGTGCGGACACCCGCGACCTGCTGCGGCCGCAGCACACGTTCCGCGACGCGTCCGTGCCCCCGCAGCTCGACGCCGTCACCGCGGCCACCGACCTGGTCACGCTCGGCATCGGTGGCAACGACTTCGACCTGTTCGGCACGCTGCTGCAGACCTGCACCCGGCTGCGCGACCTCGACCCGGCCGGCGCCCCGTGCACCGCGCAGCTCGACGCGCAGGGCACCGACCTGGACCGGCAGACCGCCCGGATCGGGCACCGGGTGGCCACCGCGATCAACGAGGTGCAGACCCGGGCGCCGCGGGCGACGGTGCTGCTCGTCGGCTATCCGCGGCTCACCCCCGCCACCGGCACCTGCCCGAAGCTGCTGCCGCTCGCCCGCGGCGACTACCGCCTCGCGGAACACGTGGCGGCCTCGCTGTCGACGTCGATGAGCCACGCCGCGGAGCAGGTCGGCGCCGGGTTCATCGACGTCTACGCCGCCTCGGCCGGACACGACATCTGCGCGGCGGAGCCCTGGGTCAACGGCCGGCTCACCGACCAGGAGGCGGCGCTGGCGTTCCACCCGTTCTCGACGCAGATGCAGGCCGTCGCGGACCTGGTCGTCGCGCGCGTCCGCTGAGCCCGGTACGCGGCCCGCGACCTCGGCCTTGGCGGGTGTCCTCCCGGCGTCCGGTGCCGGCCAGCCACCCGGTAAGGATCTGCTGGGGGCGGGGCTCGGTCGAGGACGACCATGCCTAGGGTGGTCCGGTGAGCGCACTGAAGGGACTG
>DASSBE010000098.1:0-5726 GCA_035699065.1 Nocardioidaceae bacterium
GTACCTCGCCTGGCACTACACGCTGCGCTCCTCCGACGGGCACATCGCGCAGCACCTGAACAACAAGAACGTCGGCTGGCAGGCCGGCAACTGGTACGTCAACATGCACTCGATCGGCCTCGAGCACGAGGGCATCGCCGCGGAGGGCGCCACCTGGTTCACCGAGTCGATGTACCAGAGCTCGGCGACCCTGGTCCGCTACCTCGCCCAGGAGTACGACGTACCGCTGGACCGTGCTCACATCATCGGGCACGACCAGGTCCCCGGAGTGACGCCGGCCTACGTGCGCGGGATGCACTGGGACACCGGCCCGTTCTGGGACTGGGAGCACTACATGGCGCTGATGGGTGCGCCGATCAAGGCCGACCGTCGAGGCCGCAGCGACGTGGTCACCGTGGCACCGCGCTTCGAGGAGAACCCGCAGCTGGTCACCGGATGTGAGACGAGCGGCGTCCCGTGCGAGGAGCAGGGCACCAACTTCGTCTACCTGCACACCGCGCCCTCGGAGGAGGCGCCGCTGGTGAAGGACATCGGCCTGCACCCGGACGGCTCGAGCTCGACGACACACGTCTCCGACATCGGCGCGCGCGCCGCGGCCGGGCACAAGTTCCTGGTGGCCGAGAAGCGCGGCGACTGGCTCGGCGTGTGGTACCTCGGTGACATCGCGTGGATGAAGAAGCAGAACGCCGCCGGTGACTCGGTGGTCCGGCCCTCCGGGGGCGACGTGGTGGTGACCGCTGCTGACACCGCGGTGCCGGTCTACGGGCGGGCCTATCCCGAGGAGGCGGCGTACGAGGGGACCGAGATCCCGTACCAGGCGATCGCGCCGCTGCAGTACTCGATCAAGCCGGGGCAGGCCTACGTGCTCGCCGACGACGACCTGACCACGGACTACTACTACGCCAAGACGTTCGACGACTCGCTGCCCGACGACCACACGGTCGTGGTGGGCGAGGACGAGTACTACCAGATCTGGATCGGGCACCGGATCGCCTACGTCCGCGCGGCCGACGTCGCGGTCAGGAACGGAGTGGCGAAGCTGCTCTGAGCCCGGCCCGCCGGGCCGACGGGGGCCGGCGGGCCGACGGGGGCCGGGAGGCCGGTCAGCCCCGACAGGGGGCCCATGACGTCACGCGACGAACCGCATCATTCTTGGGACTGGGAAATGCGGTTCGTCGCGTGACCTTTGACGGCTCACGGCCGACCATCAGCTGAATGTCAGCTGAATGTCAGCGGACAGCCAGCGGACGGTCAGCGGACGGGGACCCGGGAACGGTCGACGGCCAGCGAGACCACGACCGAGGTGAGCCACAGCACCGCCGCGGCGCCGAAGCCGGTCGTGGCCCGGGCCAGGTCGCCGTCTCCGGCCACCGCGACGACCACGCCGGCGAGGCCGACAGCCACGAGCGCGAGGCCGGTCCAGCGGTACACCTGCTGACCGAACAGGGTCGCCAGTGGCACGAAGTGCGCTCCGACGACCAGGCAGACCGCCGGGGTGATCAGCTCGGCGGCGTCCAGCACGACGAGTCCGACCACCACCACTGCGATCGCAGCGAACTCGACGAGCGCCACCCGGTTGTACTGCCGCTGCCAGTCCGCGGCGAGGTCCCGGGTCCCGTTTCCCCTGCTGCGCAAGGCGAGGACCAGCGTCAGCGCGGTGAGCACGAGCGCCACACCGAGGACGATGGGGCGCGTCGCGTCGGTGACCGGCGGAGGCCCCACCGCCCACACGAACGCGAACACGCTCATCAAGATCGCACCCGTCTTCCGCAGGCGCTGGTCGTCTACTGGTGTCGTCTCCCCATCGCTCATGGGGCGATGGTGTCAGACGACGCCGTCACGCCAGTGGCCGTCGGTTCGCGTCGGTTCGCTACGTTGGCGTGGTGAGCAGTGACCCCAGGCAGATCTTCGCGTTCTCCGGGATGCTGCACCACGAGGGGGACCGGCGTACGAACGCGGACCTCACCCACCACGCGCTCAGCCTGTGCGGCAAGAACGACGGCCTTCGCGTCTGCTACCTGCCGACCGCGCTCGGTGACGCCGCAGCCGCGGTCGAGCGCAAGACGGAGTCGTTCGCCGAGCTACGCCCGGACGTCGACTTCAGCGTGCTCTGCCTGTTCCCGCAGCCGAGCGTCCCGGATGTGCGGGCGCACCTGCTGTCCCAGGACGTCCTGCTCGTCGAGGGCGGCAGCGTCGTGAACCTGGCCGCCGTGTGGCGGGCGCACGGTCTGCACCAGATCCTGCGCGAGTGCTGGGAGTCCGGTGTGGTGCTCGCGGGTGCCAGTGCGGGCAGCATCTGCTGGCACCTCGGCGGCCCGACCGACTCGTTCGGCGACTCGCTCGACCCGTTCACCGACGGACTCGGGCTCCTGCCGTACAGCAACGGCGTGCACGACGACTTCGACGACCAGCCGCGCCGCCGGGCCTACCGGGAGATGGTCGCCTCCGGCGCGCTGCCCGACGGCTACGCCACGGACGACGGCGTCGGGCTGCACTACGTCGGCACGGAACTCCATGAGGCGGTGTCGATCCGGCCCGGCTCGAAGGCATGGCAGGTACGCCGGACGGCGGACGGGTTCACGGAGGAGCCGGTCGAGCCTCGCCCGATCTGAACCGTCGCGGGATGCGATTCCGAGCCCACATGTGTACGCGAGTGGCGCGTCTGTACGCGAAGTGACGCGTCTCATACTGAGGGACCGTCGTCAGATTCCAGCGCCCTCGACCGCGATCACACCGGCGACCGAGCCTGCGATCACCTCGGCGATGCGTCGTTGTCCGGGGTCGTCGACGGCGAAGATCCGGACCACGCCGTCGGCCACGTCGACGTCTGCCTCGACCCCGGCACTGCGGAGCAGGTCGTCCACCTCGTCACAGATCCGGTCGTCGCTGCGAGCCAGCACGTGCACGACGTCGCTGCGGCTCACCACGCCGACCACCCGGCCGCGCTCGACGACCGGGAGGCTCTTGACGGCCGTGGAGGTCATCAACTCCACGGCCTCGCTCAGGTCGGTGTCCGCGGTAACGGTCATCGACAGCGTGGACATCACCTCCGCGACAACACGAGTGCGCTGGTCGTCGGACGCCGGATGCGGAATCAGGTGCGCGCGAGGGTCCGGGCGGACGAGGTCGCGCAAGAGGTCGGCCTCGCTCACGATCCCCAGGATGTGGCCGTCGCCGTCAGTGACCGGGAGCGAGGTCACCCGGAGCTCGTCGAGCCGCCGCAGACCGTCCTTGACCGATGTGTCGGCGTGCACGGTCACCGCCGGTGATGTCATCACGTCCTTGACCAGCATCGTTGCCACCTCCTGGGTTCTGGCTCCATCGTCAGCGGTCGCTGAGGTGTCCGGTCAGGGTCCAACGGCCCGACACCTGATGCCGTCCGGCCCTGAACGCTGAGCCCCGGCGCGCGGACAGTGAAGACGTGAACACAAGAGTCGAGCACGGTGCGGTAATCGTCGGAGTCGACGGGTCCGCGCACAGCGAGCTCGCCCTGGACTGGGCGACGCGGCGGCCTCGTGCTGGAGGCTCTCTTCTCCCACCCGCGGCTGAGTGTCGGTGTGCTCCTGGACGCCGGCGTCCTGTGGCCGCACTACTCGATTGGGCGGTGAACCTGTCATGACAACCCAGAAGGCCCTCGTCGTCTACGAGTCGATGTTCGGCAACACCGAGCAGGTTGCGCGTGCTGTGGGGGATGGTCTCGCGGAGCACCTCGACGTCGAGGTGCTCGAGGTCGGGCAGGCGCCCGCACCCATCCTGGATCTGTTGGACCTGGTCGTCGTCGGCGGGCCGACCCACGCGTTCTCCATGTCGCGCCCAGGAACCCGTGAAGACGCCAGGAGGCAGGGTGCCACCCAGGGCGACGCCGCGATAGGCATCCGCGAGTGGCTCACTCGGCTGCACGCCGGTCCGCACTCAGAACTCGTCGCGACCTTCGACACCAGGGTCGAGAAGGTCCGGCACCTGCCTGGCTCGGCGGCGCGAGCCGCCGGGAAAGTGGTGAAGCGCCTTGACTACACCCCGGCGGTGAAGGCGGAGAGCTTCTACGTCGTCGACGTGGATGGTCCTCTGGTCCTGGGTGAGGTCGCCCGTGCCCGGTCATGGGGCGAGCAGCTCGGGGCCGAGGTCCTCCGGCGTGCGCACCAGCCGATCGTCTGAAGGGATCTTGTGATGACCAACTGGGGCGCGACCCAGCAGGAGGCCGAGGAATCACTGCCTGGTGATGAGGTCGTCGGCCAGTCGAAGTACCGCAGCACTCGTGCTGTCACAGTCAACGCACCCGTGGAGCTCGTGTGGCCGTGGCTGGTCCAGCTGGGTCAGGGCCGCGGCGGGCTGTACAGCTATGACTGGCTGGAGAACCTGCTCGGCCTCGACATTCACAGCGCCGACCGGATAGTGCCGGACTACCAGCACCTTGCTGTGGGCGACCTTGTCCGGCTGGTGCCCGAGGGGACCCAACCCCCGCTGCGGTTCACCGTGAAGCAGGTCGAACCGCCTCGTCTGCTCGTCCTCGGCCCGGCCGGCCCGCGTGAGGAGGCGTTCACGGCCAGGATGCCGTTTCCCTGCTGGACGTTCCGGCTCACACCGATGCCCGGGCACAGGACGAGACTCGTGGTCAGGTTCCAGAGCGACTTCGAGCCGAACCTGATCGGCTGGGTGGCATATAAGTACGCGCTCGCCCCCGTGCACTTTGTGATGGAGCGCAAGATGCTGCTTGGCATCAAGCGCCTCGCCGAACGCATGCAGCGCACAGACCAGATTGCGGGCTTGGGCTCAGGACCAGGAGCAGGGTGACTCGCCATGACTGTTGGCGCCGCACCCGCCGTGACGACGCGGTCCTCACCGACGGTTGGTCCGAGTAGCCGGGTCTTCGCTGCTCTGTTGTTCACGCTCGCCGTCGCGCTGATCATCAACACCGTCCTCGGTCCGGTGGGCACAGGCGCAATCGACTACCCGATCTCCGGGACGCTGCTCAACCAGGTGATCGGACTCGAAGCTGTCTCGGTAGGCCTGGTCGTGCCGATGACGATCGTCGCAGGAGTGCTCTCCCTACGTGGGCACCGAGCAGCCGCCTTCCTCGGGTTGGGGCCGGCCGCCTACAGCGCGTACATGTTGTTGCAGTACGTCTTGGGTCCCGAGTACTCGGCGTACACCACGGTGGCTCTCTTCCACGTCGCGGTGTTCACGCTCTCCGGTGTCGTCGCTGTACGGGCATCGATCCTTGGTTCACGGCAACCACTCCCGCACCTCACGGTGCGGAGGCGGCGACTGTACGGCGTCATGCTCCTGCTGTTGGCGGCGTTCATCCTCAGTCGCTACGCAGATGCTGTGACGGCCGGTCGCCTGCCGCCCGAGTTCGCCGAGGCACACACCTTCTACTGGTCGATCTTCCTGCTGGATTTAGGCATCGTTGTTCCGGCGACCGTGGCTGTCGGCATCGGCCTCCTGCGTGGATCATCAGTGGCCCAACCAGCGCTGTACGCGGTGATCCTGTGGTACGCGCTCGTCCCACCGTCTGTTGCGGCGATGAGCACCACCATGGTCATCAATGGCGACCCTCACGCCTCGACTGGCCAAGCGATCCTGCTCAGCGTGCTTGCCGTCGGCTTCGGGTCGCTGGCCGCCTGGGTCTACTGGCCGCTACTGCGAACGCCGCGCGGTTCGCCCGCCAATACAGGAGCTTGAGATGGCTGGGCGATTCGAGGGGATCGAACGGGCGAGCATAGATC
>DASSBE010000099.1:0-3155 GCA_035699065.1 Nocardioidaceae bacterium
GTAGCCGATCGAGTAGATGTGGATCAGGGCGCCGACGCCGGTGATCAGCAGCACGAACAGTGCCGACAGCGGGTCGAAGAGCAGGTCGAGGGTCGCCGTCCAGTCGCCGGCCTGGAACCAGGTGAAGGTGCTCTGCGCGACGGACCGGTCGGCCTCGTCGCGGCCGAGCAGCGCGAAGAAGGCGACCAGCCCGATCACGAAGGAGACCAGCACGGTCGCGCAGCCGAGCAGGTGCGCCCAGCCCTTGCTGCGGCGGTCGCCGGCGAGCAGCAGCACGGCCGCACCGAGTGCCGGGAGCGCGATGATCAGCCAGAGCAGCGAGAACACGCCGTCCCCGGACGCCGGGTCCACCACGGGCACCTGCGTCCCCTCGGAGGACAGCGGAGTTACCAGGCCAGACAACACAGTCACGACGGCTTGCCTTTCAGTACTTCAGCAGGCTCGCGTCGTCGACCGAGGCCGAGCGGCGAGTGCGGAAGATGGTCATGATGATCGCGAGGCCGACCACGACCTCGGCTGCGGCCACGACCATGACGAAGAACGCCGCGATCTGGCCGTCCAGGTTGCCGTGCACACGGGCGAACGTGATCAGGGCCAGGTTCGACGCGTTGAGCATCAGCTCGATGCTCATGAAGACGACGATGGCGTTCCGGCGGGTCAGCACGCCGACACAGCCGATGGTGAACAGGATCGCGGAGAGCACGATGAACGGCGTCGGGCTCATGCGGATGTTCCTCCTTCGTCGTCGCGGCGGGTGCCGTCGGGCAGCTGGCTCGGGTCACCTTCGATGGGGCCGAGGGGGCCGGAGGCGGTCTCGTCCGGGTCGTTCGACGTACCGTCTCCGGTCTGTCCGGTGAGCTCGAGGATGTCGTCGGCGAGCGCCGGAGCCGAACGGACCGTACCGCGCGCGGCGAGCACGCGCGAGATCGAGGACTCGGCGGTGGTCCCGTCGGGCAGCAGCGCGGGCGTGTCCACGGCGTTGTGCCGGGCGAAGACACCGGGCGCCGGCAGCGGGCCGGGATGCTTGCCGTGCTCGGCATAGTCACGCATCCGCTGGGCGGCCAGGTCGCCCTGGGTCACCTTGGGCGTGAGGCGTTCACGGTGGGCGAGGACCATCGCGCCGATCGCGGCGGTGATCAGCAGGGCGCTGGTCGCCTCGAAGGCGAAGACGTAGCGCGAGAACAGCAGCTGCGCGAGCCCCTGCACGTTGCCGTCGGCGTTGGCCGCCTCGAGGCCGGTGACCGCACCGGCGGTGACCTGAGCGACACCGAAGACCAGGGTCAGCCCGAACAGCAGTCCCACGATCGCCGCCATCAGCCGCTGGCCGCGGATCGTCTCCACGACCGAGTCCGAGGCGTCGACGCCGACGAGCATCAGCACGAACAGGAACAGCATCAGGATCGCGCCGGTGTAGACGATGATCTGCACAGCGAACAGGAACGGGGCGTCCTGGATCGCGTACATGATCGCCAGGCCGATCATCACCACCGCGAGCAGCATGGCCGCGTGCACCGCCTTGCGGGCGAAGAGGATGCCGAGTGCGGCGGCCACCATGATCGGCGCGAGGATCCAGAACCCGATCACCGGTCCCCCTCCCCGCCCCGCTCGGCCGGGGCACCGCCCTGGGTCGGGTCGGTGGTGGGCTGGGACTTCAGCGTGCCGCGGTAGTAGTCGGTCTCGTCGTCACCGAGCAGCATCGCGTGCGGCGGCTGCTCCATGCCCGGCAGCAGCGGCGCGAGCAGGTCCTGCTTCTCGTAGATCAGGTCGGCGCGGTTGTTGTCGGCGAGCTCGTACTCGTTGGTCATCGTCAGCGCACGTGTCGGGCAGGCCTCGATGCACAGCCCGCACAGGATGCAGCGCAGGTAGTTGATCTGGTAGACCCGGCCGTACCGCTCCCCCGGCGAGAACCGTTCGTCCACGGTGTTGGAGGCGCCCTCGACGTAGATCGCGTCCGCGGGGCACGCCCACGCGCACAGCTCGCAGCCGATGCACTTCTCCAGCCCGTCCGGCCAGCGGTTGAGCTGGTGCCGTCCGTGGAAACGAGGGGCGGTGGGGCGCTTCTCGAACGGGTACTGGGTGGTCACGACCTTCTTGAACATCGTCCGGAAGGTGACCCCGAAACCCGCGACCGGGTCCCAGAACTGTTCCTTGAGCGTTGCCATCAGTCCTTCTCCTCCGAAGCCGTGCTCGAGGACACGGTTGCTGGGGTCTCGGGCGCGTACGCCTGGCCGGGCATGGGCGGCACCGGGTAGCCGTTCGCGAAGGCGTCGAAGGGCGGTGCCTCCTCGGCCGGCTGCTCCTCGTCCTCGGTCTCGCCGATGAAGAACAGTCCGATGAACAGGACCGCGATCACGCCGATCGCGGCGAGCAGGTAGGTGCGGTCGAAGCCGCCGCTCAGCGTCATCGAGCGGATGATCGCGACGAGCACGATCCAGACCAGGGAGATCGGGATCAGCCGCTTCCAGCCGAACTTCATGAACTGGTCGTAGCGCAGCCGGGGCAGCGTCCCACGCAGCCAGATGAAGACGAAGATGAAGCACATCACCTTGCCGAGGAACCACAGCACCGGCCAGTAGTCCTGGTTCGCGCCGTCCCACAGGGACAGCGGCCACGGGGCCCGCCAGCCACCGAGGAACAGCGTGGTCGCCAGCGCGGAGACGGTGGCCATGTTGATGTACTCGGCGAGGAAGAACAGCGCGAACTTCAGCGAGGAGTACTCGGTGTGGAAGCCACCGACGAGCTCACCCTCGGCCTCGGGCAGGTCGAACGGCGCCCGGTTGGTCTCGCCGACCATCGCGATCATGTAGATCACGAAGGAGGGGATCAAGATGATCCCGAACCACAGCCGTTCCTGCGCCGCGACGATCTCCGAGGTCGACAGCGAGCCGGCGTACAGGAACACCGCGACCAGCGCGAGACCCATTGCGACCTCGTAGGAGATCATCTGCGCGGAGCTGCGCAGGCCACCGAGCAGGGAGTACGTCGAGCCCGACGACCAGCCACCGAGCACGATTCCGTAGATCCCGATCGACGCGATGGCGAGGATGAACAGCACCGCCACCGGCATGTCGGTCAGCTGCAGCGGGGTGGTGCGGTCGCTGAACGGGACGTCGACGACCGGGCCGAACGGGATCACCGAGAACGCGAGGAACGCG
>DASSBE010000100.1:0-23895 GCA_035699065.1 Nocardioidaceae bacterium
TACCTCTAATGTGGGGCTCATGGTCAACCTCACCCGCATCTACACCCGCACCGGCGACGAGGGGCAGACGCGCCTCGGCGACATGAGCAAGACGTCCAAGAACGACCTGCGGCTGCACGCTTACGCCGACGTGGACGAGGCGAATGCGCAGATCGGCGTCGCGGTCGCGCTCGGTGGGCTCGACGACGACGTGGTGCAGGTGCTGACCAGGATCCAGAACGACCTGTTCGACGTCGGCGCTGACTTCTGCACCCCGATCGTGGAGAACCCCGAGTTCCCGCCGCTGCGCATCGAGCAGGACTACGTCGACCGGCTCGAGGGCTGGTGCGACCAGTACAACGCGGACTTGGCGAACCTGCGCTCGTTCATCCTCAACGGCGGTACGACGGGCGCGGCGCTGCTGCACGTGGCCCGCACGGTGACCCGTCGAGCCGAGCGCGCCGCCTGGTCGGCCTACGAGGAGCACGGCGAGACGATGAACATGCTCGCGATCAAGTACCTCAACCGGCTCTCGGACCTGCTGTTCATCCTGGCCCGGCACGCGAACCGGGAGAACGGCGACGTGCTGTGGAAGCCCGGCGGCGAGCGCTGAGTGTGCTGAGACGGCCGTCGTCGCAGGTTCCGGTTGGGTAACGCCCCGGAATGGCCGTCCTGCCGCTGGGTAGCCCCAGGTCATGGCAACCATCTCGACGACCCGTGCACCACGCGGAGCCCTCCGGCCGGCTCGGCGCGGATCGGGCCTCCTGGCCCTCCTCGTGGCAGTCTGCACCCTCACCGCGTGTTCCACCCCCGACCTGGAGTACGCGCCCTCGATCGGGTCCAACGACCGCACGGCGACGATCCAGGCCCTCAACCTGGCCGTCGTCACGAACGGCGAGGGCGTCGGGACCCTGGTAGGGGCACTTCTCAACGAGGCCGACTCGGCCGACCGACTGGTGGGCGTCGTTGCCGTCTCTGAGCTCGGTCCGATCGAGACGGCGATGCCCACGGGGCCGATCAAGCTCCCCGAAGAGGATGCTGAGCGGCTCGTGCAGCTCGCGCCCAGCTCCGCGGTGACGCTGCGTGGCGACAACCTGCGCCAAGGGTTCTGGATCGACCTGACGCTCCGGTTCGACGACTCGGCAGAGCTGCCGACGAAGGTGCCGGTCGAGGCCCAGGCCGGGCCGTACGCCGACATCGAGATCACCGCGTCGCCGGACGGGAAGGTCGCGCCGTAGCGCCGGCGCGAGTCAGGAGCGGCGGCGCAGGCGTTGACCCGGCGGAGCGGCCTCGAGCCAGGCCAGGAATCCGGTCAGCGCGTCAGGGCTCATCGCGACCTCGAGCGGGCCGGACGGCGTGGCGCAGGAGACGATGATGTGGCCGGAGTAGAGGGAGTACGCCTCGGCACCCATGGCGTCGCGGCGTCCGACGTACTCGAGCTCGGAGCGCTGGAAGGTCAGCTTCGGCCGGGGTGCCAGCGAGAAGATCCGGAACCACTCCAGCAGGTCCCCGGAGTAGCGGGCCACCCCGAGAAGCCAGCCGCGCCCGGCCTTGGTGGACCGGACGCGGACGCTGAACTCGAAGGTGCCGCCGTGGCGGGAGATCCACCGACGGCGGATGACGAGGGCGAGGCCGTAGAGCAGGACGAGAAGCAGCACGAAGCCGGCTGAGTCGGCCAGCCACTGCCACAGCGGCATCTATCCCTCGTCTCTGTTGGTTCGCCTCAGATCAGGATGCCTTCTCGGTGGCGCGGATGCGAGCCTCCGCCCAGGCCGCCTCGGCCGCGTCCTGCGGCTCGTTGAGCAGCTCACCGGCCTTGCGGGCGCGCTCCAGGTCGCCGCGCGCCTTCTCGAGGTCGATGTCGTGCGACATGATCGCGTGCTCGGACAGGATCGAGATCCGGTTGTCCGCCACGGACAGGAAGCCGGCGTCGACCGCGGCGATCCACGTCTCGTTGTCCGCCGTGGTCACGTCGACTACCCCGTCGACCAGCACCGACAGCATCGGCGCGTGGTTCGGCAGGATGCCGACGTCACCGTCGGTCGTGCGGGCGATCACCCGCATCGCGTCGCCGGACCACACCAGCCGGTCGGCCGCGACCAGTTCAACCCGGAGCAGGTCGTCGCTCACGCGGACTCCTCAATTCTGTAGATCTGGTGGGCCTGGCCCGCGACGCCGGTGGAGGCGCCGCGGGGCCGGCCCGGTGACGGGTGAACCTCAGAGGTTCTTCTGGATGTCGGCCCACTTCTTCTCGACGTCGTCGAGACCGCCGCACATGAAGAACGCCTGCTCGGCGACGTGGTCGAAGTCGCCGTCGGCGATCTTCTTGAACGCCTCGATGGTGTCCGAGATCGGCACCGTCGAGCCCTCGATGCCGGTGAACTGCTTGGCGACGTAGGTGTTCTGCGACAGGAACCGCTGGATACGACGGGCACGGGAGACGATGATCTTGTCCTCCTCGGAGAGCTCGTCGACACCGAGGATCGCGATGATGTCCTGCAGCTCCTTGTTGCGCTGGAGGATCTGCTTGATCCGGACCGCGGTGTTGTAGTGGTCGTCACCGATGTAGCGCGCGTCGAGGATCCGCGACGTCGAGGTCAGCGGGTCCACCGCCGGGTAGATGCCCAGCGACGCGATCTCGCGGGACAGCTCGGTGGTCGCGTCGAGGTGCGCGAACGTGGTCGCCGGCGCCGGGTCGGTGTAGTCGTCGGCCGGCACGTAGATCGCCTGCATCGAGGTGATCGAGTGACCGCGCGTCGAGGTGATCCGCTCCTGCAGCGTGCCCATCTCGTCGGCGAGGTTCGGCTGGTAGCCCACCGCCGAAGGCATCCGGCCCAGCAGGGTCGACACCTCGGAACCTGCCTGGGTGAACCGGAAGATGTTGTCGATGAACAGCAGCACGTCCTGGCCCTGCACGTCGCGGAAGTACTCCGCCATCGTCAGCGCGGACAGCGCGACCCGCAGGCGTGTGCCCGGCGGCTCGTCCATCTGGCCGAAGACCAGTGCGGTCTGCCCGATGACACCGGCCTCCTCCATCTCGACGATCAGGTCGTTGCCCTCGCGGGTGCGCTCGCCGACACCGGCGAACACCGAGACACCACCGTGGTCCTTCGCGACGCGGGCGATCATCTCCTGGATCAGCACGGTCTTGCCGACACCGGCGCCACCGAACAGGCCGATCTTGCCGCCCTGGACGTACGGCGTGAGCAGGTCGATGACCTTGATGCCGGTCTCGAACATCTGGGTCTTCGACTCGAGCTGGTCGAACGCCGGCGCCTTGCGGTGGATGCCCCAGCGCTCCTGCACGTCGAGGGTCTCGCCCTCCTCGAGGTTCAGGCAGTCACCGAGCGCGTTGAACACGTGCCCCTTGGTGACGTCACCGACGGGCACCGTGATCGGGCCGCCCGTGTCCTGCACCTGTGCACCGCGGACGAGGCCGTCGGTGGGCTGCATCGACAGCGCCCGGACCATCCCGTCACCGATGTGCAGGGCGACCTCGAGGGTCAGCGTGCGCGTCTCGCCGCCGAGGTCGAGCTCGGTCTTGAGCATGTTGTACATCTCCGGCATCGAGTCCGCGGGGAACTCGATGTCGACGACCGGGCCGATCACGCGTGCGATACGACCCACCCCACCAGCAGTGTCGCCGGATTCCTTGGTCTCTTCGATCGTGGCAGTCATCTTCTCTTCACTCACTCCCGGCAGTCGCGTCGGCCAGCGCGTTCACGCCACCGACGATCTCGCTGATTTCCTGGGTAATCCCGGCCTGGCGGGCCTGGTTGGCAATACGGGTGTACTTCTTGATCAGCTCTTCAGCGTTGTCCGTGGCCGCCTTCATCGCCCGCTGGCGGGCTGCCAGCTCCGAGGCCGAGGCCTGGAGCAGTGCGAAGAAGACCCGGCTCTGCACGTAGCGCGGCAGCAGCTGGTCGAGGACCTCGGCCGCCGACGGCTCGAACTCGTAGAGCGGCAGGGCCTCCTCCTGGGACGGCCTCTCCCCACCTTCGACGATCTCCAGCGGCAGCAGGCGCACGGCGGTGGGCTCCTGCACCAGCATCGACCGGAACCGCGTGTAGACCACGTGCACCTCGTCGACAGCAGGTCCGGCGGTGTCCTCGGCGGCCTCCTGACCCTCCTCGGCCAGGAAGGCACCGATCAGCGTGTGCCCGATGTCGCGCGCCACGTCGTAGGTCGGCTGGTCGGAGAAGCCGGTCCACTCCTGCACGATCGGGCGCTGGCGGAACCGGTAGTAGGCGACGCCCTTGCGTCCGGTGACGTAGGTGTCGACCTCCTTGCCCTCGTTACGCAGCCGCTCGGCGAGGCGCTCGGCCTCCTTGAGCGCGCTCGAGGAGTAGGCACCGGCCAGACCACGGTCACTGGTCACGACGAGGATCGCGGCGCGCCGGGCGTTCTCGGGCTCGGTGGTCAACGGGTGCTCGACGTTGGAGTACGTCGCCACCGCGGAGACCGCCCGGGTCAGCTCGCGGGCGTACGGCGCGGCCGACTGGGCGCGCTGCTGTGCCTTGACGATCCGGGACGCTGCGATCAGCTCCATGGCGCGCGTGATCTTCTTCATCGACGTGACGGACTTGGTCCGTGCACGCAGCTCACGCACTGATGTGGCCATGGTCAGCCCCGCTTCTGCTTGACGATCTGCTCCTGCTCGAGCTCGTCCTCGGGAAGCGCCTCGTGCTCCTCGGTGCCTGCCTTGATCGAGCCGCCCTCGGAGGTCTCGAACTGGTCGAGGAACGAGTCGTAGGCACCTTCGAGCGCATGCTCGGTGTCGTCGGTGAAGTCGTTGGTCTCCTGGATGGTGTCCAGGATCCCCGCGTGCTCACGGTGCAGGTAGTCGAGGAACTCGCTCTCGAAGCGCAGCACGTCCTCGGTCGGCACCTTGTCGAGGCGGCCGGTGGTCCCGGTCCACAGCGAGCAGGTCATCTCGTTGACCGGGTACGGGGAGTACTGCGGCTGCTTGAGCAGCGCCATCAGCCGGGACCCGCGGTCGAGCTGCTGGCGTGAGGCGGCGTCGAGGTCGGAGGCGAACATCGCGAACGCCTCCATCGCCCGGAACTGTGCGAGATCGACCTTCAGCGAGCCGGTGACCTTCTTCACGGCCTTGGTCATCGCGGCGCTGCCCACCCGGGACACCGAGATCCCGACGTCGATGGCGGGCCGCTGGTTGGCGGCGAACAGGTCCGACTGGAGGAAGATCTGGCCGTCAGTGATCGAGATGACGTTGGTCGGGATGTAGGCCGAGACGTCGTTGGCCTTGGTCTCGACGATAGGCAGACCGGTCATCGAGCCGGCACCGAGCTCGTCGCTGAGCTTCGCGCAACGCTCGAGCAGCCGGCTGTGCAGGTAGAACACGTCACCGGGGTAGGCCTCGCGACCCGGCGGGCGACGCAGCAGCAGGGACACGGCGCGGTAGGCCTCGGCCTGCTTGGTCAGGTCATCGAACACGATCAGCACGTGCTTGCCGTCGTACATCCAGTGCTGGCCGATCGCCGAGCCGGTGTACGGGGCGAGGTACTTGAAGCCCGCGGAGTCCGAGGCCGGAGCGGCCACGATCGTGGTGTACTCCAGCGCGCCGGCCGCCTCGAGGGCGCCGCGCACCGAGGCGATGGTGGAGCCCTTCTGGCCGATCGCGACGTAGATGCAGCGCACCTGCTTGGCCGGGTCACCGGTGTCCCAGTACTGCTTCTGGTTGATGATCGTGTCGGTCGCGATGGTGGTCTTGCCGGTCGCGCGGTCACCGATGATCAGCTGGCGCTGGCCGCGCCCGATCGGGGTCATCGAGTCGATCGCCTTGATGCCGGTGGCGAGCGGCTCGTGCACCGACTTGCGCATCATCACGCCGGGCGCCTGCAGCTCGAGGGCACGGCGGCCCTCGCTGGCGATCTCGCCCATGCCGTCGATCGGGTTGCCGAGCGGGTCGACCACGCGGCCCATGTAGCCGTCGCCCACGGGTACCGAGAGGACCTCTCCGGTACGACGGACGACCTGGCCCTCCTCGATACCGGCGAAGTCACCGAGGACCACGACACCGATCTCGCGGGTGTCGAGGTTCAGCGCGATACCGAGCGTGCCGTCCTCGAACTCGAGCAGCTCGTTGGCCATCGCCGAAGGGAGTCCGCTGACCCGGGCGATGCCGTCGCCGGCCTCGGCCACGGTGCCGACCTCTTCACGGCCGGCCGTCTCGGGGTGGTACTCCGACACGAACCGCTGCAGCGCGTCCCGGATCTCCTCCGGACGGATCGAAAGCTCCGTCATGATATTTCGTCCTGCTCTCTCTCGTTCAACGAGTAACTCTGTCTGTGAGGATCAGCCGTTGCGGGGTCTCAGCCCGCCAGGCGGCGTCGGGCCTCGTCGAGCCGGCTGGCGATGGTGCCGTCGATGACGTCGTCGCCGATCTCGACCTTCATGCCACCGATCACCGCGGGGTCGACCACGACGTTCAGGTGCACCGGCCGGCCGTACTGGTCGGCAAGTGTCCCCTCCAGACGCTGCTTGTCCCCGTCCGCCAGCTCACGTGCCACCCGGACGGTGGCGACGAGCCGGTGCCGGTTCTCAGCGGCGACCTTCTGGTACTCATCGATCGCGACCGACACCGTGCGGTGCATGCCGGCGACCGACTGCTCTGCGAGGCGGATCGTGGCCGCGGTGGCCCGACCCTCCAGCAGACCGCGCAGCAGTGCGCGCTTGTCCTGCATGGAGCGAGCCGGGTCCGACAAGGCGTCCCGCAGCTCGGGGTTCTCCACCACCATACGTCCGAAGCCGAAGAGCTCGTCCTCGAGCGCGTCCGCATGGCCGGCCTTGTCGGCGCCCTTGACCACGGCGATCACGCCGAGGCGCTCCAGGGCATGGCCCAGGTCGCGGGTGCCGGCCCAGCGCAGGCTTGCGGCCTTCGCGACGAGGTCGAGGGACTCGGCGCCGAACTGCTCGCCGAAGAGCTGGCGGACCAGGCCGGACTTGGCCTCGCCGGTGACCGACTGGTCGGTGACGACCCGGCGCAGGCTCGGTTCATGGGTCAGCAGCTGCGCGGCCCCGAACAGGTCGTCGGCGATCCTGGCCGCGTCGGCGCCGCCCTCGACGGCGGACCCGAGGTCCTCGGTCAGGGTCTCCAGCGACTCGGCGGAAGCTCCGCGCATCAGCGCGCCCCGTTCGCCGACTGCTCGGTCTCCAGGTCAGCCAGGAAGCGCTCGACCACGCGGCTCTGGCGAGCCTCGTCGTCCAGCGACTCACCGACGATCCGCCCGGCGAGCGACGTGGCCAGCGAGCCGACCTCCGCGCGCAGCGAGGTGACCACCTGCTGGCGCTCGGCCTCGACCTGGGCGTGGGCGTGCTCGACGATGCGTGCCGACTCGGTCTGCGCCTGTTGACGCATCTCGGCGACGATCGCCGCACCCTGCTCGCGAGCCTCCTCCCGGATCCTGGCAGCCTCGTGCCGGGCCTCGCTGAGCTGCTGGTTCAGGTCGGCGAGCTTCGCGTCGGCCTCGGCCTGCTTGGTCTCGGCAGCGGCCAGACCGCCCTCGATCGCCGTGGTCCGCTCCGCGAACGTCTTCTCGAAGGCGGGGACGACCCACTTCTTGACGGCGAGGAAGAGCAGACCGAAGACGACCAGCGAGAGGACGATCTCCACCAGGTGCGGAAGGAGCGGGTTGGGCTTCTGCTCCACCGCGAGCGTGATCATGTTCATGAAGCCGGATCCTTCGTGAGTCGGTCGGTTACAGGGCGAATGCGAGACCGATACCGATGATGGCCAGCGCCTCCGTGAGAGCGAAGCCGATGAAGGCGATGGTCTGCAGACGGCCCTGCGCCTCGGGCTGACGCGCGACACCGCTGATGTAAGCGGCGAAGATCAGTCCGATGCCCACGCCCGGGCCGATGGCGGCCAGGCCGTAGCCGATCATGTTCAAGTTGCCGGAGAGTTCACCAGTCACGGCGAGGTTTCCTTTCGGTTGGTGTTCGACCCTGGAGGGAGTCGGACGAGTTCGTGCGGTCAGTGCTCGTCAGCCACGGCGCCGGAGATGTACAGGGCGCTGAGGATGACGAAGATGTAGGCCTGCAGGAACTGCACCAGCAGCTCCAGGAACGCGATGGCGATGAAGAGCAGCCAGGTGAGCAGGCCCACCGGCTTCACCAGGGTCGCGCCGTGGACGAGGAGGTACTCGCCGCCCAGCGCGAAGAGGATCAGCAGCAGGTGGCCGGCGAACATGTTGGCGAAGAGTCGCAGGGCCAGCGTGATCGGGCGGACCACGATGTTCGAGAGGAATTCCAGCGGCACGAGCAGGCCGAGCATCGCCGGCGGCACACCGGGGGGCACAGTCTGCAGCTTGAGGTAGCCACCGAAACCGTGCTGCCTGATGCCCGCTGCGTTGTAGATCACCCAGCTCAGCGCGGCCAGGCCGTAGACCATGCCGGCGCGCGACATCGTGGGGAACTGGATGAACGGGATGGTGGCGAACAGGTTGTTCAGCAGGATGAAGAAGAAGAGCACGAACAGGTACGGCACGAACCGCATGAAGTGCTCGCTGCCGATGACGTCGCGGGCCAGCGAGTTCCGGACGAAGCCGTAGCCGGCCTCACCGACGTACTGCAGCCGGCCGGGGACCATCGACCGCTTCTTGGCGGCGAGGTAGAAGAAGGCGAACACGAGCACGGCCGACAGGACCAGCATGATCATCGGCTTGGTGACGCCGAGGTAGAACGTCTGCCCGAACATCTCGAAGGTCGACGTGCTGCCGCCGACCGGGGGCAGGTTGAAGTCGGCCGGGCCCGGAGGGGTGAACCCCTCCTCCCGTGCTTGGAACACCATCGTTCCGGCAAGGCTCACGGCTTCTCCTGTGTCGTCTGCATCAGCTCTGCTCCTGCTCCGGCCGTCGGTCCGTGGTCGATGGGTCCTTCTGCGGCGCCGAGGCGGGGTGCCCGAACCGCGCCCACGTCATGTAGGTGCCGAGACCCGCACCGAGGACGATGCCCACACCGACCATGAAGGAAGTGCCCAGCCACTGGTCCACGAGCCACCCGAGAACGCCATAGATCAGCACCCCCGAGACGAGATACCCGAACACGTGCCAGGGGTCGCCCTGGGGTGGTTCCGAGGATTGCTTGCCGTGCGGAGTCGAGGAAGGCGGCTGCGGAGTCATCGCGCACCGGACAATAGCAGTCGTGACCGGTCATCGGACATTCGCCTCCTCCTCCGGAGGAAGGTCGTAGAGCGGCTGCCGGACCCGGGCGCTGAACACGATCTGGACGACCAGCCAGACCATTGTGCAGACGATCACCGTGACGCCCAGCCACCGAGGGTCAACCGTCTCGTCGAGGGCGCCGGAGGCGTTGAGGGTGACGAAGACCAGGCCGATCAGCAGCACCTTGAGGGTGTAGGTCAACAACGCGATGAGCAGCGAGGCGGCCGGCGCGAGCCGGGCGACGACCTGCAGCACCATCGCGCCGAGACCGAAGAAGAAGCAGACCATCAGGGTGGCGATCACGGCCCCGAGAATGGCGGCCGACCCGGAGACGACCGCGGCCAGCAGCACCGCCGCGAGGCCGGCTGCGCCGGTCGCGACCAGGGCCCCGCGCACTACAGAACCCACCGTGGTGGTCTTGTAGCCGGCCAGTGGTGTGGCCCGTTCGGTCGTCATGTCGGCGGCCGTTCCTGTGGTTCCTGCAGGGGCGGCGTCCCGGTCCCCCGGAGCCGATCCTGACGTGGATCCTGAGGGTTTCCTGAACGCTTGTGAAAACTAGCACAAAGTCCGGTCCCCGAGGTAATCGGGGCGGTCGGCTGCTGGTTCGCGAGCTGTCCTGCCCCCCTGCCTACACGCTGCTGCCCGGCCGTGGCAACCGCGGCAGGAAGAACGTGGCGGCCACGGTGCCCACGAACCACACAGCGAGGATCACCGTGGTGACACGTCCGGCGTACAGGCTGGCCAGCACTCCGCCGAACGCGATCAGCCCCGCCCACAGCCACATGATGAACACCGCCCGGCGCTGGGAGTGGCCGATCTCCAGCAGCCGGTGGTGCAGGTGCTCCTTGTCCGGTGCGAACGGCGACCGGCCGGCGCGCGTACGTCGTACGACGGCGAGCACCAGGTCCGCGAACGGGACCACCAGGATCGAGATGGGGAGCAGGATCGGCAGCAGGGCCGGGAGCAGGCTCGCCTCGGTGCCGCCGGCGCCGCGGGTCAGGTCGACGGTGGCGAACTGGCCGGTCAGCGTGAGCGCCGAGCCGGCCAGCACCAGCCCGATCAGCATCGACCCGGAGTCGCCCATGAACAACCGGGCCGGGAAGAAGTTGTGCGGCAGGAAGCCCAGGCACGCCCCGCCCAGCGCCGCGGTGAGCAGCGCCGCCGTGATCGCGAGCGTCTCCCCGTTCGCGTCGGCGAGCTTGTAGGAGAAGGCGAAGAACGCCACCGCACCGATGCCCACCACGCCGGCGGCAAGCCCGTCGAGCCCGTCGACGAAGTTCACGGCGTTGACTGTGGCCACCACCACCACGACGCTCAGCAACGCCGCCTGGCCCTCGTCCGGGACGAACTGGCCGCGCCCGGGGACCTGGAAGGAGTAGTACTGGACCTCGAAGAGCACGAGGAACCCCGCGGCGAGCACCTGCCCGGCGAGCTTGATCACCGCGTCGAGCTCGAGCAGGTCGTCGAGCACGCCCACGGCGCAGATCAGGACGCCGGCGACCAGGACCACGGCCGCGTCGTGGAACACCTTGTCGTCGCTCAGGGACAGGAACGGCAGCCGTTTGGCGACCAGGAAGCCGGCGCCGAGGCCGCCGAGCATCGCCAGCCCGCCGAAGTAGGGGATCGGCACGGCGTGCACGTCGCGGTCGCGGACCTTGGCGACGGCGCCGGTGCGCAGGGCGACCTCGCGGGCGACCACGCCGAGCAGGTACGTCACGGTCGCGGCGACGAGGAAGACGGTCAGGTACTCACGCACGGGGGGCGGCTACCCCTCGTCCACGATCTCGGCGCCTAGCGGTGCGACGACCTCGTTGAGGCGCTCCAGGGACACCGCGCCCAGCCGGAGCACTCGTCCTGTGTTCGCGCCGGTGGCGTCCACGATCGTCGAGGGAACCGGTCCGGGCGTCGGCCCGGCGTCGAGGATCACCTCGACCGACTCCCCCAGCATCGTCTCGGCGCGGTCGGCGTCGGTGGCTGCTTCCAGCCCGGTCCGGTTCGCGCTGCTGACCGCCAGCGGCCCGGTGCGGGCCAGCAGCTCGAGGGCGACGTCGTGGTCGGGCATCCGCACCGCCACGGTGCCCCGGGTGTCCCCGAGGTCCCACTGCAGCGAGGACTGCTGCCGGCAGACGATCGTCAGCGGTCCGGGCCAGAACCGCTCGACCAGTGCCCGGGCGTAGGAGGGAACTCCGACCGCGAGCGCGTCGAGCGTGGTGGCCGCCGAGACCAGCACCGGCGGGGGCATCTCCCGGCCCCGGCCCTTGGCCGCGAGCAGACGGCGTACGGCGGCGGGATCGAACGCGTCCGCGCCGATTCCGTAGACGGTGTCCGTGGGAAGCACGACCAGCTCACCACGTTGGACGGCGAGCGCGGCGGCGGAGATGCCCGCCTCACGTGCTGCCTGGTCGGCGGTGTCGAACCGGTTGCTCACGGAGTCATCGTGCCAGCCTGGCGGTCAGGTAGCGCGGGCGACCTGCCAGGTCGGGGTTGTCGCGTACGTCGCGCCAGCGGCCCGTTCCGGCGAACACCGCTGCCGCCGACTCGCCCTGCACGTCCGCGTGCTCGGCACCGAGCACCCCGCCTTGTCGCAGCAGCCGGGCTCCGACGTGTTCCAGGGTCCGGATCGCGTCGAGGCCGTCGGCTCCGGACCACAAGGCCAACGCCGGGTCGTGGTCACGGGCCTCCGGCGCGACGGACTCGTAGGCCTCGAGCGGGATGTAGGGCGGGTTGCAGACCACCACGTCGACGCGCCCGTCGAGGTCGGGGAACGCCTGGGCCATGTCACCCTGCCGCAGGTCGACCCCGGAGCCGTTCAGGTTGCGGGTGGCCCAGCCGCAGGCGTCCTCGCTGAGCTCGACGGCGTGCACCTGTGCGCCCGGCACCTCGGTGGCGATCGCCAGCGCCATCGCTCCCGAGCCGGTGCACAGGTCCACCACGACCGGCGTGCTCCCGGTCGCGGCCACCTCACGGGCCCGGTCGACGCCCCAGCCGGCCAGCAGCTCGGTCTCCGGCCGCGGCACGAACACGCCCGGCCCCACGGCGAGCTCGACGTAGCGGAACGCGGCGATCCCGGTCAGGTGCTGCAGCGGCTCCCGGCCCGCGCGACGTGCCACCAGCCCGTCGTACTCCTCGCGTTGCCGGTCGCTCACGGCAGGGCCGAGGGCGAGACCGCCGCGGGTGGTGCCCAGCACGTGCGCGAGCAGCTCCGCCGCGTCGTACTTCGGGCTGGCCACCCCGGCCCGCGCCAGCCGCTCGGTCGCCTCCCGCAGCACCTCACGGGTCACAGCTTCCCCAAGGTATGTCGTCGAACCGTCACTTCCCACGGTGAGCTCGGCACGGGAAGTGAGGCTTCATCGCGGGAAGTGCGGACGCTCACGCCGACTCGAGGGCGTCGAGCCGTGCGGCGAGGTCGGCCTGCACGCAGGACTCGATCACGGCCGCCAGGTCACCGTCGAGCACCGCGTCGAGGTTGTGCGACTTGTAGCCCGTGCGATGGTCGGAGATCCGGTTCTCGGGATAGTTGTAGGTGCGGATCCGCTCCGAGCGGTCGACGGTGCGCACCTGCAGCCTGCGCGCGTCGGAGGCCTCCGCGTCGGCCGCTTCCTGCGCCGCGACGAGCAGCCGGGAGCGCAGGATCCGCATCGCCTGCTCGCGGTTCTGCAGCTGGCTCTTCTCGTTCTGGCAGCTGACCACGATCCCGGTCGGCAGGTGCGTGATCCGGACGGCGGAGTCGGTGGTGTTCACGCTCTGCCCGCCGGGTCCGGAGGAACGGAACACGTCGATCCGCACGTCCTTCTCCTCGATGCTCACGTCGACCTGCTCGGCCTCGGGCATCACGAGCACGCCGGCCGCCGATGTGTGCACGCGGCCCTGGCTCTCGGTGACCGGCACCCGCTGCACCCGGTGCACGCCACCCTCGAACTTGAGCAACGCGTACGGCGCCTCCCCCGGCTCGGACGTGCCCTTCGCCTTGACCGCCACCGTCACGGACTTGTAGCCGCCCAGGTCGGACTCGGTGGCGTCGAGGTACTCGGTCTTCCAGCCGCGCCGCTCGGCGTAGCGGGTGTACATCCGCAGCAGGTCACCGGCGAACAGCGCGGACTCCTCACCGCCCTCGCCGGACTTGATCTCGAGCAACGCGTCCTTGGAGTCGGCCATGTCGCGCGGCACCAGCAGGTGCCGTAGGCGCTCCTCGGTCACGACACGGCGCTCGGCGAGGGTCTCGGCCTCCTCGGCGAAACCGGCGTCCTCGTGGGCCAGCTCACGGGCGGCCCCGATGTCGTCGCCGAGCTGCTGCCACTCCCGGTAGGTGCGCACGATCGCGGTGAGCTCTGCGTACCGCTGGTTCAGCCGTTTCGCCACGCTCTGGTCCGCGTGGATGCTCGGATCGGCGAGCTTGTGCTCGAGGTCGGCGTGCTCGGCGACCAACCCCTCGACGGCTTCGAACATCGCAGGCGTTCCTCTCGACCTGAAGTCTCGTGCAGGGACAGACAAAGCGCCGGCCCACGCGATGTGCGGGGACCGGCGCTTGTGTGACGCTACTTCTTGGCTGCGTCCTTCTTGGCGTAGCGGGCCTCGAAGCGGGCGACGCGGCCGCCGGTGTCGAGGATCTTCTGCTTGCCGGTGTAGAACGGGTGGCAGTTGTTGCAGACGTCGGCGTGGATGCTGCCGCTGGTCTGGGTGCTGCGCGTGGTGAACGTGTTCCCGCAGGTGCAGGTGACGGCGGTCTCCACGTAGTCCGGGTGGATTGCGTTCTTCATGGTTGTCCTCTCGAGGGGTTCAGTCGCCGGGTCGTCTGTGTCGGTACGGCGTACGACGTACGCGTCCAGACGTGAACCGGAACCAGCCACCTAGTGTGCCAAACAATCAGGCCACGGCGTTAATCGCGACCCGATCGTCCTTGCACCTGTCTCAACCGAACGAGGCTACGGTTTCATCCCGCTGGACCACCCCGAACATCAGCGCTGATGCGAGGAGCGTCACGCCCAGCATCACCGAGCCCATCGGCACCGCGCTGGTGCTGCCGAACAGTCCCACCAGCGGCGCGACGACGGCGCCGACCCCGAACTGGACGAAGCCGAGCATCGCGGCGGCCGTGCCCGCGGCCTCCCCGTGCCGGGTCAGAGCCAGCGCCGGGGTGTTCGGGAGCGACAGCCCGACGGAGGCGACCACCAGGCCGAGCGGGACGAGCACACCCGCCAACCCGCCGGTGCCGGTGATCCCCGCGACCACCAGCGCCGCGGCGGCGAACGCGCCGACGACCATGGCCCCGGAGAGCACGTTGACGACCCCGAAGCGGCGGATCAGCATCGGGTTGAGCTGCGAGGACACGGTGAGCCCCGCGGCGTTGGCACCGAACACGATCCCGAAGGTGCGCTCGTCCATCCCGTACCCGTCCTGCAGCACGAACGACGAGCCCGAGACGTAGGCGAACATCGCCGACATCATCAGCCCACCGATGAACACCAGCGCCATGAACGTGGTGTCCCGCAGCAGGCTCCGGTAGGTGCCCAGCGTCGCCCGCAGGTTCGCCGGACGGCGTCGCTCCGGCGGCAGCGTCTCGGTGAGCCCGAGCAACGCGACCCCGGTGAGTACGACGGCCGCTGCCGCGAGCACCCCGAAGATGCCACGCCAGGACGTCCACTCCAGGATCACCCCGCCGATCGAGGGGGCGAGGATCGGCGCGAGCCCGATCACCAGCATCAGCCGTGACATCAGCCGCGCCACGGCGATACCGGAGAACAGGTCGCGCACGATGGCCATCGCCACCACCGAGATCGCGGCTCCGGAGAACCCCTGCAGGATGCGCACGGCGCTGAGCACGTAGATCGTCGGTGCCAAGGCGCAGAGCACCGAGGCCAACGCGTGCACGACCAGTCCGGTGAGCAAGGGCTTCCTGCGACCGAAGGCGTCCGAGAGCGGGCCGATCACGAGCTGGCCGAACGCCAGACCCCCGAGCATCCCGGTGAGCGTCAGCTGGGTCGCCGAGTCGGACGCGTCCAGGTCCGCCGACAGTGACGGGAACGCCGGAAGGTACATGTCGATGGTCAACGGGCCCAGCGCGATCAAGGCGCCCAGCACGAGCACCAGCTGGAGGTAGCGGCGACCGGTTGGGGCCACCCGGGTCGCTGCGGCGAGGCTGTTCGCCGGGGCGGGGCGGGCCGGCGTGGTGCGCTGCGGCGCCGGCGTAGGGGGCGCGTCGGTCATGCCCGGGCAAGCCGGGGTCGCTCGGCTTTATTCCGCTTCGACCGGTGAGGGCTCGGCCGCTGCAGGTCTGCGGTGGGGTGCGGGAGTCCGCTCACGTGTCACGAACTGCGTCGCTGCAGCACCGCGTCGACGCGGTCGGCGAGCTCACGGGGACTGAACGGCTTGACCACGTAGTCGTCGGCGCCGGCCTCGAAGCCGGTCGCGATCTCGACGTCGCGGGCGCGCGCGGTCAGCAAGATCACCGGCACCGTCGCCAGCGCCGGGTCCCGACGGAGTGCGCGGCAGGCATCGAGTCCGTTGGTGCCGGGCATCATCACGTCGAGCAGGACCACGTCGGGGACTTGGTCACGGCAGGCCTCGACGGCTGCCGCACCGTCACCTACGACGACCACGTCGTGGCCGCCCTGTTCCAGCTTGAACGCCACCAGCTCCCGGATGTCGGCGTCGTCGTCGGCCACGACGATCCTGGCCATCTGCTGCTTCCCGCTCAGCCTTCGCTCTTGCCGTTGCCGGCGGTCGGCATCGTCTTCTGCACCTGCATCAGGAACTCGACGTTGCTGTGCGACTTCTTCAGGCGCTCGAGGAGCAGCTCGAGGGCCTGCTGCCCGTCCAGCCCGGACAGGACACGGCGCAGCTTCCAGACGATGGAGAGCTCCTCCTTGCTCATCAGCAGCTCCTCGCGTCGGGTGCCCGACGCGACCACGTCGATGGCCGGGAAGATCCGCTTGTCCGCGAACTCGCGACGCAGGCGCAGCTCCATGTTGCCGGTGCCCTTGAACTCCTCGAAGATCACCTCGTCCATCTTCGAGCCGGTCTCGACCAGCGCGGTGGCGAGAATAGTCAGCGAGCCGCCGTCCTCGATGTTGCGCGCGGCGCCGAAGAAACGCTTCGGCGGGTACAGCGCCGAGGAGTCGACGCCACCGGAGAGGATCCGCCCGCTGGCCGGTGCGGCCAGGTTGTAGGCGCGGCCCAGGCGGGTGATCGAGTCGAGCAGCACGACCACGTCGTGACCGAGCTCGACCAGCCGCTTGGCGCGCTCGATCGCGAGCTCGGCGACCGTGGTGTGGTCGTCAGCCGGACGGTCGAAGGTGGAGGCGATGACCTCACCCTTGACCGTGCGCTGCATGTCGGTGACCTCCTCGGGACGCTCGTCGACCAGGACGACCATCAGGTGGGTCTCAGGGTTGTTCGTCGTGATCGCGTTGGCGATCGCCTGCAGCACCATCGTCTTGCCGGCCTTCGGCGGGGAGACGATCAGGCCACGCTGGCCCTTGCCGATAGGAGCAACGATGTCGATCACGCGCGTGATCAGCACGTTCGACTCGGTCTCCAGCCGGAGCCGGTCCGAGGCGTAGAGCGGAGTCAGCTTCGAGAAGTCCACCCGGCTCTTCGCCGAGTCCACGTCGGCGCCGTTGACGCTCTCCAGGCGGACCAGCGGATTGAACTTCTCCTTGCGCTCGCCCTCGCGGGGCTGGCGCACTGTGCCGGTGATCGCGTCACCCTTGCGCAGTCCGTGCTTGCGGACCATCGACAGCGAGACGTACACGTCGTTCGGCCCCGGCAGGTAGCCGCTGGTCCGGACGAAGGCGTAGTTGTCGAGCACGTCCAGGATGCCCGCCGCGGGCACCAGCACGTCGTCCTCGGTGATCTGCGGCTCCGCCTCGTCGCGGCGTGGTCCACGCTCGCGCTCACGGAAGCTGCTGCCGCCGCCGGGGCTCCGGTCACGGTCGCGCCCCCGACGACGGCGGTTGCGTCGGCTGCCGCCGGCCTGGTCGTCGTCGTAGCTGCGGTTGCCGCCCTGGTTCCGGTTGTCCCGGTTCTGGCCGCCCTGGTTGCGGTTGTCGTCACGATCGTCGTCCTGGCCGCCACGGTTCCGGGCGCCCCGGTCACGGTCACCGCCGTCGTTGCGGTCGTCGTCCTGGCCGCCCCGGTTCCGGTCACCGCGGTCACGGTCGTCGCCGTCGCGGTTCCGCTTCTCGTCGCGGTCGGGTCCGTCGTTACCCCGGCTCTCGCGGCGGCTCTCGTCGGGGCTGCGGCTCTCGTCCGGGGTCCGGCGCTCGTCGCGGTCGCTGCCGGTGTGGTCACGGCTCTGGTCGCGGCCGTTCCGACGGTCGCCGTCGCGACCCTGGCCGGAGACGTTCTTCCCGCCGCGCGCGACGGCGTGGTCCGGCTCGGTGCGGGCCTCCGCCTGCTTCTGCTCGAGGCGCTGGTTCGCGGGGGCAGCACCAGAGGTGCCGCGCGACGCCCCGTCCTGGCTGCCACCGGACCGGCCGGCGTCGGGCTGGGCACCGCCGCCCGACTGCGCTGCCTTGATGGCGTCGATCAGCTGGCTCTTGCGCATGCCGCCGACACCCTTGATGCCCAGGCCACCCGCCACCTGCTTGAGCTCAGGCAGCAGCATGCCGCTGAGTCCGCCGGCGCGGCGCTTGACTGGGGTGGCTTCGGTTGTGTCCGTCACGTGAGGTCCTTCCCACGTTCTAGGCCGGCCCGGACTCTACGGGGGCCTTGGTTCAGTGTGGATTCCTCATCTGTTCCCAGGCGTGTGAGCCCCAGGGGCCGGTGAACGTCCGGACAGAGAGTTCGAGGAAGAAGTGCACCAATCGTGGATCAGCGTGATAGCTCGATCGCTGGCGCGTCTGCAGCCTAGCACCAACGAGGGCCGCGCATGGAACGACACCGAAATCGGCGGCGGGTCAGATATCCGGGTCCGCAGCGACGCGATCCGGTCGCTCACTCCCCGACGTTGACCTGGGCTCCAAGGAGGTCGATGGACAGTGCCCGGACCCGCCAGCCGTCGGGGACCCGGGCCGTCAGTGACTCCTGGTTCGAGGCGTCGGAGAAGGCGAGCACGGTCGGCCCTGCGCCGGACACGACCGCGGGCACCCCAACGGCGCGAAGCGCGTCGACGAAGGCCAGTGTCCGTGGCATCGCCGGTTCGCGGTACCGCTGGTGCAGCCGGTCCTCGGTCGCGGCCAGCAGGAGCTCGGGCTGCCGGCTCAGGGCCGTGACCAGCAGCGCCGCACGCCCCGCGTTCGCCGCGGCATCCGCATGGGGCACCACGTCGGGCAGCAGTCCGCGGGCCACCTTGGTCTCCACCGGCTCGGGTGGCACGAAGACCACCACGGTGACCCGGGGGTCGACCGACACCATGGTGGCGAAGCTGTGGTCTCCGTCCGTGCGGGCGATCGTGAACCCCCCGTAGAAGGCGGGCGCCACGTTGTCGGGGTGACCCTCCATCCGGGCAGCGAGGTCGAACACCGCGTCGTCGTCCATCAGCAGCGAACCACCGGCGACAAGCCCGCGCGCCGCGCAGATCCCGGCCACGATGGCGGCCGACGAGGACCCGAGGCCACGGCCGTGCGGGATCCGGTTCTCGCAGTGCAATCGGATCCCGGGGACCGCGCAGCCCATCTCGTCGAAGGCGCGGCACATCGCGCTGTAGACCAGGTGGTTCTCGTCGAGCGGCACCTCACCCTCGCCGGTCCCGCGCACAGCGATGTCGAGACCCGCGTCCGTGACCTGCGCGGTGACCCGGTCACGGAAGTCGAGGGCCAGGCCCAGCGAGTCGAAGCCCGGACCGAGGTTCGCGCTGGTGGCCGGAACAGACACCTCGACCGGTCCGGTCACGAAGGTCGGCATGGTCAGCGCAGTCCGGCGGCCTCGGCGGCCTCGTCGACGTCGACCGCGATGACGGTGTCGACGATGTCGCTGAATGTGGACAGGGCGGTGTCGGTGTCCTTGAGGCCGTGGCCGGTCACCGTCACCACGACGGTGCGGCCCTCGAAGGACCGGCCTGATCCGACGTCCTGGAGGATCCCGGCCACCCCGGCCGCGGACGCGGGCTCGACGAACACACCGTCCGATGCGGCGAGCCGGCGTTGCGCGGCCAGGATCTCCTCGTCGGTGACCGCCTGGAACCTGCCGCCGGACTGCTCCTGGGCGGCGACCGCGAGGTGCCACGAGGCGGGGTTCCCGATCCGGATGGCCGAGGCGATCGTGTCCGGGTCGGCGACCGGCGCACCGGACACCAGCGGTGCGGCTCCAGCCGCCTGCCAGCCGAGCATCTGTGGCTTCCGGCTGCTCAGTCCCTCCTGCTCGGACTCGAGGTAGCCCTTCCAGTACGCGGAGATGTTGCCGGCGTTGCCCACCGGCAGGACGTGGACGTCCGGGGCATCGCCGAGGAAGTCCACGATCTCGAACGCAGCGGTCTTCTGCCCCTCGAGCCGCATCGGGTTCACGGAGTTCACCAGCGCCACCGGGTAGTCCTCGGCGAGGCCGCGGGAGAGCCGCAGGCAGTCGTCGAAGTTGCCCTTGACCATGATCACCTGGGCGCCGTGCACGATCGCCTGCGCCAGCTTGCCGGCGGCGATCTTTCCCTGCGGCACCAGCACCAGCGGTTTCACGCCGGCGCGCGCGGCGTAGGCGGCCATCGACGCGGACGTGTTCCCGGTCGAGGCGCAGACCACCGCCTCCGCGCCCTGCCCGACGGCCACCGAGAGCGCCACGGTCATCCCGCGGTCCTTGAACGAGCCAGTGGGGTTGTCACCCTCGACCTTCAGCCACACCTCGGCACCGGTCAGCTCCGAGAGCCACCCACTGTCGACCAGGGGCGTGCCGCCTTCGCGCAGCGTGATCGTCGGGGTGCCTTCGGGAAGGTCCAGCCGCGAGCGGTACTCCTCGATCACACCGCGCCACTGATGACTCATTCGGCGTCTCCCTCGACCCGCATGACCGAGGAGACGTCGTGCACGTCGTCCATCTTCCGCAGCGTCTCCACGGTGGCGGCCAGCGCCGAGTCGAGGGCGCGGTGCGAGACCACGACCAGCTGCGCGTCGTCGCCGCGGCCCTCCTGCCGCACGGTCTTGATCGACACGTCGTGCTCGGCGAACGCGTGCGCCACCTGCTCCAGCACACCCGCCTTGTCGTCGACGTCGATCGCGACGTGGTACCGGGTCTCGGTGTCTCCCATCGGCAGGACGTCGGCCTGCGCGTACGCCGACTCCCCAGGCCCCCGCACGTCGTTGAGGCGGTTCCGCGCGACCGTGACCAGGTCACCGAGCACGGCACTCGCGGTCGGTGCGCCACCGGCGCCGGGACCGTAGAACATCAGCTGTCCGGCGGCGTCGCTCTCCACGAACACCGCGTTGTAGGCCTCGCGGACACTGGCCAGCGGGTGCGACCTCGGGATCATCGCAGGATGCACGCGTGAGGAGACCGCGGCGCCGTGCGGGCCTTCGGTGAGCTCACAGATCGCCAGCAGCTTCACCACACTGTTCATCTCGCGCGCCGAGGCGACGTCGGCGGCGGTGACTTCCGAGATGCCCTCCCGATAGACGTCGGCGGCGGTGACCCGGGTGTGGAACGCGAGGCTGGCCAGGATCGCGGCCTTCGCGGCGGCGTCGAAGCCCTCGACGTCGGCGGTCGGGTCGGCCTCGGCGTACCCCAGCTGCTGCGCCTCCTCCAGCGCCTCGCTGAAGCCGGCCCCGGAAGTATCCATCTTGTCGAGGATGAAGTTCGTGGTGCCGTTCACGATCCCGAGGACCCGGCGCACCTTGTCGCCGGCCAGGGACTCGCGCAGCGGCCGCAGGATCGGGATCGCCCCCGCCACCGAGGCCTCGTAGTAGAGGTCGCGACCCGCCTTCTCGGCGGCGGTGAACAAGGTGGTGCCGTCCTCGGCGAGCAGCGCCTTGTTGGCGGTCACCACCGAGGCGCCGTTCTCCAGTGCCTTCAGGATCAGTGTCCGCGCCGGTTCGATGCCGCCGATCACCTCGATCACCAGGTCGACGTCCGCGGAGCTGACCAGGCCCTCGGCGTCCGTCGTGAGCAGCTCGGCGGGCACCTCGGCATCCCGTTGCAGCTCCGACCGCCGTACGGCCACGCCGACCAGCTCGATCGGTGCCCCGATCCGCGCGGTCAGGTCGTCGGCCTGCTCGCGCAGCAGCCGGACGACCTGGCTGCCGACCGACCCGCAGCCCAGCAGGGCGAGCTTCAGCGGAGGGTGCACGCTGACCTCATCTCTCGGGACACCTTTGCATGGCACACATCTTGGGGCATCTGCTCGCGCCTGGCAGGTCCGCCGCCGCGGCGTCCGCACGCTGAGATGCGCGTAAGACGGACAGGGTGACCGTCGTACGGCAGCACATCATGCGCCCACGTCGGTGCGCAGCAGATCGTCCTCGGACTCTCGTCGCACGATCACGTGCGCCCGGCCGTCGGCGACGGCGATCACCGGCGGGCGCAGGGCGTGGTTGTAGTTGCTCGCCATGGACCGGCAGTACGCGCCGGTGCCCGGGACGGCCAGCAGGTCGCCGGGGACGAGGTCGCCCGGGACGAACTCGTCCTTGACCACGATGTCACCCGCCTCGCAGTGCTTGCCGACCACGCGTCCCAGGACCGGCTCGGCGGCGGAGTGCCGGTTGGCGATCGTGCAGCTGTAGTCCGCGTCGTACAAGGCGGTCCGGATGTTGTCGCTCATCCCGCCGTCGACCGAGACGTAGGTGCGTGCCGCGCCGGCGTCGAGCGCGACCTGCTTGACCGTGCCGACCTCGTAGATCGTGCACATCGAGGGCCCCACGATCGCGCGGCCGGGCTCGATCGACAGGGCCGGGACCGCGACGTCGAGGGCGCGGCACTCGTGCGCGACGATCTTGGTGATCTCGGTGGCCAGCTGCGCGGGGTCGCTCGGGTCGTCCTGGGTGGTGTACGCGATGCCGAACCCGCCACCGAGGTCCATCTCCGGCAGGTCGACGCCGAGCTCGGAGGACACCCGCGCGTGCAGGGCGAGCACCCGGCGGGCGGCGACCTCGAAACCGGAGGTGTCGAAGATCTGCGAGCCGATGTGCGAGTGCAGGCCGCGCAGCTCGAGACCCGCGGCCTCCTGGACCCGCCGGACCGCCTCGAACGCGTCGCCGTTGGTGATCGAGAACCCGAACTTCTGGTCCTCGTGGGCGGTGGCGATGTACTCGTGGGTGTGCGCCTCCACCCCCGCGGTGACCCGGACCATCACCGCCGCGCGCGCGTCGAGCCGCTGAGTGATCGCCACCAGACGCTCGATCTCCCAGAACGAGTCCACGACGATCCGGCCCACCCCGGCGACCACCGCCCGCTCGAGCTCGTCGACAGTCTTGTTGTTGCCGTGGTAGCCGATCCGGGCCGGGTCCACGCCGGCGCGCAGTGCGACGGTCAGCTCACCGGCCGAGCAGACATCGAGGCACAGGCCCTCCTCGGCCACCCAGCGCGCGACCGTCGTGCACAAGAAGGCCTTGCCGGCGTAGTACACGTCGTAGTCGGCGAAGGCGTCCCGGAACGCGCGGGCACGGGCACGGAAGTCCGCCTCGTCGAGGACGTAGGCCGGGCTGCCGTGCTCGGCGACGAGCTCGCGCAGATCGACCCCGCCGATCTCGAGCGCACCGTCGTCGTTCTTGCGCGCGGTCACCGACCAGAGGAGCGGCACCAGCGCGTTCACGTCGCGCGGCGTGCCGAGCCAGGACGGTGTGCGGTGGTTGATGTCGGCGTGGAGCGCGCCGGCCTCGTGTGCACGCATCAGCGCGTCACATGCGCTCGGGCGCGGAGACGCCGAGCAGGTCGAGGCCGGTGCCGAACACGGTCTTGGTCGCCTCGACCAGCAGCAGCCGGGCCGCGTGGATCGGGGCGGGGTCCTCGTCGCCCTGAGGCAGCACCCGGCAGGAGTCGTAGAACTTGTGGAACGCCGAGGCGGTGTCCTCGAGATAGCGCGCCACCCGGTGCGGTTCGCGCAGCTGGGCAGCGGCGGCCACCACCCTCGGGAACTCCGCGAGCGCCCGCAGCAGCTCGCCCTCCTTCTCGTGCGAGAGCAGGCTGGGGTCGAAGTCGGCGGCCGCAGGCGCGACACCGAGGTCCTTGGCGTTGCGCAGGATCGACGCCAGCCGGGCGTGCGCGTACTGCACGTAGAACACCGGGTTGTCGCTGCTCTGCTTGGCCCACAGGTCCAGGTCGATGTCGATCGTGGTGTCGGTGGTGTAGCGCGCGAGGGCGTAGCGCGCCGCGTCGACACCGATCGCCTCCACGAGATCGGTCTGTCTGAGCACCGTGCCGGCGCGCTTCGACATCCGCAGCGGCTTGCCGCCGCGCAGCAGGTTCACCATCTGGCCGATGAGGATCTCCAGGTTCACCCCGGGCTCGTCCCCGAAGGCGGCACACATCGCGTTCAGGCGTCCGACGTACCCGTGGTGGTCGGCGCCGAGCATGATCAGGCAGCGGTCGAACCCGCGCTCCCGCTTGTCGAGGTAGTACGCGAGGTCGCCGGAGATGTAGGCGCCCCTGCCGTCGGAGCGGATGATGACCCGGTCCTTGTCGTCGCCGTACTTCTCGGTGCGCAGCCACAGTGCACCGTCGGCCTCGTAGGTGTTGCCCATCTCGGTCAGCCGGGCGACCGCGCGTTCGACGGCCCCGGACTCGTGCAGGTTGTTCTCGTGGAAGAAGACGTCGAAGTCGACGCAGAAGTCGTGCAGGCTGCCCTTGATCTCGGCGAACATCAGCTCCACACCCGTGG
>DASSBE010000101.1:0-6032 GCA_035699065.1 Nocardioidaceae bacterium
GTGCGGGCACCGGCCTTCCGGACGCCACGCATGGTCATGCAGAGGTGCTCGGCCTCCACCACCACGATCACGCCACGAGGCTGCAGGATCTCCATCAACGCGTCCGCGACCTGGGTGGTCAGCCGCTCCTGGACCTGTGGCCGACGGGCGTAGAGGTCGACGAGTCGGGCGAGCTTGGACAGCCCGGTGATCCGGCCGTTCTCGTCGGGGATGTAGCCGACGTGAGCGACGCCGGTGAACGGCACCAAGTGGTGCTCACACATCGACCAGAGCTCGATGTCCTTGACCAGGATCAGCTCGTCGTGGCCGATGTCGAACGTTGTGGTGAGCACGTCCTCCGGGCGCATCCGCATCCCGGCCAGCAGCTCCTGGTAGGCCCGCGCCACCCGTGCGGGGGTGTCCTGCAGTCCTTCACGGTCCGGATCCTCGCCCACCGCGAGTAGAAGCTCGCGGACGGCCGCCTCGGCGCGGGGCTGGTCGAACGGCGGGATTTCCGCGCGCGGCTCCTGGCTGATCCGGTTGACCGTCATGAGTTCACGGTGGGATCCCCGTGGACGTCACCGCCGCTGCCGGGAGGAGTGAGGATGACCGCCCCCTCCTCGTCCGGAGCGGATCCGTTGCCCGCCGACTTGGGAATCTCGACCGGCGGGATCCGGGACGGCTCACGGCTCGGGGACCCGGTCCAGGCCGGCCGGATCGGACGCCGGCGCAGCGGCTCGAAGACGTGCGCGACCTCTGCCTTGTCGAGGGTCTCGCGCTCCATCAACGCCAGAACCAGCGTGTCCAACACGTCGCGGTTCTCCTCCAGGATGTCGAAGGCCTCCTGGTGCGCGGTGCTGAGCAGCTTCTTGGTCTCCTCGTCGACGATCGCGGCGACGTCCTCGGAGTAGTTGCGCGCGTGTCCCATGTCCCGGCCCAGGAACGGCTCACCCTGGTCCTCGCCCAGCTTGATCGCGCCGAGCCGCTCGGTCATTCCGTACTGAGTGACCATCGCCCGGGCCAGTGAGGTGGCCTTGTCGATGTCGTTGCCGGCACCGGTCGTCGGGTCGTGGAAGACCATCTCCTCGGCCGCCCGGCCACCCATCATGTAGGCGAGCTTGTCCAGCATCTCCGAACGGGTCTGCGAGTACTTGTCCTCGTCGGGCAGCACCATCGTGTAACCCAGGGCGCGCCCGCGGGGCAGGATCGTCACCTTGTGCACGGGGTCGGTGCCGGGCAGCGCCGCGGCCACCAGGGCGTGACCGCCCTCGTGGTAGGCGGTGATCAGCTTTTCCTTCTCGCTCATCAGGCGGCTGCGCCGTTGCGGACCGGCGATCACCCGGTCGATCGCCTCTTCGAGGGCATGGTTGTCGATCAACTTCTGGTTCATGCGGGCGGTGAGCAAGGCCGCCTCGTTGAGCACGTTCGCCAGGTCGGCACCCGTGAAGCCAGGCGTACGACGGGCGACGGAGAGCAGGTCCACGTGCTCGCCCATCGGCTTGCCACGGGAGTGCACCTTCAGGATCTGGTGACGACCCGCAAGATCCGGTGCGTCCACACCGATCTGTCGGTCGAAACGGCCGGGTCGCAGCAGCGCCGGGTCCAAGATGTCGGGGCGGTTCGTCGCGGCGATCAGGATCACGCCGCCGCGCACGTCGAAGCCGTCCATCTCGACCAGCAGCTGGTTAAGGGTCTGCTCGCGCTCGTCGTGGCCACCGCCCATGCCGGCCCCACGGTGCCGGCCGACGGCGTCGATCTCGTCGATGAACACGATCGCCGGGGCGTTCTCCTTGGCCTGCTCGAACAGGTCACGCACCCGGGAGGCGCCGACACCGACGAACATCTCGACGAAGTCGGAGCCGGAGATCGAGTAGAACGGGACGCCGGCCTCACCGGCGACCGCGCGGGCGAGCAGCGTCTTACCGGTTCCGGGCGGCCCGTAGAGCAGCACGCCCTTGGGGATCTTCGCGCCCACCGCCTGGAACTTCGCGGGCTCCTGGAGGAACTCCTTGATCTCGCCGAGCTCCTCGATCGCCTCCTGGCAGCCGGCCACGTCGGCGAAGGTGGTCTTCGGCATGTCCTTGCTGATCAGCTTCGCCTTCGACTTGGCGAACTGCATGACTCGGCCACCGCCACCCTGGACCTGGTTCATCAGGAACAGGAACAGCAAGATGATCAGCACGAACGGAAGGAGCATGCCGAGGATCGAACCGAGCAGGCTGGGCTGCGGGTTCTCGACGTTGAAGCCCTTCTCGATGGTGCCGGCCTCGACCTGCTTCTCGGCGAGGTTCACCAAGTCACGCTGCTGGCCGCTGACCCAGGTCGCGATGACCTTGTCGCCGTTGTCGAGGGTCGCCCGGATCTCCTGGTCACCGTCGACGAACAGGACGCTCTCGACCTCGCCGCTCTGGATCTTCTCCACCATGCTCGAGGTGTCGATCTCGTCGTACCCACCGTTGGGCGCGAAGTATTGGAGCGCGATGAGCACGCCCACCACCGCGACGACGATCCACAACCAGGGACCGCGGAAAATGCGTTTTACGTCCATGTATCGGGGGCCCAGGGCCCCGCCTCCTGCCAGCTCAAACCGCTCTAGACATACTGACGGTACACGGCGGAACCAACGCGTCGTCGGTCGTCGTGCAACAGGTCAACACCCATTGTCCGCGAAACGGGTGGCCGGCACCAATCGTTCCGGAATTCAGGAGTAAACGTGCGGGGCGAGGGTCCCGATCGAGCGCAGGTTGCGGTATTTCTCGGAGTAGTCGAGGCCGTAGCCGACCACGAACTCGTTGGGGATGTCATAGCCGACGTACTTCACGTCGACGCTCATCTGCTGTGCCTCGGGCTTGCGCAGCAGGGTGCAGATCTCGACCGAGGCGGGTCCGCGGGAGCTCAGGTTCGACACCAGCCAGGACAGCGTCAGTCCGGTGTCGATGATGTCCTCGACGACCAGCACGTGCCGGCCGTTGATGTCGGTGTCGAGGTCCTTGAGGATCCGCACCACGCCGGAGGACTTCGTCCCCGAGCCGTACGACGAGACGGCCATCCAGTCCATCTCCACATGGCGGCCGAAGTGACGGGCCAGGTCCGCCATCACCATCACCGCGCCGCGCAGCACACCGACGAGCAGAATCTCCTTGCCCGCGTAGTCCTTCTCGATCTGTGCTGCCAGCTCCGCGAGGCGGTCCTGGATCTGCTCCTCGGAGTAGAGGATGTTCACCAGGTCACCCTCGACGTGCGATGCGTCCATGGGCGTCAGCCTGCCACAGGCCCCGGCGCGAACCGGAGCGCGCCCCCGGCCCGCCGGGCGTGCACCGGCCCGGGCAGATCGACCCCCCGCTGGCCGTGCCAGTCGGTGACCAGCTCGTCGAGCGCGTCGACGTGGACCAGGAACAGCTCGGTGCCCGGACATCCCGCGTCCAGCGCAGCAAGCCGCAGCACCCGGCGCCGTACCGCTGCCGGCCAGGAGAGCAGCGGCTCCACCAGCAGGCCACCGTCCTCGTCACGCGTCCCGAGCAGCGCGTCGACCGCCATCGCGTCCAGCGCGTCGGCGTCGTCGCGCAGCAGCCGGGCGGTCCGCGCCAGCGCCTCGGTGACGCCGGGGCCGAGCTCCTTCTCCAGGACCGGCAGCACCTGGCGCCGCACCCGCACCCGGGCGTACGACGGGTCCGCGTTGTGCGGGTCGTCCCAGAAGGAGATGTTCTCAGCACCACACGCGGCGACCGTGTCCGCGCGGGACAGCCCGAGCAGCGGGCGGCGGTAGCGGCCGGTGACCGAAGCCATGCCGGACAGGGACCGGGCCCCGGAGCCCCGGGCGAGACCGAGAAGCACCGTCTCGGCCTGGTCGTCGCGGGTGTGCCCGAGCAGCACGGCGGCCGCATCGTGCTCGTCGGCGGCCCGGTCGAGGGCGGCGTAGCGAGCGGTCCGGGCCGCGGCCTCCGGGCCACCCGCCGCGCCGACCGAGACGGGAGCCACTAGGCCTTGGGAGACCCCTAGGGTTCGCATCTGGTCGGCGACGGCTTCGGCGTGCTGCCGGGACCCAGTCTGGAGCCCGTGGTCCACGGTCAGCCCGATCACCGTGTGTTCGGCGCGTCGCGACTCGAAGACGGTGGCGGCGACCAGGGCCAGCGAGTCGGCCCCCCCGGAGCAGGCCACGACCAGCGTGCACCTCGTGGGAAGCTCCAGCAATGTCCGTCGTACCGCGAGCCGGACCGCGGCGACGGCAGGATGCGGGCCCATCCGCGGCCCTCAGCCGTGCACGCGGCTGACCCAGCTCGCCGGGTCGCTGATCTCGTCCTTCGACGGCAGGTTCTCCGGACCGACCCACACCTTGTTGAAGCCGTCCATGCCGACCTGGTCGACGACCGCGCGGACGAACGCGGCACCGTTGCGGTACTGCGCCATCTTCGCGTCGAGACCGAGCAGTCGGCGCAGGATCCGGTCGAAGGTGCCGGCGCCCTTGCGGCGCTTGTTGAACTTGCGGCGGATCTCGGCGACCGAGGGAATCACTTCTGGGCCGACACCGTCCATCACCACGTCGGCGTGCCCCTCGAGCAGGGACATCACACCGGTGATCCGGTCGAGGACCACCTTCTGCTCCGGGGTCTGCACCAGGTCGAGCAGGCTGACCTCGTCGTCGCCGCGGACGATGTCGCTGATCCGCTTGACGCCCTCACCGACCAGACCGGCAAGCCGGGCGGGGTCGACGTCGACGGAGCCGACCAAGTTCGCGATCTCGCTGTGGATGTGGTCGCGCATCCAAGGCACCGCGGTGAACTGCACCCGGTGGGTCTCCTCGTGCAGGCAGACCCAGAGCCGGAAGTCGGTCGGGTCGACGCCCAGCTCGTTCTCCACGTGCACGATGTTGGGGGCGACCAGCAGCAGACGGCCGGCGGCTGCCGGTTGTCCCGGCGCGCCCGCCGCCGCGTAGAACGGGTCGAACTGGCCCAGCACCTTCGACGACATGAACCCGAGCAACGCACCGAGCTCGACGCCGGTGACCCGGGAGCCGATCGCCTCGGCCAGCGGGCTCGGCGGGCCCTTCTTGGCCTGGAGCATGTCGATCAGGGGCGAGATCACGGTCGCGAAGCCGTCGACATTGGCCTGGATCCAACCGGTCCGGTCCACGACGAGCAACGGCGCGGACAGCTCGGTGCCCTCAGGCGCGTTCAGGCCGGTGAACTCGCGGACCAGCGGCGTGGAGCGCTGCGCCCCGGCACGGAGCTCGGCGACGACGGCCTCTGCTTCCGCCCGGTCGATGGCGGGGCCGGGGCCGGCCATCTTCGAGGCGGCGTTGACCGCGAGGTCCCAGTCGATCATCGTGGAGCGTGACATGGTGCGACTCTACGTGGTGGCTCGAAGACCGGCCGCGCGCGATTCTCGCGTTCGGTCCCGAGTGGTCGTCCCCCGGACCGGTTCACAGCCATAGCGGACCGAACGAGCACCTCGGAGCCTTCGCCGGTCGGCGGTGGCGGAGTCACGATCGTGCTGCCTGTGGACAACGGAACGCACCGGCGGCCGCACTGGTCGATCCTGGGACCCATGCCTCGCGCCCGACACCGTTGGAGCCCGATCTGCGACCCGCCCGGCCGGCTGGTCACACCTGTCCCCGCGGATCCCACCGGCCGGCACGGACCGACCCGGGGGCAGGCCGGGGACCGAACTGGCGGCAGAGCACGCGCGGTCTGTTCGTCCCCTCGTGGGTGGATCCCCTCATCCCGGAGCAGAGGATCCTCGAGTGCTCCATGCTGCTTCCCCCGCACGGAGCCGTCACCGGCTGGGCGGCACTCCGCCTCTGGCGGGGCAACTTCTTCGACGGGCTGCTCCCTGACGGCGTCACGATGATGGCGGTTCCGTTGTGCATCGGGCCGGACGTGCGCCGCAAGGACAGGGCGGGGGTCAGGTACCTCCGTGACCGGCTCGACCCCGAGGAGGTCACGACGATCCGGGGAATCGCCGTGGTCCGCGAGAACCGCGCCGTCTTCGACGCGATGCGCATGGCGCCGGACGTGCGGGAGGCCACTGTGGTGATCGACATGGCGGCCGCCGCG
>DASSBE010000102.1:0-34849 GCA_035699065.1 Nocardioidaceae bacterium
CGGAGCCGATCGAGGGAGCGGGACAGGACATGATGCACGGCCGGTGGCCGGCGTGATGGAGGGATTCCGGGTCCGGTCCCGGGGGCCGTTGTCGCAGCCGCTGAACGGCACCGTCCACGTGGGCGGCGCCAAGAACAGCGCGCTCAAGCTGATGGCGGCGGCCCTGCTGGCGCCGGGTCGGTCGGTGATCACGAACGTGCCGGACATCCTGGACGTGCAGGTGATGGCGCGGCTGCTGGAGCGACTCGGTTGCACGGTCCAGGTGGAGCACCCGGACGCCAGCGACCTGAGCGTTGCCGAGCTCAGCGGGAACCTCAGCGGCACGGTCACCATCGAGGTCCCCGAGGAGCTCGGTCACGAGGCGCCCTACGACCTGGTCCGCCGGCTGCGCGCGTCGATCAGCGTGCTCGGACCGCTGGTGGCCCGCTGCGGCAGGGCCAAAGTGGCACTTCCGGGCGGGGACAACATCGGCTCACGGGGCCTGGACATGCACATCAGCGGGCTCGAGGCACTCGGTGCCTCGGTGCGGATCGAGCACGGCTTCGTCGTCGCGGAAGTGGCCCAGCGGCTCACCGCGGCGAACCTGTGGCTGGACTTCCCGAGTGTCGGTGCGACCGAGAACCTGGTGATGGCCGCGGTGCTCACCCCGGGAACCACGATGATCGACAACGTGGCTCGGGAGCCGGAGATCATCGACCTGTGCCAGATGCTGGCCGAGATGGGTGCCCGGATCGATGGGATCTCGACCTCGACCCTGCGGGTGGAGGGCGTCGACCGGCTCCGGCCGGTCACCCATGCCACGGTCACGGACCGGATCGTGGCGGGCACCTGGACGTTCGCCGCTGCGATCGCCGGCGGTGACCTGACCATCGCCGGCGGCAGGAGCCACCACCTCGACATCGTCCTCGACAAGATGTCCAGCACCGGGGCCGTCGTCAGTGCCGACGGCGACGGCTTCCGAGTCCGGGTGGACAAGCGACTCGGCGCCTTCGACGTGGTGACCCTGCCCTACCCGGGCTTTCCCACGGACCTGCAGCCGTTCGCGATGGCGCTGGCTGCGGTCAGCGAGGGGACCGCGATGATCACCGAGAACGTGTTCGAGGCCAGGTTCATGTTCGCCCAGGAGCTGGCCAGGCTGGGCGCCGACCTGCGCACGGACGGGCACCACGCGGTGGTGCGCGGCAAACCACAGCTGTCCGGGGCGCCGGTCGTCGCGCACGACATCCGGGCCGGTGCCGCGCTGGTCCTCGCGGGACTCGCCGCCGACGGCACGACCACGGTCGCCGAGTCGCACCACATCGACCGCGGGTACCCGCACTTCGTGGAGGTGCTCGGCGGTCTGGGAGTGGACATCGGCCGGGTCGAGGTCGACGACATCTCACGCTGATCGGTCTGGACAGCAGCCCGAGCGGTCGCGGCGGATCGCCCGGACATGGGCGGTGCTGCGGCAAATCGCGACACACCCGTTACACAAATGGAGCAACCAATTCCTTGTGTCGTGCGTCATAGTGGTGACTGGGCGGCACGGGGGCCGTCCCGCAGAACCTGGGAGTGGTATGGAGATCACCACGAACGGCGCGACGCTGTTCCTTGCCGGACGGTTCGACGTCCGGTCGACGGGCATGGTCCGCGAAGCCCTCTACGACCACATCGACGCGCATCCGGCCAACGTCGTGGTCGACCTGTCCGAGGTGGAGTCGATCGACGCCACCGCACTCAAGGTGCTCGCCGCTGCGACCAAGCACATGGAGCGCGACGGCCGACAACTGGTGCTGCGCGGGTGCAGTCCGGCGATCCGGCGGATCATTGCGTTCACCCGGCTGCGCCGCCTGGTCCAGGTCGAGCGCATCACCGCCTGAGCCGGTCGCCGGCGGGCAGGGTCCGGTTGTGACCTACCTGGCACGTGGGACAGTTCACATGCCGGTTACCGTCCGGTTCACTTCGCCGTAGTCTCGGCTGTCATGAGCCAACAGCCGCCCCAGGTCCCCGAGAGCGACCAGCCGAAGCCGAAGGACAAGCCCTGGGTGATGCGGACCTACGCGGGGCACAGCTCGGCGTCGGAGTCCAACGCGCTGTACCGGCGGAACCTGGAGAAGGGGCAGACGGGGCTCTCGGTCGCCTTCGACCTGCCGACCCAGACCGGCTACGACCCGGACTCGGCGCTGGCCCGCGGCGAGGTCGGCAAGGTCGGCGTACCGGTCCCGCACCTCGGGCAGATGCGTCGGCTGTTCGCGGACATCCCGCTCACCGAGATGAACACCTCGATGACGATCAACGCCACGGCGATGTGGTTGCTCGCGCTCTACCAGGTCGTCGCCGAGGAGCAGGTGGGGGTTTCGAGACACTCGCAGGCTCGCTCCTCAACCACCGGGTTCGGCGACGTGCACGGGAAGCTGGCCGGCACCACCCAGAACGACATCATCAAGGAGTACCTGTCCCGCGGGACCTACGTGTTCCCGCCGGAGCACTCCCTGCGGCTGACGAGTGACCTGATCACCTACACCGTCAACCACATCCCCAAGTGGAACCCGATCAACATCTGCAGCTACCACCTGCAGGAGGCCGGCGCGACACCGACCCAGGAGCTCGCCTACGCGCTGTGCACGGCGATCGCTGTGCTGGACGCGGTCCGCGACTCCGGCCAGGTCGAGCCGGAGGACTTCGAGAAGGTGGTCGGCCGGATGTCGTTCTTCGTCAACGCCGGCGTGCGGTTCGTCGAGGAGCTGTGCAAGATGCGTGCGTTCGTCGAGCTGTGGGACGTGATCACCCGCGAGCGCTACGGGGTCCGGGACGAGAAGATGCGCCGGTTCCGGTACGGCGTGCAGGTGAACTCGCTCGGGCTGACCGAGGCGCAGCCGGAGAACAACGTGCAGCGGATCGTGCTCGAGATGCTCGGCGTCACCCTGTCGAAGAACGCCCGGGCCCGCGCCGTACAGCTTCCCGCCTGGAACGAGGCGCTCGGCCTGCCCCGTCCCTGGGACCAGCAGTGGTCGCTGCGGCTGCAGCAGGTGCTCGCGTTCGAGTCCGACCTGCTCGAGTACGACGACCTCTTCGACGGTTCACGTGTCGTTGAGGCGAAGGTGAACGAGCTGGTCGCCGACGCCCGTGCCGAGATCGACCGCGTCCAGGCCATGGGGGGCGCGATCGCCGCCGTCGAGTCCGGCTACATGAAGCAGGCACTCGTCTCCTCGCACGCCGCCCGCCGCGGTCGGATCGAGGCGGGTGAGGACATGGTCGTCGGCGTGAACTGCTACGAGTCGACCGAGCCGTCCCCGTTGACCGCCGACCTGGACACCGCGATCCAGGCCGCCGACCCCGAGGCCGAGCGGTCCGCGGTCGAGGAGCTGCGGCAGTGGCGCGAGGAGCGCGACGAGGCGGGCGTGCAGGCGGCGCTGAAACGGCTCACCGAGGACGCCAAGTCCGGCGCGAACCTGATGGAGGCGACGCTGGTCGCCGCCCGGGCAGGGGCGACCACCGGTGAGTGGGCCGGCACGCTGCGCGAGGTGTTCGGCGAGTTCCGCGCGCCGACCGGTGTGGCGGGCGCGGTCGGGGTGGCCGAGGCCGGAGCCGAGCTGAGCGCGGTCCGCGAGGAGGTACGACGCACGGGCGAGCAGCTCGGGGGACGGCTACGGCTGCTCGTGGGCAAGCCTGGCCTGGACGGTCACTCCAACGGGGCGGAGCAGGTCGCCGTGCGGGCGAGGGACGCCGGGTTCGAGGTCGTCTACCAGGGCATCCGGCTCACCCCGGAGCAGATCGTCGCCGCCGCCGTCGCCGAAGACGTGCACTGCGTCGGCCTCTCGATTCTCTCCGGGTCGCACATGGAGCTGGTGCCCGCGGTCCTCGACGGGATGCGGGAGCAGGGGCTCGCGGACGTCCCGGTGATCGTCGGCGGAATCATCCCCTCCGGCGACGCCGCGCGACTCAAGGACAGGGGCGTCGCCGCGGTGTTCACCCCGAAGGACTTCGGGCTGACTGAGATCATGCGCGGCATCGTGCGGGCCATCCGCAACGCCCACGACCTGGACTGAGCTGCCGGGGAGCCGGGCTCACGGCTCAGCTGAGCTTCGCCGCCACCGCGCCCGCGATCACCGCGTAACCCGCGTCGTTGGCGTGGATGTCGGTCTTGCTGCACATCCAGGTCCAGGCGCAGATGTTGAGCACGCTGCGCGGCAGCTCACCGGGGAACCCGATCGGCTGGGCGCTCACCGGGGTGAAGTCGTCGGACGCGAACGCGGCCGCCAGGTCCGCGGTCGCGGCCCCGGCTGCGGCGGCTGCGGCGGCGATGATCGTGTTGAGGGTGGCCTGGAGCGCGACGGTGCTCTTCGCCAGGTCCTCGCCCGCCGGGCCGGTGAGCCAGGCGGCGAGGAACGGGTTGTAGTAGTTCGTCACGATGATCTCCGCGTCGGGAGCCGCCTGCCGCAAGTCGGTCAGCGCCTGAGGCAGCAAGGCCGCGACGTCACCCATCCCGGCCGCGATGCACGGCTGGTTCACGGAGATTCCCGATGCGGAGCGGCTCACGCAGCGCTGCACGTCGTTGGCGCCGATGGTGAGGGTGACCAGCCGCGCGGTGCGCGCGTGTGCCTTCAGGAACTGCGTCGCCTGGTCGAGCTGGCTGCCCTGGGGGTACGTGCACCGCCCGCCGTCGACCAGGGTCACCGTTGTCTCCCCGGAGCAGGCGAGGTTGCGCAGCTTCGTCTTCGGGTGGTCGTCCTGGACCGCGTCGAGCACCTGTCCGACGTACCCGCCATCCTTGTCGTCGCCGGCGCCCGGCTGGTAGCCGGCGGCCAGCGAGTCGCCGAGCGCGAGATACCACCCGGTGGCGTGCTCGGACGCAGCCGGCATCGCGTGCGGTCTCGCCGTGGCGGGCCCGGCCAGTCCGGCTCCGGCCAGCAGGCCCGCGGTGATCAGGACGGTGGTCCGGCGCAGCAATCTGTTCAGCACAGTCGTTCCCCTTGTGGCGGCTGTCCGAGACCGAGGCCTCAGCGTGGCACGAAACGGGCATTTCTGCTACTGACCGTGCCGGCAGCACGCGAAGTCCGCTCCGCCCAGGGGTAGGTTGGGACCATGTCCGACCTGCAGTGCGCAGCGCGGCTTCTCCTGGTCCGCCACGGGGAGGCCGAGTACGAGACCGAGGGGCTCAGTGACGCCGGCGGGAGTCTCTCGCTGACCGGCCGCAAGCAGGCACGCGAGCTGGCCGACACTCTCGCCGACGCGAGGGTGTCGATGATCTACTGCAGCGGCCTGGCGCGCGCGGTGCAGACCGCGGAGATCATCGCGGCGCGGCTCGGCGCGGTCGTCCGGGTGCGGGACAACCTCCGGGAGTGGTCGGTGGGGGAGTACGCCGGACAGCCGTACGTCGAGGGCATGTACGACGACGTGCTGGGGGCCTGGGGCGCCGGAGACCACGATGCGCGGATCCCCGGAGGGGAGTCCAGCAACGAGATCCGGGATCGGATCGCCGCGGAGCTCGAGGCGATCGTGGACCTGCATCGCGGTGAGACCGTCCTCGTGGTGACCCATGGTGGCGCGATCCGGGTCGCCGTACCCCAGCTGGCCGCGAACGTCCCGGACAGCTACGGCACCACGCACGAGGTGGACCACTGTGCCGTCATCGAGGCCGATGCCGATGCCGACGGCTGGGTGCTCCGGTCCTGGGGTGGAGTGCCGATCGGGTCCGGGTCGGGCTGAGCGCTCAACCCTGCCGGTCGGGGCCGGCTCGGTGCGGCTGCACCCGGATCAGCACCCGGTGCTCGGCGCGCATCCCGGCACGGTAGGCCTCCCAGTCGTCGTGCTCGCCGGAAACGCCGCGGTAGTAGTCGACGAGCGGCTCCATCGCCTCCGGCAGGGAGACCACCTCGGCCTCCCCCTCGACGAAGACCCACCCTCCGAAGAACTGTTCGGTGAGCACGCAGAGCTGGACCCAGGGGTCCCGGCGCAAGTTCTTGGTCTTGAACGCGGTCTCGCGGCTGCTGACCGTGAACCGACCGTCGGCGTCGACACCGACCAGCACCGGACTCTGCTGGACTCCACCGCCGTCCGTCCGGGTCGCGAGGACCGCGCGGTGGTGCTGCCGGGCGAAGTCGCGTGCGAGGTCGAGCTCCATGCCACCAGTCTGCTCCGCGGCCGCAAACGTCCCTTGCGGCCGGAGCCGTTCCGCGGCGCGGTCCCCGGGTTCTCCGATAGCGTGCGAAGTCACAGATCATCGGCGGAAGCGGTGTCACCATGACGCAACCAGAGGACGTCCTCGGGCCGGACAAACCGGTCGCCGGCCACGGCGAGTGGTGGCGGCCGGCGGGTCTGCTGACCTCCCAGGCGTCGGCCACGGTGGCCTTCACGCTCGCGGTGCTCAGCATGATGGGGCAGGGCAGCTGGACGCTGGCGGTGCAGTCGTTCTTCGGCACCATGTTCGCCCCCAGCGACTACGGCTCGGTGGTGACGGCCGGCGGGATCGCCTCGCTGCTGCTCGCCGCCGCGGCGATCCTGCTCGGCGGCCGGGTGCTCAGCGCCCGGCCCGACCACACGTCGTGGGACACGCAGCTCGCCCGTGCCGCTGTGCTGGTCGGCGCCCTCGGCGCGCTGCTCGCGGTGATCACGATCCTCGGCGCGGCGATTCAGGGCCTCTGAGCCGAGCTCCCGGCCAGCACGCAGTCGACAAGCGTTCCTGTCACACTGCTCCACCCGGCGACCGGGTGCCGGTTAGGGTCGAGATCGAGTGCCGACCGCCCGTCCGAGGTGCGTCGGACGAGGCGACGGGGAGGGGTGACATGCTGCGTGCGCTGGTCGGGGCCGCCGCGGTGCTGCTGGCGACCGGCTGTGCGGACACGACGACGCCCTCCGAGCAGCCGCGGCCGAGTCCCTCCTCGCTCGGCGGAGCACCGCACCCCGCGGCGACACCGCCCGCACGCCCGATGAGGATGGTCGAGCGGACCATCGCCGAGGACCTGTCCGGTCGGCTCGTCGAGGAGGACCTGTCCGTGGACTATCTCGACTGTCCGGACCTGCGCGAGGACAGGCCGGTGAAGGTTGTCTGCGACGGGTACATCGACGGCGTGCTCGCCGACGTCCGGGTCAGGTTGTGGGGGCCTGCGGACGACCGCCGGTACGACGCGCGGCTCGGCACCGACATCCTCGTCACCGCGAACCTCGTGAGCCGGCTCGCGGCCGAGGGCTACCACCGGATCGACTGCGGTGACAGGCCTGCCTATCCGACCGTGGTCGGCGACCGGATCGTGTGCAGCGTGACCCGCCATCGTGAGCAGAGGTACGTCGTCGCGCTCGTGACGACGAAGTCCGGCAAGGTGCGGATCAGCGACTTCTGAGCCGGCGATCGGGCAGACTCGGGGGATGGCCAAGGTGATCGTGATCGGTGCCGGTGTGGTGGGGCTGTCCTGCGCCGTGCGGTTGCTCGAGAACGGCCACCACGTCGACGTACTCGCCCGGGATCTGCCGCTCGAGACCACCTCCGCGGTGGCCGCGGCCCTCTGGTATCCCTACCGTGCCTTCCCGTTCGAACGGGTCACCGCATGGTCGGCCGCCGCCTACGAGGAGTTCGCCCGGCTCTCCCGCGAGGAGCCCGACGCCGGCGTACGCATGCTGGACGGCACGGAGCTGCACCGGACGCCGACCGCGGACCCGTGGTGGCTCCAGGCGGTCCCGAAGCTGACCCGGGTGACCGCGATGGCGCCGCCGTACGTCGACGGCTGGACCTTCCGCACCCCGGTGATCGAGATGCCGCTCTACCTACGTTGGCTCACGGCCCGGGTCGCCGGGCTGGGCGGCACGATCACCCGGATGGCGCTTTCCGGCCTGCCGGACCGGACCGGGGTCGTGGTCAACGCCAGCGGCCTCGGTGCCAGGCTGATGGCCGACGACCCGTCCGTGGCGCCGGTGCGCGGACAGGTCCTGTACGTCGACCAGGTCGCTGTGGACCGGTGGTGGCTCGACGGCGCCGGGCCGGTCTACGTGGTGCCGCGCTCGAAGGACGTCGTGGTCGGCGGCACCGACGAGGAAGGCCAGTGGAGCCGTACGCCGGACCTGGCGACCGCGGACCGGATCCTCGAACGTGCCACGGCGCTGGTGCCGCAGCTGAAGGGTGCCCGCGTGCTGCGACACAAGGTCGGCCTGCGACCGGCCCGGCCACGGGTCCGGCTCGAGGTCGAGCAGCGCGGGCCGACGCGGGTGGTGCACTGCTACGGCCACGGCGGTGCCGGGGTCACACTGTCCTGGGGCTGCGCCGACGAGGTCGCCCGGTTGGTCGACGGACCGGTCGGCGCAGTCAGCTGAGCCGGTAGCACCGCGCCGGAGAAGGGCGGACTACACGATCCGGCGCGTGTCGACCACCGCATCGAGGTTGAGCGGGCCGTAGATGTGCGGGAACTCCTCGCCCGTCTCCGGCAGTGGGTCGAGCTGCCAGGGGGAGTCGAGCTGGTCGGTGTCGATCTCGAGCAGCAGCAGCGGCTCGTCCAGGCCGCGGTAGAACCGCTCGCGGACCGCCTCCACCTGCTCCCGCCTCGAGCAGTGGATGAAGCCCTCCTGCTCCAGGGTCACACCGAGGGTGGAGACGGTGTAGCTGCCGTTCGCCCGTGTCGCGGCCCAGTCGGCGGCCAGAGCGATGTGGAAGATCCGCATCAGAACAGCCGGCTGCTCGGGTCGTCCATCCCCCGCAGCAAGTTGTAGTCGACGACCGCGCAGCTGATCCCGCGGTCGGTCGCGAGCACCCGTGCCTGCGGCTTGATCTCCTGGGCGGCGAAGATGCCGCGCACCGGCCGGAGCTTGGGGTCCCGGTTGAGCAGCTCGAGGTAGCGGGTCAGCTGCTCCACCCCGTCGATCTCCCCGCGACGCTTGATCTCCACCGCGACCGACTTCCCGTCCGCGTCACGACACATCAGGTCCACCGGTCCGATCGCGGTCGGGTACTCCCGTCGTACCAACGTCAGGCCCTCGGCCAGGGTGGCCGGGTGCTCGGCGAGCAGCTCCTGGAGGTGCTTCTCCACGCCGTCCTTCTGCAGGCCCGGGTCCACGCCGAGGTCGTGCGTGGAGTCGCTGATGACCTCCTCGAGCAGGATCCGCAACGTGTCGTCATCCTTCCCCGTGACGGTCCACTCCACCGCCCCCTCGTCGTTGACACCCTCGCTGACCTTGCACGGCGGCGACATCCAGTTCAGCGGCTTGTAGGAGCCACCGTCGGAGTGGATCAGCACGGACCCGTCGTTCTTGACCAGGATCAGCCGGGTGGCCATCGGCAGGTGAGCGGTCAGCCGGCCGGCGTAGTCGACCCGGCACTTCGCGATAACAAGGCGCACGAGCAGGGAGGCTACCTGCAACCCCTCCGGCCGGGTGAAGTACCTCACGGCGCGCCTCCCGCCGCGCATGACAGTATTCGGCGCATGACCAGCACAGGACGTGAGTTCCGCAGTATCGGCGTGATCGGCCTCGGCACCATGGGGGCCGGGATCGCCGAGGTCTTCGCGCGCAACGGCTACCAGGTGGTCGGCGTGGAGCTCACCGACGAGTCCCTCGAGCGCGGGCGGCAGCACGTCCAGCACTCGACCGACCGGGCCGTGAAGCGGGGAAAGCTGTCGGAGACCGACCAGCAGGAGCTGGTCGGCCGGATGAGCTTCACCACGAACCTCTCCGACGTCAAGGACTGTGCCCTGGTGGTCGAGGCGGTCATCGAGCACCTCGACGTGAAGCAGGACCTGTTCCGCCGGCTGGACGGCGTCGTGTCCCCGGAGGCGATCCTGGCCACGAACACCTCCTCGCTCTCGGTCACCGAGATCTCGACGGCGACCTCGCACCCCGGCCGGGTGATCGGCGTGCACTTCTTCAACCCCGCCCCGGTGCAGAACCTGGTCGAGATCATCCGCACCGTGGTCACCGAGCCCGACGTGCTCGATGACGCGGCGGACCTCGCCCGCTCGTTGGGCAAGACCCCGGTGATCTGCGGTGACAAGGCCGGCTTCATCGCGAACGCGCTGCTGTTCGGCTACCTCAACCACGCGGTGTCGATGTACGAGGCGAGCTACGCCACCCGCGAGGACATCGACGCGGCGATGCGGTTCGGCTGCGGCTACCCGATGGGTCCCCTCGCACTGCTCGACCTGATCGGCCTGGACACCGCCTACGAGATCCTGGACACGATGTACCGGCAGGGCCGGGACCGGCTGCACGCGCCCTCCCCGATGCTCAAGCAGATGGTCACCGCCGGCATGCTCGGGCGCAAGACCGGCCGCGGGTTCTACACCTACGAGGCGCCCGACAGTCCGGTCGTCGTCGCCGATGCGCTGACGCCTTCTGAGAACGACTTGCCGCGGCTCCGGCGCGAGATCGCGAAGGTCGGTGTCGTCGGCACCGGCACGATGGCCACCGGCATCGTCGAGGTGTTCGCCAAGGGCGGGTACGACGTCGTCTACGTCGGCCGCGGCCAGGACAAGGTGGATGCGGTGCGGGCGACCATCGAGAAGTCGCTGGAGAAGGCCATCCAGCGCGGGAAGCTCGAGGAGGACGAGCGCCACGCGACGCTCGCGCGGATCAGCGGCACCACACGGCTCGACGACCTCGCCGAGGCCGACCTCGTGGTCGAGTCGGTCGCGGAGGACCTGAAGGTCAAGGCCGCGCTGTTCGAGAACCTCGACGAGATCTGCAAGCCGGGCGCGATCCTGGCCACCACGACCTCCTCGTTGCCGGTGATCTCCTGCGCGACCGCGACGAAGCGTGCGCAGGACGTCGTCGGGATGCACTTCTTCAACCCGGCGCCGGTGATGAAGCTGGTCGAGGTCGTCTCGACGGTGTCCACCGCGGACGACGTGGCCGAGACGGTCCGCGCGCTGTGCGCGGACATCGGCAAGGTCGCGGTCTCCTGCGCCGATCGCGCGGGGTTCATCGTGAACGCGCTGCTGTTCCCCTACCTGAACGACGCGGTGAAGATGCTGCAGGCGCACTACGCGACCGCCGACGACATCGACACCGCGATGAAGTACGGGTGTGCGCTGCCGATGGGCCCGTTCGAGCTGCTCGACGTGGTCGGCAACGACGTCTCGCTGGCGATCCAGCGCGAGCTGTACCTCGAGTTCCGTGAGCCGGGCTTCGCGCCCGCGCCGCTGCTTGAGCACCTGGTCACCGCCGGCTACCTCGGCCGCAAGACCAAGCGTGGGTTCCGCGACTACAGCACGCGTTGACGCAGTCGCGCTCCGCCCTGCCAGACTGTGCCTCGTGAGGACCAGTCGGCTCGAGGCGTTCAGCGACGGCGTACTGGCCATCATCATCACGATCATGGTGCTGGAGCTGCACGTCCCCGAGGAGCCGACGTTCCATGCGTTGGGGGAGTCGGCCATCGGGTTCGTGACCTACCTGCTCAGCTTCGTCTACGTCGGCATCTACTGGAGCAACCACCACCACATGTTCCAGCTCGTGGAGCACGTCGACGGCGCGGTGCTGTGGGCCAACCTGCACCTGCTGTTCTGGTTGTCGCTGTTCCCGTTCACCACGGCGTGGATGGACGAGAGCACGTTCGCCAGGACACCGATGGTCTGCTACGGGGTCAACCTGCTGATGGCGGCGGTCGCCTACTACATCCTGCAGCTTGCGGTCTTCCGGAGCGAGGGACCGGGCTCGATGCTGAGGCAGGCGGTGGGCAGGGACTGGAAGGGCAAGTCCTCGCCGTTGCTGTACCTCATCGGGATCGCCTGCTCCTTCCTGGCCGCGTGGATCGCCCTGGCGGTGTACACCCTGGTGGCGCTGATCTGGCTGGTCCCGGACCGCCGGATGGAGCGGTTCGTCGCCGAGCACCGGGCCGGGAGCGCGTGATGAGCACGCGGATCGAGAGCTACCAGGGCGAGGAGTACGAGGTGCGCGGCGTCACCGGCTCGGCCGCCACCAAGCCGTACCGGTGCCCCGGATGTGACCAGCTGATCCGCCCGGCGACCCCGCACACCGTGGCGTGGCCGGTGGTCGCGCCGATGTTCTCCGGGTCCGGCCTCGACGTGCGCCGGCACTGGCACAACGCCTGCTGGAAGGCGCGCGAACGTCGGCGCTGACCGTGGCCCGCGATGGCGCGCGGGCGCTCGGCGTCAAACAAACTTGACATTGTGGCTGATGTCAAGCATCCTTGACATCATGAAGAACGTCGTGCGGGCGCTCCGGACCGAGCGTGGCCTGTCCCAGGCGGACCTGGCTGCGGGGACAGGGGTCTCGCGACAGACCATCAACTCGATCGAGACCGGCCGCTACCTGCCGTCGCTTCCGTTGGCGATCGGCCTGGCCCGGTTCTTCGAGACAACCGTGGAGGAGATCTTCGATGTCGATGCATGACACGACCAGCGCGCAGGGTGGTGCGGTCCGTTGGGCGGTGCCGGCGGTGTCGGTGGCCTTCGGGCTGGCCTACCTGGTGGCCGGCTGGGTCGGCGACAACCTGGGGTTCGGCGTGTTCGGTCTGCTTCTCATGCTGCTGGTCGCCGGCGGGTTCGTGCTCGCGAGCCGGCACAGCGAGACGGTCGCGGGGCTCGCCGACCGCCGCGACGAGCGGATCAACCGGCTCGACGCCGGCGCTTCGCAGTTCGCGGGCTTGATCCTCCTGCTGGCCGTGCTGGTGATGTTCGTGGTGGAGGTCGCGCGCGGTGCGGACGGTTCGCCGTACTTCCAGCTCGGTGCGCTGTTCGGTGTCTGCTACCTCGGTGCGCTGGCCTTCCTGAGGTTCCGCCGTTGACCACCGCCGTGGTCGGGTCACGGGCTCAGCGCGCGTCCTGGCGCTTGAGGAAGACCTCTTTGAGGATCAGCTGGATGGCGGCCGCGGTCGGGATGGCCAGCAGGGCGCCGACCACGCCGAGCAGCGCCGCACCGACCAGGGCCGCGATCACGATCAGCGAGCCGGGGATGTCGACCGAGCGCTGCATCACCTTGGGGTAGATCACGTAGTTCTCGAACTGCTGGTAGGCCACGTAGAAGATCAGGCAGATCAGGCCGATCTTCGGGTCGGTGGCGAACCCGATCGCGATCACCACCACGGCACCGAGGGTAGCGCCGATCATCGGGATGACGTCGAGCAGTGCCACCACGACGGCCAGCGCCACGGCGTACTCCCCGAGGCCCACGATGAACAGGAAGATCAGCGAGGTGATCCCCGCGCACAGCGCGACGAGGAACGCGCCGGAGACGTACCCTCCGACGTTGCCGAGGATCTGGTCGCCGAGCGCCGTCACCCGGTCGCGGCGGCTGGCGGGGGCGAGCTGGTAGCCGAAGCGTTTGATGCTCGGCAGCGAGGCGAGGAAGTAGAGCATCAGCACGACGATGATGAAGGCGTTCAGCAGGGCCGAGAGCAGCGCGACGCCGATGCCGAGCACGCCCCCGAAGACCTTCTGCGCCAGGCCGCCCTGCTCGATCAGCTTCTTGGCGCGCCCGATGATGTCGTACTTCTGGTCCAGCTCCTGGATCCGCTGGTTGTGCTGCAGCTGGTCGAACCACTCCGGGGCCCTGTCGACGATGGTGCTGACCTGGTCAGAGATCACCGGCACGATCGCGAGAACGAAGCCGGCGAGGGCGAGCAGCACCACGACGATGACCGCGAGCACCGCCCAGGTGCGCTTGACGCCGCGGCGCATGATCAGCTCGACCCACGGGTTGAGGCCGACGGCGAGGAACATCGCCACGAGGATCAGGATCAGGATCGAGCTGATCGAGAGGATCTGCTGGCCCAGCCAGATCGCGAGCAGCGCCCCGATCCCGCCGAAGAACCCGAAGTAGAACGGCGAATGCCTCTTCAGGGGCGCGCCGAGGGAGCCGTAGGACCCACCGACGTCACCGGTAGGACTGGCGTCGCGAAGGTAGTCCGGGTCCTCGAGCTGGGCCTGGCCGTCCTCCGGTCGATGGGCGGAGTCCTGGGGCTCGTCGGCTGCTGCCTCGGATGCCGGCTCGGGTGGATCGGCAGGGTCCGGGGAGCCCTGACTGGTGTCCCCGGACCCGGATCCGGGGTCGGACCCGGAGTCGCTCACTGCTCCTCGGCGGCTTTCGGCTCGTCGCCGAACCCGGCGACGACGTCCCGCAGTGCACCGAGCTGGGCGACGATCGCGTCGCGCCGCTTCTGCACCCGGTCGACCTCGGCCTTGACGGCGGCGAGCTCACGCTCGGCGTTGTCCTGGCCGCTCGCGACGAAGCTGTCGGCCTGCGTCTGCGCCGAGGCCACGATCTGCTCGGCTTCGCGGCGGGCGCGGGTCAGCATCCGCTCGGCCTCCTCCTCCGCGTGCTGGCGGTGCGTGGTGGCCGTCGCCATCGCCTCGCGCGCCCGCAGCTCGGCGGCGTTCGCCCGCTCCTCGGCCTCCTCGACCAGCCGCTGGGTCTCCGCGGTCGCGTTGGTGTGGTGCTCGGCCGCCTCCCGGGTCAGCCGCTCCTTCTCCACCGCAAGAGCGCGTCGAGCCTCCTGCACCTCACGGTCCGCGGCCGCACGGGCCTGCTCGGCCTCGCGGCGGGCGCTGGTGCGCAGGTTGTTGGTCTCCTGCTCGGCCGCCAGCCGGATCTGCTCGGCCTCACGCTTGGCCGAGGCAAGCAGGTCCTCACCCTCGGTGCGCACCAGGTTGCGTTCCTGCTCCACGTCGGCGAGGGACCGGCTGCGGGTCTCGTCGAGCTCCTTGAGCTGGACCATCCGCATGTCCTCGGCGTCCCGGTTCGCCTGCCCGCGCAGCACCTCGGCGTCCCTGGTCGCCTGGTTGCGGATCTCCTGGGCCTGGGCGTTCGCCTGGACGAGCACCTCGTCGGCCTGCTCCTCGGCGAGCCGAAGCATCTCGCTGGCGCGGCCACCCAGTCCGGCGTACGACGGGGTGTCGTTCTCCGCGAGGCTCCGGCGGAGGTCGGCGACCTGCTTCTCCAGGTCCTTGACGCGCTTCCTGGCATCCTCGAGGCCGGCGGCCAGTCCGGCCTTCTCGCCGGCGAGCGTGTGCATCTGCTTGTCCACGGCCGCCTGGTCGTACCCGCGGCGCACGACGGGGAAGGCCGGCTGTGCACCGCTCACGGCGGGGATGACCTGGGTGGCGTCGTCGGCGCCGCGTTTGGATGGATCTTCGTCGAAGATGGACAGGCCGGATCGGTCGCTCATCGGCATTCCCTCACTTCATCGCTTTCCTTGCAGCCTAGGACACGGCTGCCCGGCGCCTGCCCGGACCGAGCGCCGGCAGACACACCACAGTGTCCCCGATCGCGCCCGATAAACCCGTGAGGCGCGTGGGGCGGCGCGACATTTCCCGGGCGGCTAGCGGTCGCGGAACCGGTTGATCTGCTCGAGGTGCCGGGAGCGCATCTCCGGGTCGCGCACGCCGAGTCCTTCCTCCGGCGCGAGCGTGAGCACGCCGACCTTTCCCTGGTGCCGGTTCTTGTGCACCTCGAAGGCGGCCTGGCCGACCTCCTCCATGGGGTAGGCCTTCGAGAGCGTGGGGTGGATCTGGCCCCTGGCGATGAGCCGGTTCGCCTCCCACGCCTCTCGGTAGTTGGCGAAGTGAGAGCCGATGATGCTCTTCAGGTTCATCCACAGGTAGCGGTTGTCGTACTGGTGCAGGTATCCGCTGGTCGAGGCGCAGGTGACGATCGTGCCGCCCTTGCGTGCGGCGAAGACCGAGGCGCCGAACGTCTCGCGGCCCGGGTGCTCGAGGACGATGTCGGGGTCCTCGCCGCCGGTGAGCTCGCGGATCTTCGCGCCGAAGCGACGCCACTCCCTCTGGTCCTGGGTGTTCTCGTCCTTCCAGAACCGGTAGTCCTCCTCGGCGCGGTTGATGATCAGCTCCGCGCCCATCGCGCGGCAGATCTCCGCCTTGTCCGCCGAGGAGACCACGCAGATCGGGGTCGCGCCGCCGTTGAGCGCGAACTGGGTGGCGTAGCCGCCGAGGCCGCCGCTGGCGCCCCAGACCAGCACGTTGTCGCCCTGCTTCATCCCGGCCCCGTTGCGGCTGACCAGCTGCCGGTAGGCGGTGGAGTTCACCAGCCCGGGGCTGGCGGCCTCCTCCCAGGTCAGGTGGTCCGGCTTGGGCATCAGCTGGTTGGACTTCACCAGCGCGATCTCGGCCAGTCCGCCGAAGTTCGTCTCGAAGCCCCAGATCCGCTGCTCCGGGTCGAGCATCGTGTCGTTGTGCCCGTCGGGGCTCTCCAGCTCGACCGAGAGGCAGTGCGCGACCACTTCGGCGCCGGGCTGCCAGGTGTGTACGCCGGGGCCGGTCTTGAGCACCACGCCGGACAGGTCCGAGCCGACCACGTGGTAGGGCAGGTCGTGCCGTTTGGACAGCGGCGACATCTTCCCGTAGCGCTCGAGGAAACTGAACGTGGACACCGGCTCGAAGATCGAGGTCCACACGGTGTTGTAGTTGATCGCGCTGGCCATCACCGCGACGTACGCCTCGCCCGGGCCGAGCTCGGGGAGCGGCACGTCCTCGACGTGCAGCGACTTGCGGGGATCCTTGTCGCGCGAGTCGAGCCCGTCGAACATGTCGGTCTCGTCCTTGTGCACGGTCACCGCGCGGTAGGACTCGGGAAGGTCGAGGGCGGCGAACTCCTCGGCCGAGGTGTCGCCGGCGAGGATGGCTTCGAGGATCTTCTTCACGAGAACTCCTGAGTGCTGGTCGCGGTCGCGGCCGGGCCACGCTGCCCGAGGTGATGGGTCGGAATCTACCGACGGGTAACTGCAGGTGTCAGCCAGGTGTGACCTATCTTGCTCCGATCCGAGCGGCCCGGCACCGCCCGGATCAGGAGGTGGCCGGTTCGACGAGCTCCACCAGCACGCCACCGGCGTCCTTGGGATGGATGAAGTTCACCCGCGAGCTCGAGGTGCCGCGCCGGGGTGCGTCGTACAGCAGGCGCAGCCCTCGCTCCCGCAGCACCGCCGAGACCTGCTCGACGTCGGTGACCCGGTAAGCGAGCTGCTGGAGCCCCGGCCCGGAGCGGTCGAGGAACTTCGCGATCGTGGAGTCCGGGCCGAGCGGCGCGAGCAGCTGGACGCACGAGGCCCCGTCGACGTCGCCGACCCCGACCATGGCCTCGCGAACCCCTTGCTCCTCGTTGGCCTCCTCGTGCAGCAGCCGCATGCCGAAGGTGTCCCGGTAGAACGCGATCGCCTCGTCGAGGTCGGGGACGGCGACGCCGACGTGGTCGATGCAGACGAACAGGTGCTCGGGGACGGCGGAAGTGCTCATGAGGCACATCGTCGTACGACGTCGACCCGACCCGCGAGGGACTGTGACCGGTCCGACATCGGCAACCGGCGGTCCGCCCCTCCCTGATCCGGGTGTTCGTGGGTATCGTCGAGGTGAATCGGGATGCGGCCCGGCGCCGTGCGCCGCAGCGTCCCGGTCACTCGATGTGGGACCACTCGCGCAGGAGGCGTCATGTCCGGATCCGTAATCGTTGCCGGTGCTCGTACCCCGATCGGCCGCCTGTTGGGGGGACTCAAGGACCTGTCGGCCGCCGACCTCGGCGGGGTCGCGATCAAGGGCGCCCTGGAGAAGGCCGGGGTCTCGGGGGACCAGGTGGAGTACGTGGTCCTCGGTCAGGTGATCCAGGCCGGCGCCGGGCAGATCACCGCACGCCAGGCCGCGAACAAGGGCGGCATCCCGATGACCGTGCCGTCGATCACCATCAACAAGGTGTGCCTGTCCGGCCTCAACGCGATCGCACTCGCCGACCAGCTGATCCGCGCCGGGGAGCACGAGGTGATCGTGGCCGGCGGCATGGAGTCGATGACCAACGCGCCGCACCTGCTGCCCAAGTCGCGTGAGGGCTTCAAGTACGGCGACACCACGCTGGTCGACTCGATGGCCTACGACGCGCTGTGGGACATGTTCACCGAGCAGGCGATGGGCGCGCTGACCGAGACCTGCAACACCGACGGCGCCTGCCTGACCCGTGAGGAGCAGGACCAGTTCGCCGCCCAGTCGCACCAGCGGGCCGCGGCCGGCTGGAAGAACGGCGTCTTCGACGACGAGGTCGTCCCGGTCGAGGTGCCGCAGCGCCGCGGCGACCCGGTCGTGGTGTCCCAGGACGAGGGGATCCGCGGCGACACCACCGCGGAGTCGCTCGGGAAGCTCCGCCCGGCGTTCTCCAAGGACGGCACGATCACCGCGGGCTCGTCCTCGCAGATCTCCGACGGTGCCTGCGCCGTGGTCGTGATGAGCAAGGCGAAGGCCGAGGAGCTCGGCCTCGAGTGGCTCGCGGAGATCGGCGCCTCGGGCCAGGTCGCCGGCCCGGACTCGACGCTGCAGATGCAGCCGGCGAACGCGATCGTGAAGGCCTGCAAGAAGGAAGGGATCGACCCCGCCGACCTCGACCTGGTGGAGATCAACGAGGCGTTCGCCGCGGTCGGGATCGCCTCCGCCCGTGAGCTGGGCCTTCCCGACGACAAGGTCAACGTCAACGGCGGTGCGATCGCGGTCGGTCACCCGGTCGGCATGTCCGGCGCCCGGATCGCGCTGCACCTCGCGCTCGAGCTCAAGCGCCGTGGGGGCGGTGTGGGCGCCGCCGCGCTGTGCGGTGGCGGCGGGCAGGGCGACGCCCTCATCGTGCGCGTCCCCAAGGCGTGACTCCCTCCGAGTTGTCAGAACCACGATCGGCTCCAGCCGCCCACGCTTCTGACAAGTCGGCGCGGGGGCGGCGGGCCGCGTCGGCCTCGGTACCCGACCTCGTGGAACGCGCCCGCAAGGGCGAGGCGCGTGCGGTGGCCCGGCTGATCTCGCTGGTCGAGGACGCCTCGCCGCTGCTGCGTGAGGTGATGGCCGGGTTGGCGCCGTACACCGGCAACGCCCAGATCGTCGGTGTCACCGGCTCTCCCGGCGTCGGGAAGTCCACCTCCACGAACGCGCTGGTGAAGTCCCTGCGCGCGACGGGCAAGCGGGTCGGCGTGCTGGCGGTCGACCCGTCCTCGCCGTTCTCCGGGGGCGCGCTGCTCGGCGACCGGGTCCGGATGCAGGACCACGCCACCGACCGCGACGTCTTCATCCGCTCGATGGCCTCGCGCGGACACCTCGGTGGGCTGTCCTGGTCGACCCCGCAGGCGCTGCGGGTGCTCGACGCGGCCGGCTGCGACGTGGTGCTCGTGGAGACAGTCGGTGTCGGGCAGAGCGAGGTCGAGATCGCCGGGCTGGCCGACACCACGCTGGTGCTGCTCGCTCCGGGGATGGGCGACGGGATCCAGGCCGCGAAGGCCGGCATCCTGGAGATCGGCGACATCTACGTGGTGAACAAGGCCGACCGGGACGGCGCCGACGCGGTCCGGCGCGACCTGCGCAACATGATCGCGCTCGCCGACCGCGGCGACGACGCCTGGAAGCCGCCGATCGTGCTGACCATCGCGCAGACCGGCCAGGGCATTGACGAGGTGGTGGAGAAGATCGACGCGCACCGGTCCTGGATGGAGTCCTGCGGCGAGCTCGGCCGCCGGCGGGTACGACGGGCGCGCGACGAGATCGAGGCGATCGCCGTGACCGCCCTGCGCGAGAGGTGGGGCGACGTGCACCGGCACACCATGCTCGACGAGCTCGCGGAGCAGGTGGCGAGCGGCGACTCCGACCCGTACGCCGCCGCCGACGCGCTGCTGGACACGTTCACCGACTGACGGCGCCGTCCGCGCGCCTCCCGCACCCGGCGGCCCGTGTTTGCTTCAATCCTTTGAGCAGGTTCGTGACTTTTGCGTGCCTGCGATCAGGAACCAGACACCAGCGACTCGGGACGGAGAACCCATGCAGAAGCTGTTGGTCGGCGTGGTGGTCGCATTCGCTGCCTTCTACCTGCTCTCACAGCCCGCGGGTGCCGCAGACGCCGTCAAGGGCGCGGCCTCGGCCGTGGGCACCGCGTTCGAGAGCACCATCGAGTTCATCACCGCTCTCTTCGCGTAGGGCTGGGACGTGGCCGGGTGGATACGGCGCACCCTCGCCGATCCCAAGATCGGCAAGCACCTGCTCCGCGAAGAGGGTGAGGTGATCGTCGACGAGGTCAAGCACCACTGGGTCGTCTACACGCTTCCCGTGCTCGAGCTCGTCGTCGCGTTCGCGCTGCTGGTGCTCGGCGTCTTCTCCTCGGTCCAGATCGCCTGGCTGCCGTGGGTCATCGCCGGTGGCCTCGCCGCGCATGCCGCCTGGAAGGCACTCGGCGAGCACATGGACCGGTTCGTGATCACGAACATGCGGGTGTTCCGGGTGCGCGGGGTGCTCTCCCAGTCGCTGGCCACCATGCCGCTGCACCGGATCCTCGACATCACCGTCGAGAAGCCGCTCAGCGGCCGGATCCTGGGCTACGGACACTTCATCTTCGAGTCGGCCGCTCAGGAGCAGGGGCTCCGCGACATCCGGTTCGTCGGACGCCCGGACGAGCGCGACCTGTCCATCCAGCGGGTCGTGCAACGATCGGGCCTGCGCGGGCCGCGCATGGGCTGACCCCGAGGTCACGATTCCGCCACGGTTGCCGGGCCGCCTTGTCGCGCCGGGACCCCGGTGCGAAGGTCGGTCTGGGTCGAGTGACCGCGTTCGGAGTGCACGTCAGCCGGCCACCCGGTGTGTCGTCGGTCACAGTGACGCGTCGATATGGGTGTTCCAGTTGCGCCGACCTCCCTCACGATGCAGCCTTCGGTGACCTATTCCGGCCGGACAGCGATGGGACGCATGAGCGAGAAGACCTTGGTGGCCGAGGACCTGGTCCTCGCGACCGGCCATCGCCGACTGCTCGACCGGGTCAGCCTGGTCGCCGAACCCGGACGGATCCTGGCCGTCACCGGACCCTCCGGCTCGGGCAAGACGACGCTGCTCAGCGTGCTCGGCGGGCTGGTCGCGCCGACGTCGGGGACCGTGCGGTACGACGGACATCCGGTCGGCAACCGTGCCGGTGAACCGCGTCCGGGCACCGCGTTCGTGCTGCAGACCTACGGACTGGTGCCGAGCCTCACCGCCGAGGAGAACATCTCGATCGCCCTGCGCGCCCGCGGCACGGATCCCGCGGAGGCGGTGTCTCGCTCCCTGGCCGCGCTGGAGCGGGTGCTGGTGGGCGACCTCGCGGACCGGCTGATCCAGGAGCTGTCCGGCGGGCAGCTGCAACGCGTAGCGGTGGCCCGCGCGCTCGCCTTGGAGGCCGACGTACTCCTCGCCGACGAGCCGACCAGCGAGCTCGACGAGAAGAACCGTGACCTCGTGGTCGCCGAGCTTCGGGCCGAGGCGTCGCGCGGGGCGCTCGTCGTGGTCGCCACTCATGACCCGGAGGTGGCCGAACGCTGCGACGCCTCGGTGCACCTCGTCGACGGGGCGGTGGTCGCGGACGAGCCGACCATGGTGCCGACCAGCCTGGACGGCCCGGGCCACGAGTTCGACGCCTTCCGGCCACCACCGGGGCGGGACCGGTGAACGCCGTGTCCACCGACGTCGTCACCCGCGCAGGCGTGGCCGTGCGTTGCCTCAACGTCGTGCAGATCTACACCACCGCCGGCGGCCATGACGTGGTCGCCCTGCGCGGGGTCAACCTCGACATCCGTCCCGGCGAGCAGGTCGCCCTGCTCGGTCCCTCGGGGTCGGGAAAGTCCACCCTGCTCAGCCTGTTCGGCGGGATCCTCCGGCCCTCGGCCGGCAAGGTTCTGATCGACGGCAAGGACATCGCCCGGATCGCGGAGGGCGACCTCGGCCGGCTCCGGTCCGGGAAGGTCGCCTCGCTGCTGCAGGGGGCGAGCCGCAACCTGCTTCCCTACGCCACCGCCGAGGACAACATCGACTTCGCGCGGCGGGCGGTCTCCACCGCCCAACGGCGTCGGCTGCTGCCCCCGCGCGAGCTGCTCGCCCGCCTCGGCATGGGGGCGCTGGCCAGGCGGCAGGTCAGCACCATGTCCGGCGGCGAACGGCAGCGGGTCGCGTTCGCGGCCACCGTGTCCTCCGGCGCCGGACTGCTCCTCGCCGACGAACCCACCTCCCAGCTCAGCCACGACGACCGGGACGCGATGATCGAGCTGATCCACCAGGTGAACACCGAGTTCGGGACCACCGTGGTGATGGTGACCCACGATCCCGAGGTCGCGGAGCGGATGCCGCGCAGCATCACGATCCGCAACGGCCGGATCGGCTCCGAGGGCCGGCACGGCTTCGACTACGCGGTCGTGGACGAGGACGGGGCGGTGCACATTCCCGACGACCTGGCGAGTGAGTTCCCGGCCGGTCGGCTCGTGTCGTTCGAGCAGGCCGAGGGTGGTCTGCTGCTCCGGCCGGTCGAAGAGCGGGGCCACGTCGAATGAGGGTGTTGCTAGGCGGACTGTGGGCCCGTCGCGGGCTGAACGCCGCCATCCTGTTGATCGCCGTGACAGCGATCGCCGCCTCCGTGCTCGGGCCGATGTACGGCCGGGCCTCGGCGGAGCACCTGCTGGACACCCGGATCGACCAGCGGGCGCCCTACGTCACGGGGCTCAGCTTCGCCGTACCGGCCCTGCCGCCGTTGGAGCTGCCGGTCGGCGACCCGGACAGGTACCACGCGCCGGCCACCGACGACCTGATCGCCGATGCCGCCACGCCGCTGGGATCGAAGGTGATCGACCGGTACTGGCAGCCCGGACGCCAATGGCTCCTTGACCGCGGTGGGCAGCTGCAGTATGGCGCGACGACCTTCGGCGTGCCGTTGTACTGGCGCGCGGGGATGTGTGAGCTCGCCGAGGTGCAGGGCGCCTGCCCGGCACGCGCGGGTGAGGTTCTGATGCAGGCCACCATGGCCGACACGCTGGGACTGAACGTCGGTGACGACGTCTCGCTGGACTTCGTGGAGACCTGGGTCAAGCAGGACACCGAGCTCGGTGACGTGAACGTCGATCGGATGGTCACGCGCGACTTCACGCTGGTCGGCACCTACCGGATCACCGACCCGGGCTCGCCCGAGTGGTTCGACCTGTCCCGCTTCACCGGCGCGAACGACCTGGTGCCTCCGCCGGCCAAAGGCGGCGGCGGGACGTTGCCGGCGGCACCGGCGCTGCTGACGGCGCCGGAGTCGATGACCTCGCAGACCTTCGTCGGCGGGGTCGACCGGCCGATCGATCCAGGTGCGGTCGACATCGACGCCATGGCCGAGGTCGAGGACGCGGTCGAGGCGTTCCGCTCCGGCGTGATCGACGTCAACACCGCCGACCAGCTCGAGAACCTCGACGTCGCTACGTTGTTCGACGAGGTCCGTGCCGAGCAGTCCCAGCTGTCCCAGGTCACCCTCGCGGCACTCGCCCCGCTCGTCGTGCTCGCGCTGCTGCTGCTCTACGCGTTGGTGTCGTCGGCGGCACAGATCCGGAGGCCGTACGTCGCGCTGGCCAAGCTGCGGGGGCAGTCGACCCGGCAGGTGCTGCGCTTCGCCCTCTCCGAGCCCTACCTCGTCGTGGCGATCGCGGTCCCGCTCGCGGTGGCGATCGCCTGGGGCGGCACGCTGCTCATCGCGCGGACCTGGCTGACGCCGGGCATCCCGGTGGTGCTCGACAGGGTCGCGATCGTCGCCCTGGTCGCGGTCACCGTCGCGGCCCTGGTCTCGGCCGCGACGGCGGCGCTCGGCGTGATCCGTGAGCCGCTGTCGTCCGCGCTGGCCTCCTCCGTACGTGCGCGTCCCTCCTCACGCGGGTCCCTGGTGCTGCGTAGCGCGGTCGTCGCGGTGGCGGTGGCCAGCGTCGCGCAGCTGCTCACGTCGAAGAGCGGCTCCGTGCAGCTGCTCGGGCTGCTCGCCCCGTTGTTCATCGCGCTCGCCACCGCCGTCGCGGGGGTGTTCCTGCTCACCCTGGCGACCCGGTGGTGGGTGCGCCGGACCCGCAACGGCGGCGGCACCGCGCCATACCTCGCCTCGCGCCGGCTGTCCCGCCGCCAGGACCTGACCAAGCTGATGATCCCGCTGCTGCTCGCCGTCTCCGTGATCACCTTCGCCGCCTCGGCATCGGCCACCGCCGACGACTGGCGGGTCAGCCGTGCCAAGGCCGAGGTCGGAGCCGACCAGGTGTTCACCACGAACGCGAGTCCGGGCCGGCTGCTGAAGGTCACCCATGACGCGGATCCCGAGGGAAGATACCTCGCCGCGGCCGTGATCGACGAGGTCGGTGACGACCTCGGTCGGCGGCTCCTGGTTGACACCTCGCGGCTCAGTGCGGTGGCGGCCTGGGACGACTCGTGGTCCGAGGACTCCGTGCGGCAGCTGCAGGAACGGCTGACGCCGCCCGCCGGAGAGCCGGTCACGTTCGCCGGCGACCGCGTGACGGTCAGGCTGCGCGACGTGAAGCTGGCCTCCCGGCTGGAGGGCAAGCCCGCGCTCTGGCTGGAGTACAGCGACGACGCCGGCGAGCAGGTCGACGTGGTGCTGGGCGACCTCGTCAACGGGGGCAGCGCGACGCTGGATGCGAAGGTCCCGGGATGCGCGGAGGCGTGCACCGTCGAGCAGCTCTACGTGACCGGAAGCGCCTCGTCGGTCACCGACGTGCAGGGCTCGCTTACCCTGGCCGAGGTCTCGGTGGACGGCGAGCCCGTCGACTGGGGCCTGCGCGAGGACGGCGCCTGGCGAGCCGCGCGGCCGTTCCCGGTCTCGCTCCTGGACCCGCCTGTGGTGCTCGCGCCGTCGCCCGAGGGACTCCGGCTCAAGCTCTACCTCGGCCAGCTGCCTCCCGGTGACGACGTGGCGCCGGTGATGCTCAGCGGCGTCGCGCGGATCACGCCCAGCGGCACCCCGGAGGTGCAGTCGGTCGTCATCACCGGCTCCACGGCGACCGCGGCGCCGGAACCGGCCACGAGCGGGGTGGGTCTCGACTACGACGACGACGTGGTGGTCGGCACCGCGCTCAACGGCGGCCTCGTGCCGATGCGGGTGGTCGGCACTGTCGACGCGCTTCCGGTGCTCGGCGACGAGGGGGCGATGTCGGACCTGGCGACCTCGCTGGTGGAGTTCGACCCGCCGTCGGGGATGCAGCTCGACGTGCAGCTGTGGGCCGCCGCGGACACTCCGGCGTCGGTGCTCACCGAGGTGCGTGAGGGCGGGGTGCTGCTCTCCGACCGGCGCAGCCTGGACGACACCGTGGCGAACCTGCGCTCGGACGCCTTCAGCCTGGGGTGGCGGATCTTCCTGATCGTCGGGGGCCTCACCCTGCTGCTCGCCATCTTCGGCGTGCTCGCCTCCGCGGTGGCGCAGAGCCGGTGGCGCTCCTACGAGGTCGCGTCGCTGCGGGTCGTCGGCATCAAGCAGCGCAGCCTGGTGCGTGCCTCGGTGCTGGAGTACGTTGTGATGCTCGGCTTCGCGGTGCTGCTGGGCATCGTCTCGGCCTACCTGGCGCTCACCCTCGCGCTCCCGTCGATCAACCTCGGCAACGCCGCGCCGCATGACCCCGCGGCGACGTACCCGATCCACTGGGAGATCGTCGGCGGCGTGGCCGCGGTCCTGTTCTTGCTCGCGGTGCTGATCGCGCTGGTGGTGTCCCGCAGGGTCACCCGGCTGGGTCGGCCGTCGACGCTGCGGTGGGCCGAGCAGAGCTGAGTTCCACTAGGGTCGGGCGAATGGTGACCAAGGGACGGGCGGGCAAGAAGCTTGCCTTCGACCCCATCGACGAGGCCGCCCGGCAGTGGGGGCTGCGCTGGGACGCGGTCGAGCAGATGCATGCGGTGACCTCGCTGATGCGGGTCCAGCAGCTGGTGCTCGCACAGCTCGACGACCTCCTGCGCCCGCACGGGCTGAGCTTCGCCCGGTACGAAGCGCTCGTACTGCTCACCTTCGCGAAGGCAGGCTCCCTGCCGCTGGGGAAGATGGGGGAGCGGCTGCAGGTCCACCCCACGTCGATCACCTCGATCATCGACCGGCTCGAGGGCGCCGGGCTCGTCGTACGCCGACGGCATCCGGACGACGGACGCGCTGTCCTCGCCGAGATCACGCCCGCGGGCCGAGCGGTGGTGGAGGCGGCCACGGCGGACCTCGTGGCGGCCCGGTTCGCGATCGCGGACCTGTCCTCGGACCAGCTGAGGGAGCTCTCCGCACTGCTCAAGCCGGTCCGCCGGGACGCCGGCGACTTCTAGCCCGCGCCCGCCGGGTTGATCGAGATAGTTGGACGTCCTACTATTTTCCCTATGACCCAGGACGACTCTGCCCAGGAAGCCCGGAACCGCTGGCAGGAGCGCTACGCGAAGTCGCGCGTCCGCGACGCGGACTTCACCACGCTCTCCGGGATGGAGGTCGAGCCCGCCTACGGCCCGGGCGACGAGTCCGCCTACCCCGGTTTCGAGCAGATCGGCTGGCCCGGCCAGTTCCCGTACACCCGTGGGTTGTACCCGACCGGCTACCGCGGCCGGACCTGGACGATCCGGCAGTTCGCGGGCTTCGGCAACGCGAAGCAGACCAACGAGCGCTACAAGATGATCCTCGGGCGCGGCGGCGGCGGCCTGTCGGTCGCGTTCGACATGCCGACGTTGATGGGACGCGATTCCGACGACCCGAAGAGCCTGGGCGAGGTCGGGCACTGCGGCGTCGCCATCGACACCGCCGCGGACATGGACGTGCTCTTCGACGGCATCCCGCTGGCCGATGTCACCACCTCGATGACGATCTCCGGCCCCGCCGTACCCGTGTTCTGCATGATGCTGGTCGCCGCCGAGCGCCAGGGCGGCGACACCGGCAAGCTCAACGGCACTCTGCAGACCGACATCTTCAAGGAGTACATCGCGCAGAAGGAGTGGCTGTTCGGCCCCGAGCCGCACCTGCGCCTGATCGGCGACCTCATGGAGTACTGCGCCCGCGAGATCCCCGACTACAAGCCGCTCTCGGTCTCCGGCTACCACATCCGCGAGGCCGGCTCCACCGCCGCGCAAGAGCTCGCGTTCACGCTCGCGGACGGCTTCGGGTACGTCGAGCTCGGACTGTCGCGCGGGCTCGACGTGGACACGTTCGCGCCGGGGCTGTCGTTCTTCTTCGACAGCCACCTCGACTTCTTCGAGGAGATCGCCAAGTTCCGCGCTGCCCGCCGGATCTGGGCGAAGTGGCTGCGCGACGTCTACGGGGCGAAGACCGAGAAGGCGCAGTGGCTGCGGTTCCACACCCAGACCGCGGGCGTCTCGCTGACCGCCCAGCAGCCCTACAACAACGTGGTCCGCACTGCGGTCGAGGCGCTCGCGGCGGTGCTCGGCGGCACCAACTCGCTGCACACCAACGCCCTCGACGAGACCCTCGCGCTCCCCAGCGAGCAGGCCGCCGAGATCGCGCTGCGCACCCAGCAGGTGATCATGGAGGAGACCGGCGTGGTCAATGTCGCCGACCCGCTCGGCGGCTCCTGGTACATCGAGGCGCTCACCGACAAGATCGAGGCCGAGGCCGAGCAGATCTTCGACAAGATCCTGCAGATGGGTGGCTCCGGCCTCACCTCGCACGACACCGAGGCGCTCGCGCAGACCATCCGGCGCAGCACCGGCCACACCGGCCACACCGGCCACACCGGCCACACCGGCGACGCCGCCTGGCCGATGACCGACGGCATTCTTCGCGGCATCGAGGACGGTTGGTTCATGTCGGAGATCGCCGAGGCCGCCTTCGTCTACCAGACCGCCCTGGAGAAGGGCGACAAAAGAGTCGTCGGCGTGAACTGCCACGAGGAGTCGGTCACCCACGAGCTGGAGATCCTCCGGGTCTCGCACGAGGTCGAGGTGGACCAGGTGCGCGAGCTCGCCGAGCGCAGGTCCGACCGGGACCAGGCCGCCGTCGACGAGGCGCTGGGCCGGCTGGTGGCCGCGGCACGCAGCGAGGAGAACATGATCCCGGTCATGCTCGACGCCTGCCGGGTCGAGGCGACACTGGGCGAGATCTGTGACGCGCTGCGCGCCGAGTGGGGCGAGTACCGGGAGCCTGCTCGCTTCTGACCTCCGCGGTGAAACTAGGTCGTCCCTGCTCTTGGCGCCGGGTCCGCAGAGGTCTACCTTGGTGGGATCGACGGGTCCGGTCCTGGCTTGCTCGAAGTGTTGCTCCTTGGGGAATCGGGCAACCGCGCTGAATTGAAAAGACGCCTCCCCAGCCGGACCGGACCCGCCTCATGCCCTGCTTGGGTCGGTTCGGCAAGATAGGTCCCATGAGCACGCCTCCGTTCTCGCGCCCCGGCGCCGTCGACCTCTCTGCCCTCAAGCGCCCCGCCGGCGCACCACCAGGTGCTGCTCCGTCCGGTGCGCCCGGAGCGGGTACGGCGGGCACGGGTTCCTACTCGGTCGAGCTGAACGAGCAGAACTTCCAGGCCGAGATGCAGCAGGCCACGAACGCGCCGGTGGTGCTGGTCTTCTACTCCGCCCAGATGCCCGCCAGTGTCACGCTGGCCGCGGACCTCGACACCCTCGCCGACGAGTTCGAGGGCCGCTTCCTGCTGGGCAAGCTCGACGTCGACGCCTCGCCCGGCATCGCCCAGGCACTGCAGATCCCCTCGGTGCCTCTGGTGGCGCTCGCGATGGGCGGCCAGCTGGCGCCGCTGCTCCAGGACGCACCGCCGCTCGAGGAGCTGCGACCGCTGCTCACCCAGGTGCTCCAGGCCGCGGCCGCGCAGGGCGTGACCGGCCGCGTTGCGCCCCGCGGCGCTGCGCCGGTGGAGGCCGAGGACGGCGAGGAGCAGGTCGACCCCCGCTACGCCCCGGCGCAGGACGCCCTCGCGGAGGGCGACATCGACCGCGCGGTGGCGGAGTACCAGAAGCTGGTCGAGGCCAACCCGGCCGACACCGAGGCCGCCGGCGGACTCGCGATGGCCAAGGTCCTCCAGCGGACCGCAGATGTCGACCCGGCTGCCGTGCGCACGGCCGCCGCGGAGAAGCCCGAAGACATCGATGCGCAGACGATGGCGGCCGACCTCGACCTGCTCGGTGGGCACGTCGACGACGCCTTCGACCGGCTCATCGACCTCGTCCGACGTACCTCCGGCGACGACCGGGACCGCGCGCGCGGCCACCTGCTCGAGCTGTTCGCCGCCGTGGGCAACGACGACCCGCGGGTGCTCAAGGGCCGGCAGAACCTCGCCAACGCGCTCTTCTGACCGGGTCAGCGGCCGGACTCGGTGTACGACGGGCCGCCGCCCGCGACATTGGCCAGCGCTGCCTCGACCCGGCGGGCGGTGAAGTCCGCGCAGTGCTCGCGCACCTCCTCGAGCGTGCAGAACTGGGCGGAACGGATCTCCCGCGGCTGCGCGACGATCCGGTCCACGAGCGACGCGTCGTGCACGCCGCCGTCGAAGACCAGGCAGAGCGCGTCGTCCCAGCCACTCCAGGACGGCAGCCAGTCGGTGAGCAGCAGGGGACCTGCCGCGAGGTCGAGCGCCAGCTCCTCCTCGAGCTCCCGGGAGACCGCCCGCTGCGGAGACTCGTGCACCTCCACCACGCCGCCGGGCAGGTCCCAGTCCTGCTTGTAGGTGAGCCGGCACAGCAGCACCCGGTCGTCGTGGTCGCGCATCAGCATCTGGGCGATCGCGCGCTTGCGGGGCAGGAACGAGTTGAGCAGCGCCCGGAACCCCTCGGCGTCGGTGACCGGTGGGTCCGAGGCGAGCCGCGCGTAGGTGACGTACTCGGTCGCGTCCGGCCGGTCGCCCGTGCCCGGCACGACGCGCTTGACGCCCTCGCGGCGTAGCCCGGCGCGGGTCGCCACCCGCATCGCCGCCTGGTTGCCCGGCTCCACCTCGGCCTCCACGCGCCGCAGGTCGAGGGCGTCGATCGCGTAGTCGACGAGCAGCCGGACCGCCCGCGTCGCGTGGCCCTGGCCGCGGTGTCCGGCGTAGAGCGTCCAGGACAGCCTGCCGGTCCGCTTGCCCAGGTCGCGCACCTCGACGCTGCCCACCACCTCGCCCTCGTGCTCGACCACGAAGCCGACCATCGACCGGCCCCCGGCGTAGGCTGCGCGCCAGCTCTCGACCGCCTGCTTGTGCTGGTCGTACGACCCGGTGTCCGCCGGAGTCCCGAACCAGTGCGCGATCTCCTCGTCGTGGCCCTCGACGGCCCGGTCGATGTCTTCGTCGCGCCACGGGCGCAGCACGACGACGCCGTCGGTCAGCTCGGGCTGGGGTCCGTACTCGGCTGGCGGAGAAGTCACCCTGGAACCTTAACCAGCCGCCCGCAATCCCTTTCATGCAGAGGCCCGTACCACCGCCGAGCATCAGCAGGTGCTCCGAACCTGCCCGAACCGAGAAGGAGACCCAGCATGCGCAAGGCACTCTCGATACTCGCCGTCACACTCGGCGCCGCTGCGCTGGCGGTACTGCCGGCAGGCACCGCGCAAGCACACGTCCACGGGATCACTCCGCTCCGGTGCACGCACGCGCCGGCGAACGCAGGAGCCAACCAGACCAACGACACCCCGGCCGCGGCCGCGAACGGAGGCCCGATCAGCGGCGTCATCCCGATCACGATGGGCGGCGCCGTACCCCTGTTCGGCGGCGGCTTCGACGCCGCCGTGTGCGATGGGGCGACTCAGGTCCCGGAGTAGGTCAGCCACAGCGTGCCGAGCGGCGGGACCCGCAAGGTCGCCGACGCCGGTTGACCGTGCCAGGGGTCGTCGGTGCCGGTGACCTTGCCGAGGTTGCCGACGCCGGAGCCGTAGTAGGTCTCCGCGTCGGTGTTGATCGCCTCGGTCCAGGTCCCGGCGGCCGGCAGTCCGATCCGATAGTTCTCGTGCGGCACGGCCGCGAAGTTCGCCACGCACGCCACGAGTGAGCCGTCGCTCCCGCGGCGCACGAAGCTGAACACGTTGTTGTCGGCGTCGTTGGCGTCGATCCAGCCGAAGCCGTCCGGGTCCTGGTCACGCGACCAGAGCGCGGGGGTCTCGGCGTAGACCCGGTTCATGTCGCGCACCAGGGACTGGACGCCGCGGTGCTCGACGTGGTCGAGCAGCCACCAGTCGAGCTCGCGGCTCTCGGCCCACTCCGACTCCTGGGCGAACTCCGAGCCCATGAACAGCAGCTGCTTGCCGGGGTGCGCCCACATGTAGGCCAGGTAGCTGCGCAGGTTGGCCAGCTGCCGCCACCGGTCGCCGGGCATCTTGCGCAGCAGCGAACCCTTGCCGTGCACGACCTCGTCGTGGCTGATCGGCAGGATGTAGTTCTCGGAGTAGGCGTAGACCAGTGAGAACGTCATCTGCTGGTGGTGGTACTGCCGGTGCACCGGGTCGTTCTGGATGTAGCCGAGGCTGTCGTGCATCCAGCCCATGTTCCACTTGAAGCCGAACCCCAGCCCACCCAGGTGCGTCGGCCGGGTGACACCGGGCCAGGACGTGGACTCCTCCGCGATCGTCATCGCGCCCGGGACCCGTCGGTAGCAGGTGGCGTTCATCTCCTGCAGGAACGAGACGGCCTCGAGGTTCTCGCGCCCGCCGTACACGTTCGGGCTCCACTCGCCGTCCTCGCGGGAGTAGTCGAGGTAGAGCATGGAGGCCACCGCGTCCACCCGCAGCCCGTCGATGTGGAACTCTTCCAGCCAGTACAGGGCGTTCGCGACGAGGAAGTTGCGGACCTCCTTGCGGCCGAAGTTGAACACGTAGGTGCCCCAGTCCGGGTGCTCACCGCGGCTCGGGTTCGGGTCCTCGTAGAGCGGGGTGCCGTCGAACCGGGCCAGGGCGAACTCGTCCTTGGGGAAGTGCGCCGGGACCCAGTCGACGATCACGCCGATGCCGGCCTGGTGCAACCGGTCGACCAGGTGCCGGAAGTCGTCCGGGGGCCCGAAGCGGGCCGTGGGCGCGAAGTACGAGGTGACCTGGTAGCCCCAGGAACCACCGAAGGGATGTTCCATCACCGGCATGAGCTCGACGTGGGTGAACCCCAGATCGGTCAGGTAGGGGACCAGGCTGTCGGCGAGCTCGGCATAGGTGTACGACGAACCGTCCTGGTGCTTCTTCCAGGACCCCAGGTGCATCTCGTAGACAGACATCGGCTTGTCGTGGATGGCGGGATCCGCGGCCCGTGCGGACATCCAGGTGTCGTCGGCCCAGCCGTAGCCGGACTCGAAGACCACCGACGACGTCAGTGGCGGCACCTCGGTGTGGTAGGCCATCGGGTCCGCCTTCTCCCGCCACTGGTCGTCGGCACCGAGGATCAGGAACTTGTACCGGGTGCCGGAGCCGACGTCGGGGACGAAAAGCTCCCACACCCCCGAGGAGCCCATCTGCCGCATCGGGTGCTCGCGGCCGTCCCAGCTGTTGAAGTCGCCCTTCACGCGGACGCCGCGCGCGTGCGGTGCCCACACCGCGAAGGAGGTGCCGGTGATCGGACCCTGCAGGCTGTCGTAGTGCCGCACGTGCGCGCCGAGCACGTGCCACAACTCCTCGTGGCGACCTTCGTTGATCAGGTGCAGGTCCATCTCGCCGAGGGTGGGCAGGTAGCGGTAGGCGTCATCCACCTGGTGCGGCACGCCGTCGGCGTAGGTGACCTCCAGCCGGTAGTCGGGCGGCTCGGGTACGTCGAGCACCCCCCGCCACACGCCTTCGTGCTCGTGCTCGAGGTCGAGCCGTCGTCCGCCGTGCACCACGGCGACCGAGGTGGCGAGCGGCCGCAGGACGCGCACGGTGACCGCACCGTCGTGCTTGTGCGCACCGAGCACCGCGTGCGGGTCGCCGTGCTCTCCGGCGATGATCTGGGCCAGGACGTCCTTGCCCAAGGGCAGCGGTTTGCTCATCGGTTGCTCGTCTCCTGGTCGGTGTCCGGCGCGGTCAGTCGCTCGATCGCAGCGAGCGGGATCGTGATCCAGTCGGGCCGGTTGCGTGCCTCGTAGACGGTCTCGTAGACGGCCTTGTCGACCTCGTACGCGCGCAGCAGCACCTCCTGGTCCTCGGACAGCTCTCCGCCCTTGGTGCGGTCGCTGGCCTCGACGTATCCGTCCAGGAACGCCGCGCGGTTCCGTTCGACCCACTCGAGCGCCCGGTACGCGATCTGCGCGCCCTCGGACTCCACGTCCGCCTCGACCGCGTGCGCGGCGTAGTCGAAGGACCGAAGCATCCCGGCGGCGTCGCGCCAGGCCGAGTCGGGCTTCACCCGGTCGCCGAGCGGCTTGGCCGGCTCCCCCTCGAAGTCGACGATCTTCCAGCGCAGCACCGTGCGCAGGGTCTGGCCCAGGTGGAAGTCGGCGTGGATCCGTTGCACGACGACCGGCTCGGTCAACCGGGTGACGGCGTCGAAGGCCGTGCGCAGCGCGTCGGCGTGCTCGGCGAGCTCGGGGACGATCTCCATCGCAGCGTCGAGCCGCTCCTTCATGGCGTCGGCCAGCCTGCCGAGCTGCTGCACACCCCAGGACTCGGTGGGGAACGCCTCGGCGAGCGCATCGTGCACCTGTGCGGTGGCGACGCCGAGCCGGTGCGACTCGGCCGCGAAGTCGCCGCCGACCTCGTCGGCATGCAGGTCCGCCTCGGCGAACAGGTCGCGCACGCTCGCCAGCGCGAGGTCCCAGCCGTCGCTGGCGGTGCGGAGGAACTGTTGGAGCATGGCGAGCTGGATGGGCTCGTCACTGTGCCGGGCGGGGGCTTCGAGCCAGCCGTAGAGCTCGGCGATGTGCTCGTTCTCGACCCGGGTCAGCGCCTCGTGGATCTCGATGTCGGGGTTGCGGCCCGGAGTGACCTTGCGGAACACCTTCATCAGGCTGTCCTCGCCGAACCGGACCGAGGAGTTGCTCTGCTCACCGGAGAACAGCGACGACGGAGCCTCCGTGTCGAGCTCGTAGCCCTCGAGCCGGTGGAAGGCCAGCTCGCCGTCGACCCGCCGCTCGGCAAAGGCCTGGAGCCACAACGCCGTCGCGTGACGGTCCTGAAGCGCGTCGTAGACGAACACCTCGCCCAGCTCGTCGTCGTCCCACTGCCCCACGAGGGCGTGCTCGAGGCGTTCCTGCGGCTCGGTGTAGTAGGCCAGCGGAAGCTGGTACAGGTCCGTGTCGCCGTCGTCGTACTCGATCGTGGCCAGCTCGATCCGCGGACGGACCCCGCCCTCACCCTCGCCCAGCCAGCGGAGGCGGCGTACCTCGCCGACGGTGAAGCGGCGACCCTTCCCGCCGAACCAGCGCGCGGACCCGATGAACTGCTCGAGATGGTTCGTCATGGCAGACCGCCTCCGTCCTCGTCCTCGACGGGCCGCGGAAGACGGAACCAGTAGAAGCCATGGGCGCCGAGGGTCAGCAGGTAGGGCAGCTCGCCGATCTGGGGGAAGCGGACGCCGCCGAGCAGCTCGATCGGCTCGATGCCTTCCCAGCGGCGCAGGTCGAGCTCGACCGGCTGCGGGAACCGGGACAGGTTGTTCACGCACAGCACGGTGTCGGCGGCGTCGCCGCCGGAACCGTCCCCCGGGTACTCACGCACGTAGCTGAGCACGCTCGGGTTGGAGCCGCCCAGGTCGGCGAAGGTCCCCATCCCGAAGGCGGGGTGCTTCTTGCGGGCGTGGATCATCCGTCGCGTCCAGTGCAGGAGCGACGACGCGTTCTCCAGCTCGGTCTCCACATTGACGCGCTGGTACCCGAACACCGGGTCCTGAATCACCGGCAGGTGCAGGCGTCCCGGCGTCGACACCGAGAACCCCGCGTTGCGGTCCGGAGTCCACTGCATCGGCGTCCGGACCCCATCGCGGTCACCGAGCCAGATATTGTCGCCCATCCCGATCTCGTCGCCGTAGTACAGCACCGGCGACCCGGGCATGGAGAGCAGCAGCGCGGTGAAAAGCTCCATCTGGTTGACGTCGTTGTCCAGCAGTGGCGCGAGCCGGCGCCGGATGCCGATGTTGGCCTTCATCCGGGGGTCCTTGGCGTACTCGCCCCACATGTAGTCGCGGTCCTCGTCGGCGACCATCTCCAGGGTCAGCTCGTCGTGGTTGCGCAGGAAGATGCCCCACTGGCAGTTCTCCGGGATCGCCGGAGTCTGCTCGAGGATCTCCGAGATCGGGAACCGCGACTCG
>DASSBE010000103.1:0-2357 GCA_035699065.1 Nocardioidaceae bacterium
GGAGCGACCGCCGCGCGTGGAAGGAGGTCCGGGCCCGCAACGCGGACTGGCTCAAGCCGTGGGAGGCCACCGTTCCGCGCGGTGACGCCTCGGTCCCCAAGACGTTCCGCGCGCTGGTGCGCGACCTGCGCCGCCAGGCCCGGGAGTCCCGCGCCCTCCCGTTCGCGGTCACCGTCGACGACGTCTTCGCCGGACAGCTCACGGTCACCAACATCGTCGGCGGCTCGGCCCGGTTCGCGTCCATGGGCTACTGGATCGACCTGCGGTACGCCGGCCAGGGGTTCATCCCTACCGCGGTCGCCATGGCCTGCGACTACTGCCTGTTCGACATGGGCCTGCACCGGATCGAGATCGCGATCCGACCGGAGAACGAACCGAGCCTGCGGGTGGTGCAGAAGCTGGGCTTCCGCGAGATCGGGTTCGCGCCGCGCTACCTGCACATCGACGGCGACTGGCGCGACCACCGGCTGTTCGCGGCGACCGCCGAGGAGTTCCCCGACGGGATGTTGCGGCGCTGGAAGAGCCGAGAGCCCTGAATTCACATCAGTCACACGAGTTCTCTTGCGACACACCGATGCGCCTGCGGCGCCTTCTCTGCTGACGCTCATATGGTCTGAGCGTGGACTTGTCAGGAATCATCTTCGTAGTGCTTGCCGTCGCGTGGGCCGTCTCTCTGATTCCCAAGGCGCTCAAGCATCACGACGAGGTCGCGCGCACCCGGTCCATCGACCGCTTCTCCACGGCGATGCGGGTGCTCGCGCGTCGTGAGCCGGTGAACCGCCGGGATGCGCGCCTGGTGGTCTCGCCGCGTCCCGCCGGAACCCCGCGGGTGCTCCTGCCCGGCACATCGGCCGGGCAGTCCGCCGCCGCGGTCGCCGCCGTGGTCGCCAGCACCGAGGCGCCGGAAGCCGAAGCCGTACGTCGGCCAGCGACCCGTCCCGCGAGCCGACGCGCAGCCGCACGAGCAGCGGCAAAGCGTCGTCGCCACATCCTGATCGGCCTGGTCGTGGTCGACCTTGGCGTGACCGGTGTCGCCGCCTTCGGCCTGCTGCCGTGGTGGTCGGTGGCCGTCCCCGTCACGCTGACGCTGGCCTACCTGTACCTGTGCCGCCGGCAGGTCCGACACGAGAACGACATCTTGTGGGCCCGCCCCGACGAGGCGCCCGCCGAGCCCGACTCCGAGCTCGTGCCGCACCGGGCCATCCGGGTCGATGCCGCCTACGGCACACCCCAGTCGCGGCGAAACGAGCAGGGCTTCGAGGAGGTCTCGCCGGACGAGGACACCGTGGCGATCTCCGCGGCCGCGGTCGCTGCCGGCCTCGCGGCTGCCTCCGTCGAGGAAGCCGACGCGGCCGCCGCCCGGGCGACCTCGGTCGAGACCGTGGCCGTCGCCGTACCGACCGTCGACGGCGGCTCGCTGTGGGACCCGCTGCCGGTCACGCTGCCGACCTACGTGGGCAAGTCGCGTGCTGCCCGCACCGTGCGCACCATCGACCTCTCCGAGCCGGGCACGTGGACCTCGGGTCGGTCCGAGGCCGACTCCCGCCTCGTCGAAGAGGCTGGTGTGGCCGCCGATGCGAGCGGCGCCGGCCAGGACGACCAGCGCGCCGTCGGCTCCTGACTCGATTCGGTCGAGAACTTCGGGTAGTGATATCTTTTCTGCTCGCGCCGGGATGCTCGACGGCGCGCCGGGGCTGTGGCGCAGTTGGTAGCGCGTCTCGTTCGCAATGAGAAGGTCAGGGGTTCGAATCCCCTCAGCTCCACCAAACCCGCGGAAGTGCCGCTCCTCGTTGGTTGAGGAGGGAGCGCTAGCGACCGTCTCGAAACCTCGTGACGGTCCACTGGCCCGCACAGAGCCCACACGTGCGCCGTGTTGACCTGTCGGAAGTCGGGGCGGAGACGCGCAGCGCGGCGTTCGTCGGAGCCGGACGATGCCGCAGCTTGCCTTGCGGTTCGGCGTCAGCGTCCAGACCTTGTACGACCTGCGCGGCCACGGCCGCGGTCACCGCCGCCTCCACGCGCAAGGTCTATGCCAACCTGTGGCGCCAGTGGGAGCGTTGGTGCCACGCCCGCGACCTCGACGCCTTCCCCGCCGACCCGATGGCCCTGTGCGCCTACCTCGCCGAACGCGCCGCGTCCGGGACGACCCTGCAGACCCTCGCCGTCGCGTGCTCGGCGATCGGGCACGTGCACCGGTCCGCGGCGTCCCCGACCCCGCCAACCACCACGCCGTCCGCGAGGTCCGCCGCGGCCTGCGCCGCACCTACGGCGTCGCCCCGGTCCGCCAGGCCCGGCCCCTCACCCCGGCCGACGTCCGCCAGATCCTGAACAAGATCGACCGCGCCACCCCACTCGGC
>DASSBE010000104.1:0-5146 GCA_035699065.1 Nocardioidaceae bacterium
ACCACCTCGCGGGCACCGTGACGCAGCAGCACGTCGGTGAAGCCACCGGTGGACGCGCCCGCGTCGAGGCACCGGCGGCCGGAGACGACCAGGCCCTGGGGCACGAAGGCTTCCAGTGCGCCGGCCAGCTTGTGCCCGCCCCGGGACACGTAGTCGGGGCGGTCCGGGTCCGCGCGGACGACCAGGGCGACGTCGGTGGTCACGCCGGTGGCCGGCTTGGTGGCGGGTGCGCCGGCGACCGTGACGCGCCGCGCCGCGATCAGCTCGCTGGCGTGCTCACGGGAGCGCGCGAGTCCGCGGCGCACCAGCTCGGCATCGAGACGGAGTCGGCGAGGCATGGCAGAAGGTCGGCAGCGGGCGCGGCGGATCAGGTCGCCTGGTCGTCGCCGGCGTCGGCCAGCGCGCCCCGGAGCTTCTCGTGGGCGGACTCGAAGATCTCCACGTGCTCGGACACCGGTGTGCGCTCGAGGCGCTCGAGCGACTCCAGCACCGAGTCGACGGTCGGGTTGCCGGTGAGCTCGTAGGCGCGTGCCGCAGTCCCGGGCCCGAAGTCGGAGTCCTGCTCGACATGGTCGGGGGCCGGGTCGGCGGCGGGGTCGGCGGCCTCGTCCTGCTCGAAGACCTCGGACTCGCGGCCGTTGCTCTCACTCATTGCTGTCACCGTCTTCCCGGACACGTGTCTTCGGTGCCCGTGCCTCGTCGCGGCTAACGCTACCGGGCGCGTGCAGCCCGGCGGTGCGCACCGGCTCGGCCGTCGTGTCGAGATGGTCCCAGGCGGCCGCGACCAGCACCCGCCACCAGTCCCCCACCGGCCCGTCACCCTCGACCTCGAGCACCCCGTCCTCGATCCGGGCGCGCCAGCCGGCCAACGCGTAGCCACCGTGGTCGTCGGGCCCGTCGGGAATAGGTTGCGGCTCCCCGAGACCGGACAGGTCGGCAGACAGGTACGTCGGGCGGCGGTCCGGTGCCGCGACGACGAGCTCGTCGATCCCGGTGACGCCGGTCATCACCAGAAGGCTGTCCAGCCCCGCCGCCGTCGCACCCTCGATGTCGGTGTCGAGCCGGTCACCCACCACCAGCGGATGCTCGCCGCCGACCCGCAGCCGGGTCTCCTCGAACAGCGGGGTCATCGGTTTGCCCGCCACGAGCGGACGACGTCCGGCGTACTCCGCGACAGCGGTGACCAGCACCCCGTTGCCGGGGCCCAGCCCCTGGGCGGTCGGCACGGTCATGTCCATGTTCGAGGCCACCCACGGAAGACCGCGCCGGACCAGGATCGACCCGTCGATCACGGTTCTCCACAACAGGTCCGGGTGGTAGCCGGAGACGACCGCCACCGGGTCCTCCACGAAGGTCTGGACCGGTTTGAGGTCCTGTTCCGCGAGCGCCTCGAACAACCCGGTCCCGCCGATCACGAACACCGCGGAACCGGCGGGCACCTGCTGTGCGACCAGCCGGGCGGCGGCCTGCGCGGAGTTGACGACATCCTCGTCGGCGACCGGCACACCCAGCTCACGCAGGTGCTCGGCGACCATCGACGGCGGCCGGGAGGCGTTGTTGGTGACGTAGGCGAGGTGCATGCCGGCGTCCCGCGCCCGAGCGAGGTGCTCCGGGGCGCCCGGCACGGCGTGAGCCCCGACGTAGACCACGCCGTCGAGGTCCAGCATCGCGACGTCGTACTCGTCCCACAGCGCGGCACTGCACTGCTTCAGCATGCGCGCTCCTTCAGGTTTAGGTCCGGCCGGGCCCTTCTCCTACGATGCAGCGATGGCCATCGAACCCGGAACCGAGACCGCTGCCGCGAGCCCGATGCCCGGTCGCCGGCCGTTCGTGCTCGCCCCCTTCCGTGGCCTGCGGTTCGACCCGCGGACCGTCGGCGACCTCGGCACGGTGATCTCGCCGCCCTACGACGTCCTCGACGCCGAGACCGTCCGCGACCTCGAGGCCGTCAACCGTCGCAACATCGTCCGGCTGATTCTGTCACGGCGGTTCGAACGTCCCTACCTTGCCGTGCGCAAGCGCCTGCACTCGTGGCGGGAGAAGTCCTACCTGCGCGCGGACGACGCGCCGGCGCTGTACCTGTACCAGTACACCGTCGACCAGGTCACGGTGCGTGGGCTGGTCGGGGTGGCCGCGCTGCGCGAGGAGCACGAACGGGTGATCCTCCCGCACGAGGACGTGATGCCGGGGCCGGTGGAGGACCGCGCGGTGCTGATGCGGACCACTGAGAGCAACTTGGAGCCGATCCTGCTCGTCCACGAGGGCACCGAACGGCTGCGCACGCTCCTGACGGAGACCACCCGCAACGAGCCGCTGGTCACCTTCACCGCCGCGGACGGGAGCGACCACGTGATGTGGGCACTGGTTGACCCGGAGTGCCTCGCCCTGGTCTCCGCCGAGCTCGCGGACACCCAGGCGCTGATCGCCGACGGGCACCACCGCTACGCGGCCTACCTGGACCTGCAGCGGGAGATGCGTGACGCCACCGCCGGCACCGACGAGTCACCGTGGGACTTCGGGCTCGCTCTGCTGGTCGACCAGCACGACTACCCGCTCACCGTGGGCCCGATCCACCGCTCGGTCGCCGCGCTCACGATCGCCGACGTGCAGGAGATCTCCGCCGACCGTGGCGACGAGTTCGCCACGTTCCGGGACCGGGAGGCGGCGTTCACCGCGCAGGCCGAGCATGCCGCCGACGGCCGGCGGGCCTCGTTCGTGCTCTCCGACGCACGGGTCTGGGCCGTGCTGAGCACGCCACGGAGCCACGCGGTGGACGCCGCGGTGCTGCACGAGGAGTTGTTCGAGGCGTGGCACGTCGCCGAGGAGCAGGTGGGCTACCACCACAGTCTGGACCAGGCCCTGCAGACCACCGCCCGCCAGCCCGGCATCGTGGTCGCGGTGCATCCACCGAACGTGCGGCAGGTCATGGAGACCGCTGCGCGCGGCGTCCGGATGCCGCGCAAGTCCACGTCGTTCTCGCCGAAGCCGAGCATGGGCGTGGTGATGCGGGACCTGCACGACACCTGAGCACTCAGGCACGTTCGGCGATCCTGCCGCTCAGGACCTCCACCTCGACGCGCGTCGACGTGCGACCGTCCGCACGGAAGAACCGCCGGCGCAGGGCGCCTTCGACCTCGACCACGTCGTCGACCCGCCACGACCCGACGCTGCGGCGCACCCGGCCACCCCAGGCGGCGCAGTCGACCCAGTCCGAGGTCTGTCTCGACTTGCTGGTCATCGGGCTCTTGTCGCGGGTCAGCACCATCCGGAACGTCACGATCGTGTCGCCGCTGGGGAGCAGGCGCTCCAACGGCGGCGAGGCGACGCGTCCACGGAGCATTACGCTGTTCTGGACGGGCGGTGCGGCTACCTGTTGTTGTGTCATCGGCTTACCTCCGCGACCAGCATCGGAGGTAGTGGCGACAGGTTCGAGTCACCTGTCCGGACCAGTGGACAACCCGGCCCTGTGCACAACCGCGGCGCGGATCTGGCCTGCAGCGGTGGCGCGGGGCGCTCGACGGCTCAGCGGTCGGTGTCGCCGTCCCCGCTCGGCTCGGTGAGGTCGGTGTCATCGGTGTCATCGGAGGTGTCGGTGAGCGTGACTCCCTCGAGCTCGGCGAGCCGCTCGGCGGCGTCGGTCAGTCCTTCGCCGTCGATCCCGGCGGTGCGGTGGAACCACACGATCGCGTCGTCGGTGCGTCCCGCGGCCAGGAGCGTGTCCGCGTAGGCGTAGCGAAGCCGGACCACCCACTCCGCACGCGTCCGGGAGCGCACCGGAGCGTTCTCCAGCGTCCGGACGGCGGCGTCGAGCTCGCCGAGGTCACGGCGCGCTCCCGCCTCGACGATCGTCATCTCCGCCTGCAGGTGCGGTTCGAGGTTGGCCACGGCGGGACTCTTGGCCAGCGCGAGCGCCTTCTCGGGGCGGCCGAGAGCCCGTTCGCAGTCAGCCATCACCGGAAGGTAGTCGGTCACGCCGTTCATCCGCTTCGCGGCGCGGAGCTCCGAGAGCGCCTCGGCGTACTCCCCGGCCGCATAGGCCGCCTCGCCGCAGGCCTCGCGGACCACGGCGATGCGGGCGGCACGAGCCCGGGCAGCGAGCGTGTGCTGGTACGCGGTCTTGGGGTCCACCTCGAGCAGCTGACCGGCCGCGACCAGGTGTCGCGCGACGCGGACGGCGAGCTTCTCGGGAAGCCCCTTGAGTTGTTGGCGCACCGAGCGGTCGAGCTCGCGGCCGGTGATCGCCTCGTCCAGTGGCGGTCCGTCGTAGCGGGACTGCTCCTGGGAGCGCGTCTCCGGGTCACGTGATCTCTCGTCGCGTCGGGGCCGGCTTCCTTGTCCGCCGCCGGCACGCCTGTCGGAGCCCCGGTCATCACGGCGACCGGTGTCGCGGCCTCCAGAACGACCACCGGAGGAACGACCGCCTCCGCCCGCGGACGGCCGGCTCGAGCCGGCGCCGCCACGGGAGCTGCTGCCACCACGGCCGGAGCCACGGTTCGGGCCTTGGGGTCGGCGTTCGTCTGCCACCACGACTTCTCTCCGCAGGCCGTTGACCGGCCCGCCTCATCTCGACGACTCACACACATCGTGCATCGGACATCATCATGGACCACCCGCCGGCAGGCAAAACTGATCCAGAAATGCGTAGAGGCCACCCGAATGGGTGGCCTCTACGAAGTTAATGTCCGGCGACGTCCTACTCTCCCACACACTCCCGTGTGCAGTACCATCGGCGCTGAAAGGCTTAACTTCCGGGTTCGGAATGGAGCCGGGTGTTTCCCTTTCGCTATGGCCGCCGAAACTCTATTGAGTTATGTCTGACCAAAACTTAGTCAACCCGTATCGGGTTGGTTCTGGCTCCCGACCGTAACTCGGGAACCACACAGTGGACGCGCAACATCTTTGAGGGACAAGCCCTCGGCCTATTAGTACCGGTCGGCTATGCATTGCTGCTGTACACCTCCGGCCTATCAACCCAGTCGTCTACTGGGGGCCTTACCCGGTTAACCCGGTGGGAAACCTCATCTTGAAACGTGCTTCCCGCTTAGATGCTTTCAGCGGTTATCACTTCCGAACGTAGCAAACCAGCCGTGCTCCTGGCGGAACAACTGGCACACCAGAGGTTCGTCCATCCCGGTCCTCTCGTACT
>DASSBE010000105.1:0-5486 GCA_035699065.1 Nocardioidaceae bacterium
GACGATGCCGTGGTGCTGACCCACGACGGTGCGGCCGTCGACGTGATCGGGCAGATCGGACTGGGAGACGATGCCGCCGAATGGGGCTCGGGTCTCACCAGCACCCAGGACAACACGTTGCGGCGCAAGTCGACGGTCAGCGCGGGAGATCCCGACGGCAGCGACGCCTTCGACCCGTCCGTCGAGTGGGACGGGTTCGCGAACGGCACCTTCGAGGGCCTTGGGTCGCACACCGCGGGCCCCGCGCCGGACGTCGCGCCGACCGTGGAGTCCACCGACCCGGTCGTGGGTGCCACCGAGGTGCCCAACGAGTCGGTGCTCACTGTGACCTTCAGCGAGGAGGTTGACGCGGCGGCGGGCGCGTTCACGCTTGCCTGCGACGGCACCGCGGTGCCGGTGAGCGTGATCGGTGGGCCGACTACCTTCAGCGTCGACCCGGACGCCTCGCTTCCGGCCGGGGGTGACTGCACCCTCACCGTGCACGCCGCCCACGTGACCGACCGCGACGGCGAGCAGACTGCGATGGCCGCCGACGACACCACCACGTTCAGGGTCCTCGAGGCCGGGCCGGTCTGCGACCACTCCTTCATCCCGATCCCGACGATCCAGGGCAGCGGCAGCGAGGCCGCGGTGACCGGCCGGGTCACCACCGAAGGCGTCGTGGTAGGCGACGTCGAGGGCGACAACCACCTCAGCGGCTTCTACCTGCAGGGTGTCGGGGACGGCACAGACGGCGACCCGGCCACCTCGGACGGGTTGTTCGTCTACGACGGCGGCGACGACCAGGTCACGAACGGCGACCTGGTCCGGGTGACCGGAAACGTCAGCGAGTTCTTCGGGCAGACCCAGGTCAGCAGCTTCGGAGACGACATCGTGCGGTGTGACGTGGGTCAGACGGTCGCGGCGACCGAGGTCAGCCTGCCGTTCGGTGGTGACGTGGACGCTGACGTGGACCGGGAGCGCTACGAGGGCATGCTGGTCACCTTCCCCCAGACGCTGAGCGTCACCGAGCACTTCCAGCTCGGCCGGTACGGCGAGGTGCTCCTCTCCTCAGGCGGCCGGCTCCAGCAGCCGACGAACGTGGTCCTGCCCGGATCGGAGGCCCAGGCACTGCAGGCCACGAACGACCGGAACCAGATCGTCGTCGACGACAGCAGCGACGAGCAGAACCCTGACCCCGTCCCGTTCGCCCGCGGCGGTGAACCGCTGACGGCCGACAACACGCTCCGCGGTGGGGACACCGCCACCGACATCGTCGGCGTGCTGGGCTACGGCCACGGGTCGTACCGGTTGCAACCACTCGGGGCGCTCGGTGGTGGCCCGATCGAGTTCCAGGCGGCGAACCCACGGCCCACCGAGCCGGAAGAGGTGGGCGGCGACCTGAAGGTGGCCAGCTTCAACGTGCTGAACTACTTCAACACGTTCAACGAACGCAGCACGTCCGGCGACGACTGCACCGGTGGTGTCGCCGGCCCACCGATGGAGTGCCGCGGCGCGGACAACGCCTTCGAGTTCGAGCGGCAGGCCGACAAGATCGTCGCGGCGATCGCCGGTCTGGACGCTGACGTGGTGGGCCTGATCGAGATCGAGAACGACGGGTACGGCCCGGCCAGCGCGATCCAGGACCTGGTCGACCGGCTCAACGCCCGGGTCGGCGCGCGGACCTACGACTTCATCGACGTCGACGCACGCACCGACCAGGTGGATGCCCTCGGCGACGACGCTATCAAGGTCGGCATGCTCTACAAGCCGGCCACGGTCCGTCCGATCGCCCGGACCGCTGTGCTCAACACGCACAGCTTCGTCTACGGCGGCAACGACGACCCGAAGAACCGGCCGGCGCTCGCCCAGATGTTCAAGGACGACGACGGCGGCCGGGTGACGGTCGCGGTCAACCACCTCAAGTCGAAGGGCTCGGACTGTAAGCCGGTCGACCCAGACACCGGGGACGGCCAGGGCAACTGCAACCTGACCCGGACCCAGGCGGCCGAGGAGCTGGCCGCCTGGCTGGCGGCTGATCCCAACGGCCAGAAGGACTCCGACGTGCTGGTCATGGGTGACCTGAACTCCTACGCCATGGAGGACCCGATCCGGGCTCTGGAGGGCGCGGGGTTCGAGAACCTGGTCGAGAAGTTCGAGGGTGAGGACGCCTACTCCTACGTCTTCGACGGACAGTGGGGCTACTTGGACCACGCCTTGGGCTCGGCCAGCCTGGTCGACCAGGTCACCGGGGTCACCACGTGGCACATCAACGCCGACGAGCCCACCGCGTTGGACTACGACGCCACCTTCAAGTCCGACAGCCAGGACGAGACCCTCTACGCGCCGACGCCGTACCGCTCGTCGGACCACGACCCGGTGCTGGTGGGTCTGAACCTGAGGCGCTGAGCACGAGAAGCCGGATGGACCGGGAGCCCCCGCTTGAGCGGGGGCTCCCGCCTGTTCCGACCGCTGCTTGCATGGTCTTGTCCGGATGGGGCAGGTTGAACCCATGGTTGGACGAATCCCCATCATGGGTGTCACGCCGGTGGTCGAGTGTGGCCGCTACCCGGCGAAGGCGGCAGTCGGCGAGCCGTTCACGGTCACCGCGCTGGCGTTCCGCGAGGGGCACGACGCGATGAGCGCGGCCGTGGTGCTCGTCGACCCCGAGGGGCTGCGGCGTCCCTGGGTGCCGATGAGCAAGCACCCGGAGGAGCCCGACCTGTGGACCGCGCAGGTCAGTGCCGACACGCCGGGGCCGTGGACGTTCCAGGTCGAGGCGTGGAGCGACCCGATCGCCACCTGGCGGCACGCGGCGGGGATCAAGATCCCGGCCGAGATCGACGTGGAGCTGATGTTCTCCGAAGGGGTGCTGCTCCTGGAGCGGGTCGCGAAGAACCTGCCGCGCAAGGCACCTGAGCGGGCGGTGGTCAACGACGCGATCAAGGCGGTCCAGGACACCGCGCGGCCGGACGCCGTACGCTACGCCGCCGCGACCTCCACCGCGGTCGACGACGTGCTCGCCCGTTTCCCGCTGCGCGACCTGCTCACGGCCTCGCAGGCCTACCCGGTGTTCGTGGACCGGACCAGGGCGCTGTTCGGCTCGTGGTACGAGTTCTTCCCCCGCTCCGAGGGCGCCTCGATCGACGCGCAGGGCGAGGTCGTCTCCGGGACGTTCCGGACGGCGGCGAAACGGCTCGATGCGGTGGCCGCGATGGGGTTCGACGTCGTGTACCTCCCACCGGTCCACCCGATCGGCAAGGTCAACCGCAAGGGCCCGAACAACACCCTGGTCGTCGAGCGGGGCGACCCCGGGTCCCCGTGGGCGATCGGCTCGGACGAGGGCGGCCACGACGCCGTACACCCCGACCTGGGCACCCTGGAGGACTTCGACGCCTTCGTGAGGCGCGCCGGAGAGCTGGGCCTCGAGGTCGCGATCGACCTCGCGCTCCAGGCGGCTCCCGACCACCCGTGGGTCAAGACGAACCCCGAGTGGTTCACCACCCGTGCCGACGGGACGATCGCCTACGCCGAGAACCCGCCGAAGAAGTACCAGGACATCTACCCGGTCAACTTCGACAACGACCCGCAGGGCATCTACGCCGAAGTGCTCCGGATCGTCCGACACTGGATGTCGCACGGCGTGCGGGTGTTCCGCGTCGACAACCCGCACACCAAGCCGGTCCAGTTCTGGGAGTGGCTGCTCGGCGAGGTCCGCAAGACCGATCCAGACGTGCTCTTCCTCTCCGAGGCGTTCACCAAGCCCGCAATGATGCGTGCGCTGGCCGCGGTCGGCTTCCACCAGTCGTACACGTACTTCACCTGGCGCAACGCCAAGTGGGAGCTCGAGGAGTACCTCACCGAGCTGTCCCACGAGAGCAGCCACGTGCTGCGTCCGAACCTGTTCGTCAACACCCCTGACATCTTGCACGCCTACCTGCAGTACGGCGGACCGGCGGCGTTCAAGATCCGCGCCACCCTCGCGGCGATGGCCTCTCCCTCATGGGGGGTCTACGCCGGCTTCGAGCTGTTCGAGCACGTCGCGGTCAAGCCGGGAAGCGAGGAGTACCTCGACTCGGAGAAGTACCAGGTCCGGATCCGGGACTGGACGGGAGCCGAGGCGGAGGGGCGGTCGTTGGCGCCGTACATCACCCGGCTCAACGAGCTGCGCCGCGCGCACCCGGCCCTGCAGCAGCTGCGGAACCTGACCGTGCACTCCAGCGACGACGAGTCGATCCTGATCTTCTCCAAGCAGTCCGACGACGACACCGTGCTCGTCGTGGTGAACGTCGACCCGCACGCCGCCCGGGAGACCACGGTGCACCTGAACATGCCGGCGCTGGGCATGGGCTGGGAGGACACCTTCGCGGTCCACGACGAGCTGAGCGACCAGACCTGGATCTGGGGTGAGCGCAACTACGTGCGCCTCGACCCGTTCCACGAGCCCGCCCACATCCTGACCGTTCGGAGGCCCAGCCCGTGACCGATCAGATGCCGGAGACGGCCGAGGGCCTGCCCGCCCACGAACCGGACTGGTTCAAGACCGCGGTGTTCTACGAGGTGCTCGTCCGTTCGTTCAAGGACTCCAACGGCGACGGCGTAGGCGACTTCAACGGTCTCACCGAGAAGCTGGACTACCTCGAGTGGCTCGGCGTCGACTGCCTGTGGGTTCCACCGTTCTTCACCTCGCCGCTGCGCGACGGCGGCTACGACGTCGCCGACTACACCGACATCCTTCCCGAGGTCGGCTCGGTCGACGACTTCCACCGGTTCCTCGATGCCTCGCACACCCGTGGCATCCGGGTGATCATCGACTTCGTGATGAACCACACCTCTGACCAGCACCCGTGGTTCCAGGAGTCCCGCAAGGACCCCGACGGGCCGTTCGGGGACTTCTACGTGTGGTCGGACACCGACGAGCTCTACGAGGACGCCCGGATCATCTTCGTCGACACCGAGCCCTCGAACTGGACCTGGGACCCGGTCCGCCAGCAGTACTTCTGGCACCGCTTCTACAGCCACCAGCCGGACCTGAACTTCGACAATCCCAAGGTCCACCAGGCCATGTTCGAGGCCCTGAAGTTCTGGCTCGACATGGGCATCGACGGGTTCCGTCTCGACGCGGTGCCCTACCTCTACGAGCGACCGGGCACCAACGGCGAGAACCTCAAGGAGACCCACGAGTTCCTCAAGGTCGTCCGCACCTACGTCGACGAGCACTACCCGGACCGGGTGCTGCTCGCGGAGGCGAACCAGTGGCCGGCCGACGTCGTCGACTACTTCGGGGACTTCGAGGAGGGTGGCGACGAGTGCCACATGTGCTTCCACTTCCCGGTGATGCCGCGCATCTTCATGGCGGTCCGCCGCGAGTCGCGGTTCCCGATCTCGGAGATCCTCGAGCAGACTCCGGCGATCCCGGAGAACTGCCAGTGGGGCATCTTCCTGCGCAACCACGACGAGCTGACCCTGGAGATGGTCGCCGACGAGGACCGCGACTACATGTGGGG
>DASSBE010000106.1:0-31477 GCA_035699065.1 Nocardioidaceae bacterium
ACCACGACCTCGATCTGGCGGGCCACCTGCTCGACCTCCTCCAGGATGTGCGAGCTGAACAGCACGGTGCGTCCCTCGGCCCCCATCGTGCGCAGCAGGTCCATCAGGTGGATCCGCTGCCTCGGGTCCATCCCGTTGAACGGTTCGTCGAGCAGCAGCGCCGCCGGGTCGTGCACCAGCGACGACGCCATCTTGATCCGCTGCCGCATCCCTTTGGAGTACGTCGAGATCGTCCGGTCCTGCGCGTCGCTCATCTCCACCAGCGCGATCGACGACTGAGCCGCCGCACCCGGGTCGCGCAGCCCGTGCAGCTCGGCGTTCGCCACCACGAACTGTCGCCCGGTGAGGTACTCGAACAGCGCCTCACGCTCCGGGACCAGGCCGATCTTCTTGTAGACCTGCTCGTTGCGCCACAGCGGGTCGCCGTCCAGGGCGACCGTGCCGGTCGACGGCGCCAGGAACCCGGACATCAGCGCGATCAACGTGGACTTGCCCGCACCGTTCGGGCCGAGCAGTCCGGTCACGCCGGGGCCGATGGTCATCGAGACGTCGTTCACCGCGACGACGTTGTGGTACCACCGCGACACGTGGTCGAGCTGGATGGTGGTCATTCGGGGTCCCCGCGGAAACGGGAGCGGAGCGAGCGTTTTCGTGGGGTGATCATCCGCTCACCTTTCGGTAGCGGGCGAGCATCGCGCCGACAGAGCCGAGGACCATGACGGCCGTGGCGACGAGGTAGAGGATCCCCATCCCGGTGCCCGTAGGTGGTGTCGGGGTCGCGGCCGGTGAGTCGAAAAGGAACACCTGGACGCCGTTGATCAGCGTGTACGGCGAGAAGATCCCGGCGACCTCGCCGACGCCCTCGTGGCCGGACTCCATCGAGATTCCCTGGATCGTCGTCACCATCGTGTAGCTGACCAGCAGCACGACGATCACCGCGGCCACCGCCAGACCGCGCCGGATGGTCAGGGCCGAGACCAGAGCCGCGAGGCAGGACAGAGCCAGTGCGAGCAGCACGGCCCCGACCATGGCCGCCAGGAAACGCTCGGTCTCACGGCCCAGCGGCAGGTCCGCGAGCAGCCCTCCGACGTACATCAGCAGCAGCGGCGCCCCGATCAGCACGAGGGTGGCGACGGTCAGCGAGGCCAGCCGGACCAGCACGTACGTCGTACGCCGGGCCGGCCGTGCCAGGTAGAGCGTGATCGTGCGGAACCGGAGGTCGCGGGAGATCAGGGCCGGCGCCTGCGCGGCGACGAAGACCGAGATCAGCAGCTGCGTGGTGATCGGGTACGTGGAGTAGGCGACGATGTGCTCGTCGAGCCCGAGCAGCTGCCGCGCCTGCACCAGGACGCCGACCAGGATCAGGGCCGGGAGCAGCATCAGCCCGAGCAGGCCCATCGGGAGGATCTTGGACCGTCCGGACCGGCCGAGACCGAAGCAGTTGCGCAGCCCGGTGACGAACAACGCCCACGCGACCGCTCGCTCACCGAGCCGTGGCCCGGCATAAGGGCGGTAGCCGATGTCGTGGATGACGCCGGCGGGCGCCGTGGCGGCCAGCGAGGACTCAGACGGGCTGGACACTGCCGGCACCCCCGTCCCGGAAGACGTCCTCGATGCGGTGGTGCCGCTCCTGCATCCGGACCAGCCCGAGCCCGAGGTCGACGGTGACGTCGCGGACCACGTCCGGTGTCGACTCGTCGTGGACCTCGACCTCGAGCATCCGGTCCTCGGTGCCCCGGACGTGCAGCCCCGCGGCAGCGAGAGCCTCACCGAGCAGCCGGTCGGCGTCGGTGCGGCCCTGCACCTCGACCAGCAGGCTGCCGGTCTTGTGCAGGAAGTCGGTGGTGGCCGAGGAGCGCAGCAGCCGGCCGCTGTCGAGCACGACGACGTGGTCACTGATCCGCTCCAGCTCACCGAGCAGGTGCGAGGTGACCAGGACCGCGATCCCGAACTCGGTGCCGATCCGGCGCACCAGCGCGAGCATGTCGTCGCGCGAGGAGGGGTCGAGCCCGTTGGTCGGCTCGTCCAGCAGGACCAGCCGCGGGTCGTGGACGAGGGCCTGGGCCAGCTTCGCGCGCTGCTTCATGCCCGTGGAGTAGCCACCCATCGGCCGGTACCGCTCCTCGGCCAGACCGACATGGCGCAGCACGTCGGAGGCGCGCTCCCGTGCGGCGGGGTAGGGCAGCCCCGACATCTGGCCCATGTGCACCACGAGGTCGCTGGCGGACACGTCCGCCGGAAGGCAGTCGTGCTCGGGCATGTAGCCGACCAGCGAACGGATCCGGGCACCCTCGGTCGCGACGTCGTGCCCGAGCACGTGCGCGGTCCCGGTGGTGGCAGGGACCAGGCCGAGCAGGATCTTGATCAGCGTCGACTTCCCGGCACCGTTGGCGCCGACGAGCCCGGTGACTCCGTCCGCGACGGAGACGTCGAGCTCGTCGAGCGCCGTCACGCGCGGATACCGCTTCGTCAGCCCAGCGGTTTCGATGACCCCCATGGCACCAAAGTAGCGGGTGCCGGGTGCCGGCGGGCGAGGTCTGCCGCACGTGTCCCGTCTGCCGTCATTTGGTGTCGCTGATGGTCAGCGTGTAGTCGACTGCCGCTCCGGCGTACAGCGACGTGAGGAGGTACGCCGTACCCGACGGGATCGTGCCGGCCTCGTTCGCCGCGGAGGTGGCGTACGAGCCGAGCAGGACGCAGTCGGCGTCGTAGAGGTACACGTCGGTGTCCACGTTCGTGGCGCTCGAGGTCATCGAGAACGCGTGCTGACCGTCGTTCGCCTCGCCCTTCAGGACGGTGACGTGGCCGTCGGTGTCCTGGCTGGCCGGGGGGACGACGCAGGCGTTCTCGAGCTCGGTGCCCACCACGCCGGGCGAGACCACGTTGACCGGGTTCCCGGCGGCGATCGTGAACGTCTCGGTGACCGGCTTGTCCAGCGGCGGCGGGGGCGGCGGGGTCAGGCCCGACACCGTGCTGCTGAACACCTGGATGTCACCGACCTGCACGCTCGTCTTCGTGTTGCCCTGCGGCTCGTCGGCCCAGAACCGGAGGTAGCCGGCCTTCGTCGGCTTCGGGAGCGCGAACGTCTTGTAGTGCAGGTCCCCGACGACCGGGCGCGGGGCCTGGTAGCCGAACGCGTCGGTGCCGCCCACGGGCTGCGTCTTCCAGTTCACGCCGTCCGTGCTGGTCTGCAGTGTGAAGCTCTTCAGGCCCTCGAACCGGCTGTTGGTGAACGCGCTGACCTGGACGGTGTCGATCACCGACGGCTTGGCCAGCTTGATCACCGCCTTGCTGCCCTTGGGGGTCTTCCACGAGCTGGCCTCGGTGTCGTCCATCGCCGCGCCGGCGTCCCCGGTCACGGAGGTGGCCCCGAAGGTCTTCGAGGCGAGGTTCGGTGCCAGCGTGAGGTTCTTCGTGGTCGTCGCACCCTTCTTCACCTGGACGCCCGCGAAAGTCTGGGCGCCGAAGCCACGGGCCTGGACGGTGAGCGGGTACGTCGCCTGGGTGGCTGTGATCCGGAAGGCGCCGGAGGGACCCGTCGTGGCGACCGGGGTCGTGCGGGCCTCGAACTCGCCGAGCATGATCCGCGCTCCTTCGACCGGCTCACCCGTGGAGGCGTTGAGCACGGTGCCGCTGATCGTGCCGTTCAGCGCCGGGTTGCGGTTCTCGAAGCCCGGCACGCCGTCGGTGTCGTTGCCGCCTGTCGGGTCCGCCTCGGTGACGGTGTTGTGTGCCGAGACACCCATGCCCCGCTGGGCGAACGCGGAGTAGACGGTGTCGACGAGCTGGTCGAAGTCGGCCCGCGCGTGGTACCGGTTGTCGAGCGCGGTCATGATCGCGGTCCGCTCGTCGAGCATCGACGGGTTGTTCGGGCTCAGCGGCATCGCGTCGGTGACGATGTGCTCGCTGATGTCCGACCCGGTCCGCTCGCCGTACTTCGCCACCAGTGCCTGGCGCATCTGCCACAGGGTCGCGGTCCAGATCTCGCCGTCGGCATGCACCTCGGGGCCGACCACGTCGTAGCCGATGTCACCGAAGGTGGTCGGGTTCTCGTCGTAGGCCCAGTTGCGGATGCCGCGGGTCTTGTTGCCGGTCACGTAGGCACCGACGACCGAGTCCTTCTGGTAGCCCTCCCGGTGCAGGTGGTCCAGGGCGTACCAGTCGCCCCAGCCCTCACCCATCGAGCCGGACTGGTGGGTGCCGAGCGCGCCGTCCTCGGTGCCGACGTAGCGGTTCGAGAGGCCGTGGGTGTACTCGTGCTGGATCACCCCGGCGTCGAAGTCACCGTCGGCGCAGGGACCCTCGAACGAGTCGTCGATCGGCTCCCACAAGAACATCCCGCTCCACGGCGGGATGCCGTCGGGGAGGGTGAGCATGTAGGCGTTGTCGCGGCCGGTGTACGTCGGGTCGCCGCCGGACACCGCTCCGGCCTGCACCAGGCCCTGGATCGCGTCGCCCGGGTTGCCGGCCTCGCCGAAGTTGTTGAGCTGGAAGTTGCCGCCGCTCTCGGTGAAGCCCAGCCGGTAGTACTCGTCGTGGATCCGGTTGTGCTGGTAGAAGAGGTTGGTGCTCGCCGGCTCCTGGTCCTGCGGGTAGGACGTCGGGTCGCAGTCGGTGCTGCCCCAGTGGTCGGCGAACCGGTAGTCGAACTGGCCGGTCGGGCTCACCGGGCGCGGGCCCGGATCGACCGGAGCGATGAAGTTCGACCAGTTCGCGTGCGCGTTCGCGTTGTTGCCGAACGTGGTGATGCCGGTGCCGAGCAGGCCGGTCGGGTCGAGGTACCCGTGGGGAGACTCCGCGGTGGCGTCGAAGGACACGTGCCGCGGCTCACCGCCGGCCGGGGCGCCCGGGTAGTTGTCGTAGATCGTGCCGCCGGTGTCGTGCTGGACCAGACTCGACCTGTAGAGCTGCTTGCCGGTCTCCGCGTCCACGACGACCTGGTAGCCCTCGTCGAGCTTCTCGATGAAGAGCACCGAGTACGCCGCACGCGCGCCGCTGCTCGTGGGGAACGCGACCTTCTTGACGTAGGACGAGGCCGCGAACGGGCCCTTGGCGAACACGTCGTAGCCGGCCTTCGACCCGGTCTGCGTCGCCGTGAACGCAAGTGAGCCAGCGAGCCTGTCCGCGACGCCTGTGAGCGCGTCCGCCGGCGACAGCGTGAAGGAGCCGTGCATCGTGCTCCCGCGCACGGTCTCGCCCGTGTAGCTGAGCACTGACCCGTCGCGGGTGACCGCGAGACCGAGCGAACCACCCCGGGCGGCGGCGAGGCCGTTGAACGTCTGCGTGAACTGGACGACATGCGTGCCCGTGCCGGGCAGCACGTGGTCGCGACGCAGCTCGAGGGCCGCGATGTCGGTGCTGCTGAGGCCGAGCATGGCCCGGTGCTCGGTCAGCCACGCCCGGGCGATCTCGACCGCGGCTCCGGAACGTGGCCCGGACAGGGTCCTCCCGAGCTCGGGGGTCAGCGTCCGCGGCGTGCCGAACCGCGGGTCCCAGGTCGCACGCGTCCCCGGACTGGCCTGCACGATCCGCGTCACCGCGTCGGCCTGCGCCGTGGTGGGCCGCACGAGATCGCCGATCCGGCTGTCCGTGGCCGTGGCCGAGGTGGGGTCGTCGCCGATGGTCGTGACGGCCATCGCGTTCGACGAGAACGAGAGGCCGGCGATCGTGGCTGACGCGGTCGCTACCGCCAGCACCTGCCGTGCGCGGGAAGTCCGCATGCCCGGTACTCCTTCGGGGGAGAGATGCCCGGGACCTTCGACGCCCGAGTCGTACGACCCCTAACGACTCACCGCCGGAGAGGTTATGCGGGCGGGTTGTGCCCGGCGTCGCGTCGGCTCGCCGCGGCGTGGTCCTGGCTAGGCGCCGCGGACCCGGGTCAGGTGCGAGAAGACCACCAGGTTCCCGGTGTGGTGACCGATGCTCGCGTCGAAGTCGCTGCAGGTGATCAGCCGCAGTGTCGGCGTGCTCAGGTTGCCGCCGTAGACCAGCTTGGTCGGGAACGTGTCCTTGTCGAAGTCCCGAAGCCCGTCCACGGTGAAGACCGCGACCTTCCCGTCCTCGCGCTCGACGCTGATCTTGTCGCCGGGGCGCAGGTTTCCGAGGTTGAAGAACACCGAGGGCCCACGCTGCTCGGTGGCCACGTGCCCCTCGATCACCGACGGACCGGGCTGACCTGGTGTGGGGGAGTCCTCGAACCAGGCGGCCTTGTCGAGGTTCGGCCCCGGTTGCGGGACCGCGAGCGTGCCGTCGGGAGCCTTGCCGAGCGCGATGACTTCCGTGCGTACGTCGATCGCGGGGATCGAGACCGACACCGGCTCGGAGGCCCCGAGCGGCACCTCCTCGGCGGCACCCACGACGTCGTGCTCAGGCTCCGGCCGGTCCGGCGTCGGATCCGCCGACGGTGTGCGGTCTTGCGACGTCGCCGGTGACGGGTCGATCGTGCCGACCGCCGATCCGGGCGGTGACGGCGGCGCGGGTTCCTGGGAGGCCAGTGCGAAGCCGAGCACGATGACGCCGGCGACGGCGGCCGCCACGACGAGCAGGAGCCCGCCGCGACGACCGCCGATCACCGAGTGGTCACGCATCATCGAGAGCCGGGCTCAGCCGGCCTGGGTGACCGAACGACGACGCCGACCGACGAGGCCGACACCGGCAGCGGCGAGCAGGCCACCGCCCGCACCGAAGAGTGCGACGTTCTCGACACCGGAGGTCGAACCGCTGCCGGTGGCCACACCGCCGGTGGGCGACGCGCTCAGCGCCCCACACAGCGCCGGCGAGGTGGCCGCCAGCGGAAGCTCGGGCACCAGGTTGCTCTTGGCGTTGGCCGCCTTCTTGCTCAGCGTCGCCGGGTCGAGGCCGTGCACCACGATCACGCCGGTGCCCGAGGCGAGGGCGTCCAGAGTGTCCTGGCTCAGCGTGATGGTGCGGCTGTAGTCCAGGCTGCTGCCGCCGGGCGCGATCTTGATGTTCGTGCCCGCCGCGGCGCTGGTGTCGCCCTTGGTCGACAACGTGGTGCCGATGGCGCCGTACGCCGGCTGACCCTCGACCGTGTCCACGATGCCGTCACCGTTCGCGTCGTCCGACGGTGAAGGGCACTCGCCCCGGTTCCCGATGTGGATGTGCTGCACGTGCGGGTACGGCGCGTCCATGAACGTCTCGGGCAGGCCGCTCCAGCTGAGGTCGATGCTCGCCTGGTCGCCGGTCACCGAGATCATCGCCATCCCGGAACCGGACGAGCCGTTCAGCGGGTCGAGGGTCGTCTGGTAGGTGCCGTCCGCGCCATCCGCGAACGCCGCGGTCGGCGACATCGCGACGGTCAGTGCTGCCGCGGCAAGCGGCACCAGCAGCGTCAGTGGCTTCCTCATGGGAACTCCTTTCGTGTGGCGCACCGCTCTTCGGTTCGTGCGCGGCGAGCGCCTCGTGTGCCCGGGGTTCGCCGCCCCGGTCGTTCGTGGATTGGTCCGAAACGGGTGTCGTTACCAAGCCGTGACCTTTCCGCCCGCTCCGGAGCCCGCCGCGAATCGCCGGAGCGACCAAACCCTGGACGCCTGAGCGACGAACCACCGGACACAAGACCGGACCACGGCGCGCTGCGGTACGCCTGGCGAAGGGAGTCGAAGATGAACCGGACGAGCCTGTTGGCCTCGATGGCCGTGTCCGCGATGCTGATCACCGGGTGCGCGAGCACAGCCGCCGAGCCGCCACCCGCCGCTGGCCCGAGTGCCCTGCACACGATGCCCGACGGCACGGTGATGTCCGACTCCGAGATGGCGGACATGCCGGGGATGACTCACGACCACGACCACGACCACGACCACGGGTCCGGGCCGGACGCGTCCGCGTCACCCGAGCCGGTCGGCCCGTCGCCGGCAGCGCGGATGGTCTGCTCCGGTGACGTGGTCGCCGACGTGTCCAGGATCCTCGCCCTCGACACCGAACCGGCTCCCACCTCGGCGTGGGCTCAGCCGATGTTCACCTGCACCTACCAGCTGCAGGGCGGGCCGCTGGTCCTCTCGGTGCACGATGCGACCGACGAGGCGGCCGGAAAGCAGTACTTCGCCGACCTCCGCACCGAGCTGGGCGACACCGAGGAGCTGCGCGGGATGTACGGCCTGGGACTGCCGGCCTACGAGACCGACGACGGCACGGTCGTGTTCATCCGGGACGGGAAGACCCTGCAGGTCGACGCCACCGCTCTGCCGGACAAGCTCGGGCCGGACCACTCGATGTCGCAGACCGACCTCGCGTACGCCGTCGCGACCAGCGTCCTGGCCTGCTGGACCGAGCACGCGTGACTCATCGCGGCGGACGGGGGACGAACGAGCTGGTGCGTGCGGCGTAGTCGTCCCAGCCGGGCCGCTGCGCCATGGTCCGTTCGGTCATCCGTGCGCCGGTTCCCCAGACCAGGATCACGGTCATCGCGACCGGGCTCAGGAACGTGAGCACGCCCGGCCAGGCGGAGGCCGCGACAACGAACAGGCCCCACCAGACGCAGGCGTCGCCGAAGTAGTTCGGGTGCCGGGTCCAGGCCCACAGGCCACGGGTCATCAGCTTCCCGTGGTGGGCCGGGTCGGCCTTGAACCGGGCCAGCTGGGCGTCCCCGACAGCCTCGAACGCCACACCGACGAGCCACAGCGCCGCGCCCAGCACGAGCACCCACCGGGAGCCGCGGCCGGCCACCGCACTGACCTGGAGCGGCATCGCGATCAGCCAGACCAGCAGTCCCTGGAGCGCGAAGACATGGGTCACCGCGTAGCGGAACGGGTCGCCGGGCGCCTTCTCGAGCAGCTTCTCGTAGCGTGGGTCCTCGCGCCCGCCGTTGCGGCGCTGGATGTGCCAGGCCAGCCGGGCGCCCCAGACCGTCACCAGGACGGCGAGCACGATCCGTCGGAAAAGGTCGCCGCCGCCGACGGCCAGGGCGACGAGCGCGACGACGGTGAACCCCAGTCCCCAGGTCACGTCCATCACGCTGACCCGGCCCACCTTGCGCGCGACCACCGCCGTCGCGGCCACCAGCACGATCACGCCGGCCAGAGCAGCGGCGGCGACCCAGACGAATCCCAGCAAGGACTGGTCCGTCATCGAGCCGCTCGGTCGTCGGGCCGCGCGCAGAGGATCTGGTCGACTCCCATCCGGTTGTCCCGGAACGCCTGACCACCGCCGACGAGGTACAACCGCCACACCCGCGCGACCTCGTCCCCGACGAGCTCGCGGACCCGGTCCTGGTTGGCCTCGAAGCGGTCCAGCCAGGCGGCGACGGTGCGGACATAGTGCTCGCGCAGGGCCTGCACGTCACGGATCTCGAGGCCGGACTGCTCCAGCAGGCCGACCGTCTCGCCGACCGGACGCATGTGCATGTCAGGCGCGATGAACGACTCGATGAACGGCCCACCGCCGGGGTGACGCCCGTGTCGCGACATCTGCTGGACCAGCACCTGCCCGCCGGGGCGCACGGCCCGGTGCAGGGCGGCCGCGTAGGCCGGGTAGTTGCGCCGGCCGACGTGCTCGCCCATCTCCAGCGAGGCGACGGCGTCGAACGGCGGGTCGGACACCTCGCGGTAGTCCTGCAGGCGGATCTCCACCCGGTCGGCGAGACCCCGCTCGGCGATCCGCTGGTCGACGTACCGCTTCTGCTCGGCGGAGATGGTGACACCGACCACCTGCGCGCCGTACCTCTCGGCCGCGTGCAGGCTGAGCGCGCCCCAGCCGCAGCCCACGTCGAGGAACCGCATGCCCGGCTCGAGCCCGATCTTGGTGCAGACCAGGTCCAGCTTGTCGCGTTGCGCGTCATCGAGGGTGTACGCCGGGTCGTCGCGGGTCCAGTAGCCGCACGAGTACGCCATCTGCGCGTCGAGGATCAAGGCGTAGAACTCGTTCGAGAGGTCGTAGTGGTGGCTGATCGACTGGCGGTCGCGGCCCAGCGAGTGCATCCGGCCGCGCACCCGGGCCTGGGAGGCCGGTGCGGGCAGCGGCGTGCCGAGACCGCCCACGTCACGCAGCGTGCGGAGCAGCCGGAGGACCGCGCGCGGACCCGGGCGACGCGCGGCACCGGCGCGTTGCACGGCCACCGTCCGCACGTGGCTCAGCGTCGCGTCGAGGTCACCGTCCACCGTGAGCTCGCCGGTGACGTAGGCCTGGGCCGCGCCCAGCTCACCGGGATGCCACAGGATCCGGCGCAGAGCGTCGGGACTGTGCAGCCGGACCGTGGGTGCGTCCGGGGGTCCGGCGGCGCTGCCGTCCCAGGCCTCGAGGTGCACCGGCAGCGGGCCACCGAGGTGCGGGACGAGCAGGTCGGCCAGTGCCGCGGCGACCCCGGTCTCGTGGACGGCGAGCGTGGTCATCGGCTCTGCTCCTCGGGCCGGTCCAGCAGGATCTGGTGCACGTCGAGGTAGCCCGCAGCGAACCCGGCGCGGGAGTACTCGAGGTAGAAGTGCCACATCCGCCGGAACACGTCGTCGAAGCCGAGGCCGGTGACCTCGTCCGCGGCGCCGCGGAACCGTTCGTCCCACAGCCGCAGGGTCTCGGCGTAGTGCGGGCCGAACGCCAGCTGTTCGGTGACCCGCAGCCGGGTGTACCGGGCGGTGATCCGGTCGATCGCCTCGGTCGAGGGCAAGGCGCCGCCGGGGAAGATGTACTTGTGCACCCAGGTGTAGCTGTGCCGCGTGGCGAGCATCCGGTGGTGCGGCATCGTGATCGCCTGGATCGCCACCTTCCCGCCGGGGGCGAGCAGCGCGTCGAGCTTCTCGAAGTAGGTGCGCCAGTAGTCGTGGCCGACGGCCTCGATCATCTCCACCGAGACGATCGCGTCGTAGGTGCCGTCGGCTGCCCGGTAGTCGAGCAGGTCGACGTCGACCCGGTCCGCGTGCCCGGCCGCGTCGATCCGCTCCCGGGCCAGCGCCTGCTGCTCGCTGGACAGGGTCAGCGACCGCACACGGGCTCCGCGGCCCGCGGCACGTATCGCCAGCTCGCCCCAACCGGTGCCGATGTCGAGCACCCGGGACCCGGGCCCCACGCCGGCGGCGTCCAGCAGCCGGTCGATCTTGTGGCGCTGTGCGTCGGCGAGGTCGGTCCAGGTCGGGTGGTGACCGCGGTCGAGGTCGGGAAAGAGCGCGGCGGAGTAGGTCAGCGTCTCGTCCAGGAAGGACGCGAACAGCGCGTTGGACAGGTCGTAGTGGCGGGAGATGTTGGAGCGGCTGTTGCCGATCGCGTTGCTGTCCGTGGCGGGATGGCGTGCGTCGTACAGCCCGCGCAGCCGCTGCAGCCAGACCGGAACGAGGCGGTCCACGTGCGCGGCGAACGGCGTGAGCACGCCGGCCAGGTCCTCGGCGTCCCAGTCGCCGGCCATGTAGGCCTCGCCGAAGCCGATCAGCCCGTGCCGGCCCACGCGCGACATGAACGACCGGGGACGGCGTACGCAGAGCATGGGTGCGTCGGGCGCGGTGGCCGGGCCCGCCACGATCGTGCCGTCGGGGAGCTGCACGCGCACGGGGAGCCGCCGCACCATCCGGCGGAACAGCCTGCCGGCGACCTCGGCGGACACGGAGGTCCGCAGCGTCCCGGGCACCGCGGCGAGGTCCGGCCAGCGGTCCAGGTCGACCCGCCCCGGCGCGGAGCGGGGTACGGCGAACAGGGTGGCATCGGTCATCGAGCGGTCTCCTTGCTGACGTTGGTGGGACGGTCCTGGATCTTGAGGCCTCGCAGCCACAACCAGAGACCGTGTACCCGAATCCGCAGGGTCACCAACAGCGGTTCCCAGGGTCGGGTGAGCGCCAGCCGGACGACGGCGCGACGGCTCGCGGGGCGGGTGCGCCCGTGCAGTGAGGCGCGGAACGGCGGATGGCCCTCGCGGTGCAGGGTCACCGCGACGTGGACGGTGTCGCCCGGCCCGGGGACGCGGAGCTCGTACCAGCCGCTGGTGTCGTTGAACGGCGAGACGTACAGCCGCTTCTCGACCCGCGCGTGGCCGTGTGCGTCGGGATGGACCAGGTAGGCGTGCCGGTCGCCGTAGGTGTTGTGCACCTCGACCACCACACAGGCCGGCCGCTCGTCCGGGGCGTAGCACCAGAACACGGTGATCGGGTTGAACACGTGACCGAGCACCCGGGCGTTGGCGAGCATCAGGACCCGGCCTGATCCGAGGTGCACGCCGTTGTCGGCCAGGAACGCATCGAGGTTCTCCCGGATGCTCCGGTCGGGGCTGCCGAGGTGGTCGCGTGCCTCGAACCGGGCCAGCGCGCCGTGGTCCGGAAGCGCGTCCAGGTCGACCAGCCAGGAGTAGGAGCGCTGCCGGAAGCCGTGCCGGACGGGTCCGAGCCGCTGGTGCCGGATGGTGGTGTCGACGAGTCGCGGCGCGGTCATCACCACTGCCCGCCGAGAGCGGTCGCGGCGGCGGCACCGGAGCGCGCACCGTCCTCGTGGAACCCCCACCCGTGGTAGGCCCCGGCGAACCGGATCCGGGCGGTGTCGATCTCGGACAGCCGTTGCTGGGCAGCCCGGGAGGCACCGTTGTAGATCGGATGCTCGTAGTGCATCTCCTCGATCACCTGTGCGGGGTCGACGAGGTCGTGGCCGCCCAGCGTGAGCACGAACCGTCGGTCCGTGACCGCGTCCTGTCCTCGGTCGAGGCGCTGCAGGCGGGTGAGGTCGTAGCTGACCACGACGTGGTCCGTGCCGGGTCCGCGGCGCAGGTAGTTCCACGCCGCCCGTGCGGAGTCCGACCGGGGCAGCAGGCTGGTGTCGGTGTGCAGGAGCGCGGTGTTCGACGCATACGGCATCGCGGAGAGCACGTCGCGCTGCACCGGGGCGGGGTCGCGAAGCATGGCCAGCGCCTGGTGCGGGTGGGTGGCGACCACGACCGCGTCGAACCGGTCACGGTGTCCGGTGCCGTCGGTGACGTCCACGCCGTCCGGGTGCTCGTGGATCACGGTCACGGGGCTCTGCAGCCGGACCTCGTCCAGACCCGAGGCGATGTGGTCGACGTACACCTTGCTTCCGCCGACCACCGTGCGCCAGCTCGGGGAGCCGAACACGCTGAGCATGCCGTGATGGTCCAGGAAGCGGAACAGGTAGCGGGCCGGGTAGTCGAGCGCGGCGTCGGGTGCGCAGGACCAGACCGCGGCGACCAACGGAGTCATGAACCAGTCGTGGAACGCGGGGGAGTAGCCGCCGCGCCGGAGGAAGGTGGCGAGGCTCTGGTCCGCACCGTCGTCCGCCTCGGGCTCGGCGAGCAGGGTGCGGGCCGCGCGGTGGAACCGCGGCACCTCGCCGAGCATCTTCAGGTACGACGGGCGCAACATGTTCCGGGGCTGGGCGAACAGGCCGCGCGCGCCCCTCGCTCCGGCGTACTCGAGGCCGGTCTCCACACACCGCACCGACATGCTCATGTCGGACTCCTGCGTCGCCACGCCCAGCTGCTCGAACAGCCGGCACAGCGTCGGGTAGGTCCGGTCGTTGTGCACGATGAACCCGGTGTCCACGGCCACGGTCCGCCCGTCGCCCAGGTCGACGGCATGGGTGTCCGCGTGCCCGCCGAGCCGGCGATCGGCCTCGTAGAGGACGACGTCGCCGGTGTCGCGCAGCAGATGGGCGGCCGTCAGCCCGGCCACGCCGCTGCCCACGACGGCTGTCCGCCGCCGCTCGGTCCTGTGCTGAGCGTTCCGCATGCCAGGGGTTCGCAGCGGTCCCGGCCGCGGATGGGTCGCGGTCCGGGGGACGCCGGCTTCAGCGCGGAGTGCGCCGGGCCCGGGCGGTGCCGGCCACCAGGGCGTCGACGGACCGAGGAGAAAGCGCCTCGTCCACGATCAGCGCCCCCAGCCCGGTGACCGCGGACTCCTGGCCGAGCACCGTCGGGCCGATGTCGATGCCGGCGGCGGTCCGCGCGTACGTCAGCTCCTTGATCGGGGTCCGGGCCGCCTCGATGAACGGCGCGAGCCGACCGAGGCTGCCGCCGAACAGGATCGCCCCCGGGTCGAGCATCGTCGCCACACCGGACAGGACGGTGCCCACCGCCCGACCGGCGTCGGTCAAGGCCCCGACCACTTCGGCGTCGCCGCGCTCGACTCCCTGCACCACCTCGTCCAGGGTCGTGACGCCGTGCGGTTCGAGCCGCGCGAGAAGCGCGCGGCCACTGGCCACGGTGGCCAGGCAGCCACGTTTGCCGCAGGGACACCTGCCGTCGAGGCCGGCCACCCGCATATGGCCGAACTGCCCCGCCCCGTGCGAGTCGCCGGTGTGCAGCCGTCCGTCGAGGACGAGACCGGCGCCGATCCCGGTGGACACCTTGACCACCAGCAGGGTACGACGTCTCCCGTCGGCGAGGTACTCGCCGTACGCCATCGCGTGCGCGTCGTTCGCCAGCACGGCCGGGACGCCGAAGGCCTCCTCGAAACGGGCACCCAGCGGCGCACCGTCCCAGTGGCCGAGGACCGCCGGTGCCTCGATCAGGCCGTGCCGGGGGCTCTGCAGGCCCGGGAAGCTGATTCCGATCCCGAGCAGCTCGGTGTGCTGCGGCCCCGCCGCCAGCACCTCCGCGGCAAAACCGACCAGCTGCTCGGTCACCGTCGCGGCATCGGCGCTCAGCTCGACCGGAGACCGTTGCAGGACAAGGCGCCGCGCCGCGAGGTCGGTGACCGCTCCCTCGGTGTGCGCTGCCCCGACATCGATGGTCAGCGTGATCCTGCTGCTCTCGTCGAACTCCAGCAGCACCGGTGGCCGTCCGGAGCGTGCCGTCCCGCGGGGCCCCTCCCGGATCAGCTTCAACCGCTGCAGCGTGTCGAGACGCTCGACCAGTGTCGTGCGGGACAGGTGGGTGAGCTGGAGCAGATCGCGCCGGGTCGTCGGCCCGCGCCGCCGCAGCAGGTCGAGCACCTCGCCATGGGTCATCGGGCCCGTGCCGGCCGGTGCCCCGGTGTGCGTGGTGCTCTCGACGGAATCACCGAGGGCTGCTTCCACCGGCTCACAGTACCTTGACCGTCACGGCTTGCTCACTTACTTTTGTTCAGAAGGCGGATAGAACTCAGGGTGACGGCGGACCGCGGAGGATTTCATGCGTACAAGCATCGGTAACACCCAGATGAGCAGGCGCGGTCCGCGGGCGGTGCTCGCCGGTGTAGCGCTCGCCGTACTCGCCGCGGCCGCGGGCTGCGGCGGGGACAACGGCGGAGGCGGTGGCGACGGCGACAACCAGATCACGGTGTGGACGCTGGAGAACCTGCCCGACCGGATGGCGGCGCAGAAGAAGATCGCCGCCGCGTTCACCAAGCAGAGCGGCATCAAGGTCAAGCTGGTCGGTGTCGCCGAGGACCAGTACAGCCAGCTGCTCACGTCCGCCGCGGCCTCGGGTGAGCTGCCGGACCTGGTCGGGGCGCTGTCCTTGTCGGGGGTGCGCGAGCTCGCGGTCAACGAGCTGTCGAACTCCGACGTCGCCGCGGCCGTCATCGACGACCTCGGCGAGGAGACCTTCTCCAAGCAGGCTCTGGAGCTGACCCGCGACGGGGACGAGCAGCTGTCGGTGCCGAGCGACGGCTGGGCGCAGCTGCTGGTCTACCGCAAGGACCTCTTCGACAAGGCCGGTCTGGCGGCTCCGGAGACCTACGCGGACATCACCGCGGCGGCCAAGAAGCTCGACAGCGGTGACGTCGCCGGGTTCGTGGGGGCCAACGTCGCGAACGACGCGTTCACCGAGCAGACGTTCGAGCACCTGGCGCTGGCCAACGGTTGCGAGATGGTCGACGACAAGCAGGAGGTCACGCTGGACACCTCGAACTGTGCCGAGGCCTTCTCCTTCTACGGTGACCTGATCCAGAACTACTCGGTGCCCGGCACGCAGGATGTCGACACCACCCGGGCGACGTACTTCGCCGGCGATGCCGCGATGGTGATCTGGTCCTCGTTCATCCTCGACGAGCTGGCCGGCCTGCGCAACGACGCCAAGCCGACGTGTGCGGAGTGCAAGTCCGACCCCGCAGCCCTGGCCAAGATGAGCGGTGTCGTCACCGCGCTCCAGGGTCCCAGCGGCACGGAGCCTGCGCAGTTCGGCGAGGTGGTCTCCTGGGTCGCGACCATCGACGCGGACGCCGATGCGTCGGAGAAGTTCATCAGCTACATGATGGAGGAGGGCTACACCGACTGGATCGGCTTCGCCCCCGAGGGCAAGATCCCGACGCGTCAGGGCACGGCGGACGACCCGACGAAGTACATCGACGCGTGGAGCGAGCTGCCCGCCGGAGTCGACACCAAGGCCCCGCTGTCCGACTTCTACGACGCGGAGGTGCTCGACGCGCTGCGCACCAGCCCGGACACCATCCAGCGCTGGGCCATCACCCAGGGCGCCGGCGGCCTGCTGGGCGCCACGCTGAGCGAGCTCCCGGTGGCACAGGAGGTCAACAAGGTGACCACGGGAGAGGTGGACGGCGAGACCGCCGCGAAGGAGGCAGATGACGCGGTCACGTCGATCCAGGACTCCCTGAAGTGACCAAAGCACGTCCCGGCTCCCTGCGCCGGGCCGAGGCGCGGGCCGGCTTCCTGCTGATCTCGCCGACACTCGCGGTCGTCGTGCTGGTCGTCGTCCTGCCGATCCTGTGGACGGTGATGCTCTCGTTCCAGGACCTGCGGCTGATCCAGCTGCGCACGGTCGGACTGTTCGGTGACTACGGTCTGGACAACTTCGTCGACGTGTTCACCTCCGACGGGTTCTGGGGGTCGCTGCTCACCACCCTGATCTACTCGGTGGGCGGCACCACGCTCGCGGTCGGGCTCGGCCTGGTCGCGTCGTTGGCCCTGCGGCAGCGGTTCCGTGGAAGGGGCATCGTGCGGGCGATGATGCTGCTGCCGTACGTCGCTCCCGTGGTGGCCGTGACCTTCGTGTGGTCGGTGATGCTGAACCCGCAGTTCGGGATCATCAACCACTGGGGGAAGCAGCTGTTCGGCTGGGACGAGCCGATCGCCTTCCTCAGCCAGCGCTCCGCCGAGGTGTCGGTGTTCGGTGCGGCCTTCGACGTGCCGGTCGCCCTGCTGACCGTGATCTTCTTCGAGATGTGGCGCTCGTTCCCGTTCGCGTTCCTGTTCCTCACCGCAAGGTTGCAGGCGGTCCCCGGTTCGTTGGAGGAGGCCGCCCGGGTGGACGGAGCGACCCCGACGCAGCGGTTCCGATACATCGTGCTGCCCCAGCTGATGCCGACGATCGCCGTACTCGCCTTGCTGCGGTTCATCTGGACGTTCAACAACTTCGACGACATCTACCTGCTCACCGGCGGCGGCGCCGGGACAGAGGTGGTCAGCGTCCGGGTGTTCAACTACCTGATCGGCCGCGGTGACATCGGCGCCGCGTCCGCCCAGGCGCTCGTGCTCGCGGCCGTGCTGGTGGTGCTGGTCACCGTCTACTTCCGGTTCGCCGCCCGCGAGGAGGTGGAGTGAGCGTGTCGCAGTCGTCGGGCCTCAGCCGGGACGCCGTGGAGACACGGGTGCTGGGCGTGCTGCGGTGGGTGGTGATCCTGGCGCTGATCGTGCTCACCGCCTTCCCGTTCCTCTACATGGCGCTGCTCTCCGTGCGCGACCTGAGCACGGTGGTGCAGAACCCCGGGGACCTGCTGCCCAGCACTGACGAGCTCGACCTGGGGACGTACGCCGAGGTGCTGAAGTCCGAGGCCGACGGCGGCCAGGGCTTCCTCGGGTTCATGCGCAACAGCGCCCTGATCGCGTTCGGAACGGTTGGGCTCACGCTGCTGTTCGCGATCCCGGGCTCCTATGCGGTGAGCAGGCTCCGGTTCACCGGCCGGAGGCAGATCAGCGTGCTCTTCCTCGCGGTCTACCTCTTCCCGAGCATCCTGCTCGCGGTGCCGCTCTTCGTGTTCTTCACCCGCCTCGGCATGCGCGGCAACCTGTTGGCGCTGGTGATCGTCTACGTCTCACAGACCGTTGCGGTGTCCATCTACATGCTGCGCAACTACTTCGAGACGATCCCGGTCAGCCTCGAGGAGGCGGCGGCGCTGGACGGTGCCAGCCGGTTCGGGATCATGCGTCACGTGAGCCTGCCGCTGGCGATGCCGGCGATCATGGCCAACGCCCTGTTCGTGTTCATGATCGCCTGGAACGAGTTCCTGTTCGCCCTGCTGTTCCTGATCGAGGACCGGTCGCGGTGGACGGTGTCGCTGGGGCTGTCCCAGCTCGCCGGCAGCATCGAGATCCCGACCACCGTGCTGATGGCGGGGTCGGTGGTGCTCACGCTGCCGATCGTGATCTTGTTCTTCGCCAGTGAGCGACTGTTGACCGAGGGTCTGACCAGCGGGGCGGAGAAGGGCTGAGCGGGGCTACCTGCGTCCCGTCGGTGCCGCGGGGAACCGCAGGACGACCTGCAGCGCGTCGGCCGGGGACGAGTCGATGAGCCGGAACGCCTCGGCGACCTTGTCGACATCGAGGACGTGGGAGATGAGCTCGTCGACCCGGACCTCGCCGGACGCGACCTCGTCGAGAAAGGTGCCGACCAGCCGGCGCTGGTCCCAGCGGGGGCCGAGCGCCAGCGGTGCGCCTCCGATCTGGCTGGCGATGATCCGCACCCGGTTGTGGTGGAACTCCTCGCCGAGCCGGAGTCCTGTGCCGTCGCCCTGGTAGAACCCGGAGGCGACCACCGTGCCGTCGACCACGACGCTGCGGATCGCCTCGTGCAGCGCGCGGTAGCTGCCGGAGAGCTCGATCGCGCTGTCCGCGCCGGCCGTGCCGGTGAGCCGGCGGACCGCAGCGCCGGCACCGCCGGGACTGTCCGCCGGGATCGCCTCGGCGGCACCCAGTCGTCGGGCGAGCGCCAGCCGTGACCCGATCGCGTCGACGGCGAGGACCCGCGCCCCGCTGCGCCGGGCCAGCTGGGTGGCCAGCAGGCCGATCACGCCCTGGCCGAAGACCACCACGTTCTCGCCCAGCCGGGAGTCCGCGGCGAGGACCGCGTTGAGGGCGATTGCGCCCAGCCGCGCGAACACACCGTGCAACGGGTCCGCACCCTCGGGGACCCGGCGCCAGTGTGGCGCGGCGACCGGAAGGAGTCCCTCGCTGCGGTGGCCCCAGATTCCGGCGACCACCGCGCCCGGTGAGAGCACCTCGACGTCGTCGGCGACCTCGATCACCTCGCCGACCTCGGAGTACCCCCACCCGCGCACCGGGTAGCCGAAGGACGGTGCGCCCGCGACGAAGAGCCGTTCGGCCGGGTCCCACGACTTGGTGAGGTACGGGTTCGTGCCCCGGTAGGCGGTGAGCTCGGTCCCGGCCGAGATGCCCGAGTACCAGGTGCGTACCCGGACATGACCCGGCGGCAGGTCCTCGGCGGGTACGTCGACCAGCTCGACCTGGTGGGGCTCGGTGAACTGCACAACGGTGGGCATGGCGGGCTTCACCTCACTGGGGTGTCGGGCAGGTTGTCGGGGAGGGCGTCGAACGGAACGGGCGGCGGGGTCGTGGACAGGATCCGTCGGGTGGTCCCCAGGCCCCAGTCGTCGAGGTCGGCGATCCGGTCGGAGCTCGAGCGGAGGCCGCCGTACCGCTCGACCAGCCCGGCCCACTCGGCACGGCGCTCGAACGCCGGCCGGACGATCAGGCAGTCGGCGTCGTTGACCCACAGCCGCCCGTGCTGCCAGGCGCGGGACTCGATGCACAACCGGCCGCGCAGAGGATTCTCGCCGTCGTCGATGTCGGTGGGGTTGTAGGTGTCGGGGGAGACCCGCATCGCGTCGACCAGGCCGACGCTCGGGAGCATCGGCGCGCCACAACCGAGGAGGTAGCTCTGCTCGCCGACGGCCTCGCGGACGAGCTCGAGCCCGGACCGGTAGGCAGTGACCGGTGAGACGTCCTCGTGCCGGCGGCCGGGCAGCGCGCCGGCGTAGACGAAGTCCAGCTTGAAGTAGTCGAAGCCCAGACCGCGCAGCCGGCCGAACGCCGTCGCGAGGTAGTCCCGGACGCCGGGATGGGTCAGGTCGAGGCCGAACAGCTGCTGCTCCCAGTTCGCACCCGCGTCGCCGAGGAGCCACTCCGGGTTCTTCCGGGCCAGCTCGCTCCGGTCCCCGGCGAGGAACGGCGCCACCCAGATGCCCGGCCTGCGGCCGGTGTCCCGGATCCGTGCCGCGAGGTCGGCGAGCGAGTCGAACCTGTCCGAGGGCTCCAGCCAGTCACCGATCCCGGCCTGCCAGCCGTCGTCGATCTGCACTACCTCGACAGGCAGGTCGTGCTCGTCGAAGGCGCGCAGGTTCTCGATCACGTCGTCCGGTGTGACGTCGAGGAAGTACTGGTACCAGGTGCACCAGACGGTGGGAGCGGGTCGCAGCGGTTGTGCCCGCGCGGCGGAGGCCCGGTCGCCGTACCCCGCCAGTGCGGCGCCCATGTCGCCGGCAGCCTCCACGCTCCGGACCGGGCCGTTCGCGGAGACGGCGAGGTGGTCCCCGGCCAGCCGGGCACGCAGCGACGGTACGTCGACCTCCGGATCGGCTGCGGAGTAGACCCGGACCGCCTCGCCGTTGCCGGGGTCGACGACGAGCAGGCCCTCGGCCTGGAACCCGGCCTCGGGTGCCGGGGTCTCGGGACGGAACCGCATCACCTGTTGCCAGCCGCGCTCCGGGCGCGCCGAGGTGGCCGTCGCGGCGTAGGTGGTGGTCGGGCTCCAGCTCTGCCAGCCGTGCTCGTAGACCCGGGCGTGACCAGGGTCGACGACGACCTCGTCAACGGCTGTGAACGGCACTGGTCTCTCCTTGTCCGGCAGGTGCTACAGGGTCTGGTCCAGGGCCAGCGCCCGGCCGTGGTCCTCCGCGGACGACCGTGCCACGTCCACCAGGCGCAGCGTGGCGAGGTTGTTCCTGGCCGAGTTCTCCGGCTCGCGCTCCTCGACGACCGCGGACATCAGCTCACCCATGGCACCGGCGAAACCGTCCACGAACCAACGCCCTTCGAGCGGGTACCGGGTGGTCCGGCCGTCGCGTTCCAGGTGCACGAAGTCCTTGCCGAGCAGGCTTCCGCGGACCGTGCCTTCGGTGCCGTGGATCCAGAACGGGCAGGACGGCGTCCCGGTGGCCACGTTCCCCACGACCCGCACCGACGCCGACGCGCCGTCGGTGCACTGCACCTCGACGGTCGCCGACCACGGGTTCCTGGCGCTGCCGGGCTGACCGGGGGTGCGATGGTCCTCGGCGCGCACCGTCGACACCTGCTTGCCCTCCAGCCAGCACCGGGTGATGTCGAGCCAGTGCACGAGGTAGTCGGCCACCAGCATGTGCGGCACGTCATCGAAACGGGTCCCGGCGATGGGCGGCAGCGGCTTGTCGTGCAGGTGGGTCACTCCGACGACGTCCCCGACGGCCCCGTCGCGGACCAGGAGCGTCGCAAGCCGCCACGGTGGTGCCCAGCGTGCGTTCTGGTTCACAGCGATCCGGATACGCGCCTCCTCTGCCCGCTCCAGGACGGGCAGCAGCGACGCGATGTCGTCGGTCAGTGGCTTCTGGGCGAGCACGTGCTTGCCGGCCGACACCGCGGCATCGAGCCAGTCGGCTCGTTGTTGTGGCGGCATGGCCAGGTCGACCACGTCCACGTCCGGATCCCCGAGCAGCTCCTCGGAAGTCGCGTAGACCTTGGCGACGAAGGGGAACCGGTCCTGCACCGTGGCGGTCGTGCCCGGGTTGCGGCTCCAGACACCGGCCACGTCGAGGCCGTACTGCGCGTAGGCGGGAAGGTGTGCGGACTGGGCGATCGTCCCGCAGCCGAGGATGCCGATGCGCAGCCGCCGGTCCGCGGGAAAGGTCGGTCGGTAGTCCGGTCCCGAGGACTCAGTCGCCACGGAGTCGGGCTGCGCGTCGCGGTCGGTCGTCATGGGCGGTGCAGCCAGTCGAGGGCGACGGCAGCGGTCCACGACTGGTGCATGCTGCCCAACGCCTCGGCGGTGAACGGGTCGTAGTACTCCCCGAACTCGCCGTGCGAGAGCAGCGCTGTCCCTTCGTGACGCAGCCGTGCGGCGCGCTCGGTCCAGCCGTTGCGCTCGAAGGCCCAGGTGAACAGCCACGCGACCACCGGCCACTGCGGACCACGCCAGTACTCGCGCTGCCGGAAGGCGGACGAGACCGGCGACGTGCTGGGCGGCACGGCAGCCACCAGCCGTGGGTCGCCGGCCCAACGGTCCGACTCGAGCAGCGCCATCAACGACCGTTCGTGCTCGTCGTCGCGGCCCCGGCACAGGAGCGGGGCGAAGCCGGCGATGGTCTCGGTGGCGAGCCACTCACCGGTGCGGAGGTCGCGGTCGCGGGCCAGTCCGGTGGTCGGGTCGACCGAGGCGGCGACACCGGCCCGGAAGCGTTGCCCGATGTCGCGCAGCTCGGCGATCTCCGTGAGAGCCATGCCGTGCCGGTGGCCCAGGTCGGCGAGGACCTCGCTGGCTACGGCGAGCAACGCACTGAAGAAGACGTCCTCGACCGCGAAGCTGGACACCTCGCCGATGCGTCGGTCGTCGTAGCCGACGCGCTTCATCTCCTCGACCAGCCACAGGTAGCGGTCGTACTCCGCGTCGCTGGGTCGCTGGGCGGCGTCGGCCACGAGCGCCTGGTCGCGGCGCTCGTACGCCGGGAGGCTGTCCCCGACCTCGACCCGCGAGTAGGGGCCGTCCCACCTGGGGGAGTTGTCCATCCCGGACTCCCAGCCGTGGTGGATGGTGACCCGTCCGACGCCGGACGGGTCACGTGCCGAGGCCAGCCAACGGTGCCAGGCGAGCAGCCGTGGCCAGGCTCGCGCCAGGAACGCGGTCGCCGCCTCCAGGTCCTCGCCACCGTGCTGCTCGGCCACCTCGAGGATGCGCTGCACCGCGATCGCGTGCACGGGCGGTTGGCAGATCCCCGAGGTCTCGGGCTCAGCGGGCGCCTCGGCGGCGACCCGTGAGGACTCCCACCGCTCCGCGCCCGGGAAGTAGCTGTCGACCACCGGCGAGAAGACGATGTGCGGGATCATCCCGTTGCCCCACTGGGCGGTGAGCAAGGTGTCGATCTCCACGATCGCGCGGTGCACGCTGACCGCCGACAGCCCGATCGCGATGAACGCGGCGTCCCAGCTCCACATGTGCGGGTAGAGCATCGGGGCTGCGGTGGTCATCCGGCCCCGGTCGTTGCTGCGGATCACGTACGCGGCGCGGGCGGAGAGCGCTTCGCGGCTGAGCTCGCGTCGACGCGTGGGCGCCCGACGTGGCGCGGCTGGGTCCATGGCGCACTCTCTCCGAACGGACACTTCTGTCTGATCGACAAACATAAGTCCGGGACAGCCGCGATGGCAAACGCCTGTCTGTGGGGAATTCCGGCGTTCTCCTGCGTCCCAGGAGTCACATGACTAGCGTTTCCGGCGACGTGGTTTGCGGTGTTCGGGCGCTTTGCGGGCCACAAGGCACCCGCCCAGCCACGGAGGAACCTGATCGTGCTCACCGCATCGCACCGCCCGCTGCAAGGTCTCGCCCGAACGGTGGTCGTACTCACCGCTACCCTGGCCACCGTGCTCGCAGGCGGCGCGTCGGCCGCGGCGGGCGAGCTCGGGATCGACGTCTCCAGCCACCAGCACGGCACGTCGTTGGACTGGTCGAAGGTCGGGGCCGACGACCAGGACATCAAGTTCGCGTTCGTCAAGGCCACCGAAGGCAGGACCTACACCAACCCGTACTTCGCGGGTGACTGGTCCGGCACCAAGTCCGTCGGCCTCTACCGCGGTGCCTACCACTTCGCCCGCCCGAGCACGGGTACGGCGGCCGCCCAGGCGCGCTTCTTCGTCAACACCGTCGGTGCGATGAACACACGTGGCATCCTGCCACCGGTCCTCGACCTGGAACGGACCGGCAACCTCGGCGTCGCGGCCCTCCGCACCTGGACGGCGACCTGGCTGAGCACCGTGCGAAAGCTCAGCGGGCGGACGCCGATCATCTACACCTCGCCGTCCTTCTGGGAGAACCACATGGGCAACAGCGCGGCGTTCACCGGCTACCCGCTGTGGGTGGCGCACTACGGGGTGAACAGCCCACGGGTGCCCGGCGGCTGGGACACCTGGACGTTCTGGCAGGGCAACAGCACAGGCGACGTGAACGGGATCAGCGGCAACGTCGACATGAACGCGTTCAACGGGAGCTACGCCCAGCTCGGTGCGCTGGCCGGCGGCGCGCTGTCGGAACCGGACCCGGTGACGCCACCGCCGACCACCGAGGAGCCACGCGTCACCAGGCCGAGGACCACGACGTCGCTGGCCCTGAGCAGGAAGCGCGTCTACACCGGCCGAAGGGTCACCGTGTCCGGCGACGTCGCCACCCGAGCAGGCGACCCGGTCGCCCGGGGCACGATCCGGGTGCGCCGCCTCGACCGCGGCGCGACGAGATGGGTCACCGTCGCCACGGTGAGGTCCGACTCGGCCGGCCACTACGCGGTTCGCCTCCCGGTCAACGAACCGGCCTCGTTCCGGGCGATCCTCCGCGCGTCGACCACCCACCGACGATCGGTGTCCCCGATCGGCGCAGTCGCCACCCGCGCGAAGGTGGACACCAGCATCGGCCTCGACGTCAGCCGGACACATGTGCGGCGCCGGCACCGTGTCCGGGTCTTCGGCCACCTCACCACCGCGTCCGGGCGGCCGCTGAACCGGCGACGTGTCCGGGTCTACCAGCGTCCGCGCGGTTCCGGTGCCTGGAGCCTGGTCGCGACGACCCGCAGCGTGGGGCCGGACGGGCGCTACCAGGTCACGGTCAGGCCGAGGAGGCGGACGGCGTACCGGGCAGTCTTCCCGGGTGCGGCGCGTTTCGAGCCGGCGACCTCGAGGCGTCGCGCCGTCATCGTCCGCTGGTGACCGCCGCCTAGCAGTGCCAGTGCGCCGGCCGGGTGAGGGCCGCCGGTAACCGGGTCTGCGCATCGCCGTTCGCCGCGTCGACCTGGAACTGGGTGAGGAAGAGGCTCGTGCCCACGTCGGCCCGGCGCACGTCCGCGCCCCGGAAGTCGGCGCCGATCAGGTCCGCCAGCCGCAGGTCCGCTCCGCGCAGGTCGGTCCCGATCAGGTAGGCGCCGCGGAGGTTGGCGCCGCGCAGGTCACTGTCCCGGAGCTTCTTCCCGACCAGGTCGGCACCTCGGAGCTCGGTTTCCTCCCGGCGCACGTCTGCCCGCACCTGTTCGCTCGTGCGCAGCAGCAGCGCGTCGACCTCCCGCCGGTGCGTCCTCAGGTCGAGCTCCGCCAGGGCGTCGCGACCGCTGTGGACCAGGTGCTCGGTCCGGTCCAGCGCGCCGGCAAGCTCGGCGCGCAGATCAGGGGTGGTGGGCAGCGTCACCGCCTCCGTGAGGTACCAGAGCAGCTCGTGCAGGTCGCGCATCGTCCCGAAGACGGTGAACATCTGCTCGGCGACCTCCGGCGACTCCCGCCAGGTGTGTCCGGCGAAGGTCTCCTGGACGACGCGCTGGCCGGCACCGAAACAGTCGTAGACGGTGCAGCCCGGGAACCCACTCGGCCGGAGCCGGTCATGGATCGAGCAGGCGAAGTCGGTGCGCAGGTTCGGGCACGGCGTGCGTGCTGGCTTGTTGATCGCGAAGTCCGCCGACGCGGCGAACGTCGGGACGACACAACACAGTCCGGCGCAGGAGGCGCAGTCGGCGCGGAGATGCGTTCGCTCCGGCATCGCACCTCCCTGCCCCCGCTCCCACTGTCGTGGGTGGATGCTAGTCGCACCTGCGGTGCGGTCGGAGAGGACGGGGTTCATGACAGTGGTCGTCGGTGAGGACGGGTTGGCGCGGCCGGCGTGGGCGTCGGTCGACCCGTTGCTGCGGGACTACTACGACGCGGAGTGGGGGATGCCCGTGCGTGACGAGCAGGGTCTCTACGAGCGGATCAGCCTGGAGGCGTTCCAGGCGGGGCTGTCCTGGGCCACGATCCTGCGCAAGCGGCCGGGGTTCCGGAAGGCCTTCCACGACTTCCACCCCGAGACGGTTGCGGCGTACACCGACGAGGACGTGGAGCGGCTGATGGGCGATGCCGGCATCGTGCGCAACCGGATGAAGATCCGTGCGGCGATCACCAACGCACGCGCGACGATCGATCTCCGCGCGGACGGTGGTCTCGTCGACTTCGTCTGGTCCTTCAAGCCCGCGCGGACTCCGGCCCCGCGCACCGTGGCCGAGGTGCCGACGACCTCGGCGGAGTCGGTCGCGCTGTCGAAGGCCTTGCGCAAGAAGGGCTTCGCGTTCGTCGGCCCCACCACGATGTTCGCGCTGATGGAAGCCGTCGGCATCGTCGACACGCACCTGGTCGACAGCCACCGCCGTGGCTCCTCGGGCGTGTGGCCGAGCGACTGAGGAATCGGCGCGGCAGACCCCCTTGACGTGACGCCGCTCCGTCGCCAGGATGGGCTCTTGGTCTAGACCACGGGATGGACGGGAACTCCTATGCAGCGCACGCCACTTCGTCGAACGGTGACCCGAGCCGGTGCTCTGGTCGCCACCCTCGCCCTCGCGGCGACCGCGGTGAACGCACCGGCCCAGGCCGACACCGATCATCGCCAGGACGGTCGCAAGCACGGATGGATCACCAGCACGATCCAGCAGATGACGATCGAGGAGAAGGTCGGTCAGCTCTTCTCCACGCACGTCTACGGCAACACCGTCGACTCGCAGGACCCGGCGAACGTGCAGGAGTTCGGGCTGGCAACGCCGCGCGAGATCATCGAGCGCTACCACCTCGGCGGAATCCTCTACTTCGCCTGGACCCACAGCGTCGACGACCCGGTGCAGGCCGCCGGCCTGTCCAACGGCATCCAGGACGTCATGTCCACGACCGGTGCCGGCATCCCGGGGATGATCTCCATCGATCAGGAGGGCGGCCTGGTCGCCCGGCTGCTGGAGCCCGCGACGCAGACCCCGGGCAACATGGCGCTCGGCGCAACCCGCGACGTGCAGGGTGCGCGTGACCTCGCGGCCATCCAGGGCAAGGAGCTCGCGGCGATCGGCGTCACCCAGAACTTCGCTCCGGTCGCGGACGTGAACATCAACCCTGCGAACCCGGTGATCGGCGTACGTTCGTTCAGCTCCGACCCGCAGCTGACCGCCTCGCTGACCGCCGCCCAGGTCCGCGGCTACGAGGACGACGCCGGCATCTCGGCCGCGGCCAAGCACTTCCCCGGGCACGGCGACACCGACGTCGACAGCCACTACGGCTTCCCGGTCATCAACCACACCCGCGAGGAGTGGGAGACCATTGACCGGCCGCCGTTCCAGGCCGCCATCGATGCCGGCATCGACGTGATCATGACCGCGCACATCCAGGTCCCCGCGCTCGACGACTCCGGCGACCCGGCGACGCTGTCGAAGCCGATCCTCACCGGTGTCCTCCGTGGCGAGATGGGCTACGACGGGGTCATCGTCACCGACTCGCTCGGCATGGCCGGCGTCCGCGAGAAGTACGGCGACGCCCGGGTGCCTGTGCTCGCGCTCAAGGCGGGCGTGGACATCCTGCTGAACCCGCCGGACATGGCTGCTGCCTACAACGGCGTGCTGGACGCGGTGCGCTCCGGTGAGCTGACCGAGAACCGGATCGACGAGTCGCTCTACCGGATCCTGGACCTCAAGTGGGACAACGGCGTGATCCAGGACCCGATGGTCGACGAGTCGCAGGTGATGGACGTGGTCGGAATCGACGCGCACCTGGCCCGCGCACAGGAGGTCACCGACGAAGTCCCCACCGTCGTCAAGAACAACGAGGGCACGCTGCCGCTGGGCGATGAGGTGGACGACGTCCTGGTCACCGGCTACGGCGTGGCCACGAAGCAGACGCTTGCCGACGACCTTGCCGAACGCGGGCTCAGCACGCGCATCGCGACCACGGGCACCAACCCGAGCGCTTCGCAGATCAGCGCTGCCGCAGCAGCGGCCGAGGATGCGGACGCCGCGGTGGTGCTCACCATGAACAGTGCCGACTACGCCCGGCAGGCGCAGCTGGTCGAGGCGCTGGAGGCGACCGGCACGCCGGTCGTCGTCGTCGCGGTCCGCAACCCGTACGACATCTCCGAGTTCGCGTCGGCGCCGACGTTCATGGCGACCTACTCCTACAAGGCCGTGGCTCTCGAGTCGCTGACGAAGGTGCTGCTCGGGGAGGTTTCGCCGGAAGGCAAGCTGCCGGTCGACATCCCGGCCAAGGACGACCCGTCCTCGATCCTGTTCCCGTTCGGAACCGGCCTCACGTGGTAGCCGCCCTGGCATCATGGGTGCGGTGACCAGCCCGAGCGGGACCGCCAAGCACATCGCCATCCGGGACCAGCTGCGCGAGACCGTGCTCCGCCTCGCGCCCGGGCAGCCACTCCCCGCGGAGCGCCAGCTGGCCGAGCAGTGGGGCGTCGCACGGATGACCGTGCGGCAGGCGATCGCGGCGCTGGCGCGTGAGGGACTGGTCCGCAGCGTTCATGGCCGGGGGAACCTGCGCTCGCCCGAGCCGCTCCAGCTGCGGATCCAGCTCGGCTCCTTCGCCGACGCGGTCCGTGAGCACGACCTCGAACCGACGACGCGTCCGTTGGAGTGCGGCATCGACGAGAACCCGCCGGAGGTGGTCACCGACTTCCTCGGTCTCGGCGGGGGTCAGCGTGCGCTGCGGGTACGGCGGCTGCGGCTCGGCAACGGGGTGCCCCTCGCCCTGGAGCGGACCTGGTTCGCCGCGGACCTGGTCCCGGACCTGACCGAGCGCGACCTCACCGGCAGCCTCTACCACTACCTCGAGGCCCGTGGCCTGCTGCCGGACTCCGGCGAGGAAGCCGTGGTCGCCGGGCTCCCCGAGCCGCACGAGGTCGGGCTGCTCGACATCTCGGCCAGCAGGCCGGTGCTGCGGCTGGTCCGCAAGGCCCTGGTCGGTGAGCGAGCCGTCGAGTACGCCGAAGCCGTCTTCCCGGCCGACCGCTGCGAACTGTGGTTCCCGCTGCAGTCCCGGTGAAGCAGTTGCCGCTCATTTCGGGCTCTCCATGCGGTCGGGTCGTGGGACGCTCAGATACCTGCGGTGAACCCGGCAAGCACCGGGCGCGCCCGACCGCCTCCCGGAACGGCGAGGGCCCCCGGGGTCTGCCGTGCGGCGACCCCGAGGACCCATGGTGTTCCGCGAGCCGATCAGGCTCGGGTCAGTCTTGCCATGGCACCTCGGATGCGCGGTAGTAGTTCACTGACATGACGTCCCAGCGCGGGCCCTGGGCGCCCAGCCGCTGCTGGTACTCATCCCAGGAACGTCCCTCCGCCGGGGACCAGCCGAGCTCGGCGATACCGGGCATCCGGGGGAACGCCATGAACTCGACGTCGTCGATGTTCTCGAGCGTCTCGCTCCACAGGGGTGCCTCCGGGCCGAGGATCGACTCCTCGGGCACGCCCGCGGCCCAGGAGGCCGGGTCCCAGTCGTAGGCGTCCTCCACACTCGTGTAGCCGGCCCAGGACAGGCCGAGCGGGGTGCTCGCGTCGTACTTCATGTCGATGTAGGTCTTCTCGGCCGGTGACATGACCAGCTTCATGCCCTTCTCCACCGCGGTGCGGGCCTCCGAGTCGTCCCACCAGTGCTGCGCGACCGACGACGAGGACACGTTCGCGCCGGTGATCTCCTCCCAGCCCATCAGCTGCTTGCCGTGCGCGGAGACGATCTCCTGAGCCCGGTTCACGAACGTCACGTAGTCCTCGTGCGGGGTGCTGTGCGCCTCGTCGCCGCCGAGGTGGATGTAGGGACCGGGGGTCATCGCTGCCAGCTCCCGCACGACGTCGTCCACGAACTCGTAGGTGATCTGTTTGTCGATGCACAGCGAGCTGAAGCCGACGCGGGTGCCCGTGTAGAGCGGCGGGGCCACCCCGTCACAGTTGAGCTCCGGGTAGGAGGCGAGTGCCGCGTTGGTGTGCCCGGGCATGTCGATCTCCGGCACGACCATGATGTGGTTCTGCTGCGCGTAGTCGATGAGCTCGGCGTACTCCGCCTTCGTGTAGTAGCCGCCGGGTCCGCCGCCCACCTCGGTGCTGCCGCCGTACGTCGTCAACCGTGGCCAGCCGTCGATCTCGATGCGCCAACCCTGGTCGTCGGCCAGGTGCAGATGCAACACGTTGACCTTGTACATCGCCAGCAAGTCGATGTAGCGCTTGACCTCGTCGACGCTGAAGAAGTGCCGCGCCACGTCCAGCATCGCGCCCCGCCAGGCGAACCGGGGCTCGTCGCTGACATGCACGGCCGGGACGGTCCACGGCCCTGGCTGGACGCTGTCGCTCTCCACCTCGGCGGGAAGCAGCTGGCGCAGCGTCTGCACGCCGTAGAACAGTCCGGCCGCCGTGCGTGCGCGCAGGAGCACCGTGCCGGGCGAGACGTCGAGCCGGTACCCCTCCTCGCCGAGCTCCGACCCGTCGGCGATCTGCAGCTTGATGCTCTGGGTCGCCGGCTGGTCTCCGGCGGCCGCGACGGGCACCGGGTAGCCGGTCGAGGGACGCAGGATCTCGGCAAGGGCGTCCGCCGCAGCCTTGACGCCGGGAGCGTCGGAGCCGAGCAGGATGCGGGTCGCGGGGGTCAGTGCGAACTCGCCGGGGACGGCGGTCATGGACGCCGGCGCAGGGATCACGGCTGGCTCCGGGGGCGGTGGCGTGGCGGAGGCGACGCCGGGTCCGAGAAGCGCCGAGACGAGGACGACGGCGGCGCCGAGGGCGACGGAGCCGATCGTTCGTCGTCCCGCTGAGATGGACGATGGGATGGTCATGACTCTCCTCTCGCGGCGGGCGTCCCGGTCGCGCTGGCGGCCCGCGGGGTGAGACTCGAAAGTAAAGAGGTTGGTCTAGACCTGTCAAGTGTTTCAACGCGCGATTATGGCCAGTTGTCGTGCACAGGTCGGGTGGTCTGGGGGTTGTGCACGGTTCGAAAACTCGTGCTGTCCGGGGCGGGTGGTGGTGCCTAGTTTGGGGGTATGACTTCGACGTTGAACCGTCCGCCCGCTGGTGGCCCGCAGGGGCCGTCTGCGCATGCGGTGCTGCGGTTCACCGGGTCGTTGTCGACCGCGTTGGATGGGTTGGGGTCGGTGCCGGCGTGGTCGATGACCGCCGTGGAGCAGGGGCAGGCGTTGGTGGAGCTGCGTCGCCAGCAGGCGCGCCTGCGGGAGCTGGAGCTGCGGGTGCTGGTCGCCGCGGACCGGAACCAGGTCGGCGCCGATTCGGGGGCGACCTCGACCCCGGCCTGGGTGGCGGCTGAGACGGCCTCGGGTCGGGCGGCGTGTTTCCGTGACCTGCACCTGGCCGAAGCCCTGGACACCGGGTTCGAGGCGACCCGGGTCGCGTTGGCGGACGGGGAGATCGACGACCAGAAAGCCGCCATCATCGTGACCGCGGTGCGCCGGCTCACGCAGGAGTACGACGAGCTGCCGGCCGGCACCCACGCCGCCGCCGAGGCGCATCTGCTGGAGCTGGCGTCCCGGTTCGACCCGGCCACGTTGACCCAGCTCGGCAAACGCCTCTTCGAGGTGGTCTGCCCC
>DASSBE010000107.1:0-19335 GCA_035699065.1 Nocardioidaceae bacterium
GGGGGTGGCGGTGTCGAAGGCGAGCAGCACGTGTGTGAGGTTACGCGAGCGCGTCGCGGAGGCCGGAACCGATCCAGCGTGCACCCTGCCCCTCGCCCTCGAGGATCTTCAGGGCCTCCCGCAGCGGCACCCGGCTCACCCCGAGCTCGAGCGCGAGAGTGTCCTGGACGATCCGCTCCCCCGGGCGCATCGCGCCGGTGGCGATCATCTTCCGCAGCTCGGCGAGGACGGCTTCCTGGGCTGTCGGTGGGCGTTGGAACACCGTGCTCACGAGGGCTCACCGTCCTCGAGGCCCTCGTCGATCCAGCGTAGGATCTCCTGGTCCGACCCCAGGGCGGGCGGCGGGTACCGGTAGCCGGCCGGTGTCCGCGAGAGCCGCACGGGGTGGGCGACCTGGGCCACCCCGTGCACGTCCACGATCGGCTCCAGCCCCAGGGCGGCGGCCAGCTCCATGCCCTGGGCCACGTCGTTGATCGGGCCGCAGGGGACACCGGCGTCGGTCAGCGACGTGAACCAGTCGTCCGCCGTACGTCTGCGCAGCACCGCACCGAGCAGCAGGCCGAGCTCGTCGCGGTGCGCCACCCGGTCGGGATTCGTGGCGAAGCGCGGGTCCGCCGCGAGCTCGGGCAGGCCGAGACACTCGCACAGCGTGCGGAACAGCCCGTCGTTCGCGGCCGCGACGACCAGCAGCCGGTCCTTGGTCTCGAACGGCTCGTAGGGACAGATCCCGGGATGCCGGATCCCCATCCCGTGTGCGACGTCACCGGTGAGTGCGTAGGCGCCCCCGAAGTTCACCAGGCCGGACAGCATCGACGACATCAGGTTGACCTCGACCAGCTGGCCCTCGCCGGTGTCGCGACGGCTGTTGAGGGCGGCGAGGATGCCGACCGCGGCGTGCAGTCCGGTGAGTACGTCGGCCGTGGCGATCCCGGTCTTCGTGGGCGTCGCGGGGTCCGGGCCGGTCAGGCTCATCAGTCCGGAGACCGCCTGGACCACCAGGTCGTAACCAGGCAGGTTCGCGCCGGCGGCCCCGCCGAAGCCGGTGATCGAGCAGTAGACGAGTCCGGGGTTGGCCGAGGCGACGGAGTCGTAGTCGAGCCGCAGCCGTTGCAGGCTTGCGAGGCGGAGGTTCTGCACCACGACGTCGGCGCGGGCGACGAGGCCGAGCGCCCGGCGGTGGTCGACGGGGTCGGCGAGGTCCAGGACGACGCTGCGCTTGTTGCGGTTGACCGACAAGAAGTAGGTGCTGTCGCCGGACTCCGTCCAGGGCGGTCCCCAGTGTCGGGTGTCGTCACCGTGCGGTGCCTCGACCTTGATCACGGTCGCCCCGAGGTCGGCGAGCAGCATGGTCGCGTAGGGGCCGGCCAGCACCCGGCTGAAGTCCGCGACCAGCACACCCGACAGCGGCCCGGCCGGAGCGGGCGGCAATGCGTTCCCCGTCAGCGCGCTCACCTGTCCTCCCTGGTCGAGCACGGAGTCACCAAGACGTATGCGATGTATACACTACGGCGATGGGGATGCGCGCGTCGTGAGCGACCTGAGCCCGGGCACCTTGCAGAAGGGCACCCGCGAGTACCGGCGGGCCAGCCTGGTGCTCTTCGTCGCCGGCTTCCTCACCTTCGCGATGCTCTACGTCGTCCAGGGCCTGCTGCCCGCGATCAGCGACGACTTCTCGGTCTCCCCCGCCTCGGCGAGCCTGACCCTCTCGCTGACCACCCTGCCGCTGGCCGTCGCTGTCGTCGTCGCCGCGGCATGGTCCGAGGGCCGCGGCCGCCGACCGCTCCTGGTGGGATCGCTGCTGGGGGCGGCCTGCCTGACCCTGGCGGCCGCCGCCAGCCCGAGCTTCCTGGCTCTGCTCGGCCTGCGGATGCTGACGGGCCTGGTGCTCGCCGGCTTCCCGGCCGTGGCGATGGCCTACGTGGCCGAGGAGTTCCATCCCTCCGGACTCGGAACCGCGATGGGCCTCTACATCAGCGGCACCGGGCTGGGCGGGATGACCGGGCGGCTTGCCGGCGGTCTGATCACCGGGTTCACGTCCTGGCGGGTGGCGATGGTCTGCGCGGCGCTCGTCTGCCTGCTCGGCGCCGTCTGGGTGGCGTTCCAGCTGCCGGCGTCGCGTCACTTCGCGGTCACCCCCGGCCCGATGCGGGCCAGGCTCTCCGCGATGCGCGGCCCCCTGCGCGACCCGGTGATCCTGAAGCTCGCCGCCTGCGGGTTCGTGATCATGGGCAGCCTGGTGTCCTACTACAACTACCTGCAGTACCGGCTCGCCGACGCCCCCTTCGACCTCGCCGACACCGTGATTCCCTTCGTCTTCCTGATCTACCTCTCCGGCACCGTCAGCGCCAACTGGATGGGCCGGCTCACCGACCGCCGCAGCCGCCGGGGCGTGATGATGCTGGGGCTCGCGATCATGGCGGTCGGCGCACTGCTCTCGCTCGCGGACTTCCTGCCCACCGTGCTGATCGGCACCGCGGCGATGGTGTTCGGCTTCTTCGGTGCGCACTCGGTGGCCAGCGGGTTCGTCGGCGCCTGGGCCCGACAGCAACGCGCCCAGGCCTCGTCCCTGTACCTTTTCGGTTACCACGCGGGCTCGGGGCTCGCCGGGTTCGTCGGCGGGGTCTTCTTCGGCGCCTTCGGGTGGGGCGGGGAGGTCGGAACCGTGCTGGTGCTCCTGCTCATCGGCGTCGTGGTGGTTGCGCGGCTGCCCGAACGCTCTACCCGTACGGAGGTGCCGGATGCGTCCTGACGAGATCGCCAGCGCGCTACGCCGCGCCGTCCACGAGCGTGAGATCCCACCCGGGCAGGCGCTCAACCAGGACGTGCTGGCCCGTCAGTACGGCGTCAGCCGGATCCCGCTACGCGAAGCCCTCCGGACCCTTGCCGGCGAAGGGCTCGTGATCATGAAGCCCGGGCTCGGCGCCGTGGTGACCGAGCTTCGCCCCGAGGAGGTCGAGGAGCTCTACGGGCTGCGCCTGAGCCTGGAGCCGCCGCTCGCCGGCGACATCATCAACCACGTCCGACGCCGCGACATCGACGACCTCGCCACACTGGTGGAGACCATGGCGGTCCTGCCGCCCCGGCAGTCCGAGGAGTGGTCGAGCGCCAACTACCGCTTCCACCGCCGGCTCTACGAGCTCTCGGACCACAAGCACGCCGTACGCCTTGTCGTTCAGGTGCTGAACCTGGTCGAGCCCTACGTGCGCATGCACGCGCACGTGCTCGGCTCACGCGCCCGGCTTCAGCAGCGCCGGGCCGCCACCCTCGAGGCTCTCCGCTCCGGTGACGCCACGGAGCTGCACGACGTGATCGAGGCGGCGATCCGCAACGGCCGCGAAGAGCTGGTGACGGCGATGGGGCGGCCGGAGGCCCGGCAGCAGCACTGAACGAGCGCAGTGCGGCATCGCCCGAGCACCAGGACGCTTCCGGGCGAAGTAGTTCCGAAAATGACCGGGTGGATCCAATATCCAACCCTTGTGGTGTGGCGCAGGTCACTGTATACGTTGTATTAACTTCCTGCGGACATCGAGAGGTCCCCCATGATGACGTCGAGATCCAGAGTGGCCCTGGCCACGATCGCCACCTGCGCCCTGGTCACCACGGCGGGCTGCGGCTCGAAGGGCAGCTCGGAAGGGAGCACCGACTCCGACACCCTGACGCTGGGCGCCTCGCTGTCGCTGACCGGCTCCCTCGCGCGCGAGGGCCAGCTGACCAAGGAGGGTTATCAGCTCTGCCAGCAGAAGGTCAACGAAGCCGGCGGGGTCGATCTCGGTGACAAGAAGGTGAAGCTGAAGATCAAGTACCAGGACGACACCTCCACACCCGACGTCGCCGCGCAGCTGGTCGACCAGTTCAACGACCAGGGAATCAAGCTGATCCTCAGCTCCTACGGATCCGCGAACGTCGAGGCGCAGGCCGCGGTGATCGAGCGCAACGGCCAGGTGATGGCCGACTCGGCCGGCGCCAACAACGAGATCTTCACCAAGGGCTACAAGCGCACCTTCGCGGTGCTCTCCCCCGCCACCGAGTACGCCGCCTCGATCGTCAAGGCGATCGACGAGCTGGCCCAGCCGCGGCCGAAGAGCATGGCGTTCCTCTCCGCCGACGACGGGTTCTCCCAGACCGGTGCCGAGGGCGGCTCCGAAACCGCCAAGAAGCTCGGCTTCGACGTGCTTCCCATCGAGTCGTTCCCGGCCGGCAGCACCGACGTCAGCTCGTCGCTGAACAAGATCAAGGGTGAGAACCCCGACGTGATCATCGGCACTGTGCACGTCGAGGAAGGCGTGGCGATCGTCAAGCAGTCCAAGGAGCTCGGCCTGAAGCCCGACGGCTTCGGGGAGACGGTCGCGCCACCGACACCCGACTTCGCCAAGAGCCTCGGCGACGCCGCCAACGGAGTGCTCGGCTCCAGCCAGTGGACCGACACCAGCAAGGGATCCGACAAGTACTTCGGCAGCGCGAAGGACTACGCCGCGGACATCAACGAGAAGTTCGGGCACGTCCCCGACTACCACGACGCCGAGGCCTCCGCTGCCTGCCTGGCCATCGTCCTGGCCGCTGAGGAGGCGGGCTCCGTCGACGCCGACAAGGTCCGCGACGCCATGGCCGACCTGGACACCGAGTCCTTCTTCGGGAAGATCAAGTTCGACGAGACCGGCCAGAACGTCTACAAGCCGATGTCGGTGATCCAGATCCAGGACGGCAAGGTCGTCACCGTGTGGCCCAAGGAAGCTGCCGAGGCTGACCTCGTGTGGCCCGGGACCAAGTGAACTCGTTCCTGCAGGCGACCGTCTACGGCCTCCTCCAGGGAGGGCTGCTGGCCCTGATCGCCGTCGGTTTCTCCCTTGTCTGGGGGGTGATGAACGTGGTGAACCTCGCGCACGGCGCGTTCGTCATCCTCGGCGCCTACGTCGGGTGGGAGCTCAACACCAAGCTGGGCTGGGACCCGTTCCTGGCGATGTTCGTGGCGGCCGCGGTGCTCTTCGTGCTGGGCTACGTCCTCCAGCGCTGGTTGATCAACCTGGTCATCAACGGACCGATCTTCATCACGCTGCTGCTCACCTTCGGTCTCGACCTGCTGATCGTGCAGGGGATGAACATCGCGTTCTCCGGCAACTACCGCAGCATCCACACCAGCTACGCGAGCACCGGACTCGACCTGGGCAGCATCCGGGTCCCGGTCGGACGGCTGCTCGCGTTCGGGGTCGCCGTGCTCCTCACGATCGCCCTGGTCCTCCTGGTGACCCGGACCCGGATCGGCACGTCCATCATGGCGACCGGGATGGACCGCGGCGCTGCGCGGCTGATGGGCATCCGCGCCCGGCACGTCTACGCGCTCACCTTCGGCATCGCCGCCGCCCTCGCCGCCGTCGCGGGCACCATGGTCGGCACGGTCGGCACGTTCAACCCCGCGTCGGCGGGCGCCTACACGTTGCTGTCCTTCGTGATCGCCGTGCTCGGTGGGCTCGGCAACATGTACGGCGCCCTGGTCGGCGGGCTGGTGATCGGGCTCGTCGAGGCGTGGGCCGGTCTCTACCTCCCCGGCACCTGGGTCAACGCGCTGGCGTTCCTGGTCCTCGTCCTGGTGCTGATCGTCCGGCCCTCCGGCCTGGTCGGACGCGCCTACTACGCCGCCCGTGTGGAGGTCTGATGCCCGGCGTCACCGCGGCGGAGACCGAGCGCGACGAGCCCTCGGCGGCGGCACCTCCCGGCGAGAGCCGGTGGCGCCGCTACGTGCCATGGGGGCTCGGCATCCTGCTGCTGCTCGCGATGCTGGGGCTGCAGAGCCAGCTGTACGTCGGACAGGAGCGCACGGTCTCGGCGATCTTCATGTTCGTCGCACTCGCCCAGGGCTGGAACCTGATCGGCGGCTTCACCGGCTACGCCTGCTTCGGCCAGGTGGTGTTCTTCGGCCTCGGTGGCTACACCACCGCGGTCGCGATGACCCACTGGGGGATGAACTTCTGGCCGATGCTGCTGATCAGCGGGGTCGTGGCCGCGCTGTTCGGTGCGCTGATCGGGCTGCCTCTGCTGCGGCTGAAGGGCCACTACTTCGCGATCGCCACGCTCGGCGTCGCCGAGGGCATGCGGGAGGTGGTCACCAACCTCACCGACCTGACCGGGGGCGGCTCCGGGATCACGATCCCGACGGTCGGCGAAGAGGCGACCACCACGTACCTCGGCAACGACGGTTTCTACCTGCTCTTCCTCGGACTGGCCGCGTTCTCGGTCCTGGTCGGCGGGCTGGTGTCGCGGAACAAGTTCGGGTTCGCCCTGCGCGCGATCAACCAGGACGAGGAGGCGGCCGGCTCGATGGGGATCAACACCACGCGGGCGAAGGTGGCGGCGTTCAGCCTGTCGGGGTTCGTGACCGGACTCGTGGGTGCGACGTACGCCTTCCAGCAAGCGGTGATCTTTCCCGAGCGGCTCTTCGACGTCGACATCACCGTGCTGATGGTCGTGATGGTGGTGATCGGCGGCAGCGGCACGGTGCTCGGGCCACTGCTCGGCGCCGTCGTGCTGCAGTTCCTGTCCGAGTACCTCCGCCAGAACTTCACCAGCGCACACACCTTCATCCTCGGCGCGATCATCATCGTGGCCGTCGTGCTTCTGCCCCAGGGCGCGGTGAACTACGTGCGGGAGGCCCGCCGCACCGGCAACTACTCGTTGCTCGCCAACGTCCGGAGGTACCGACTGTGAGCGCCGCACTGCTCGAGACCCGCGGGCTGGGCCGCCGGTTCGGCGGTCTGCAGGCCGTCTCGGACGTCTCCTTCAGCGTCCCGGCCGGGCAGGTGCTCGGCGTGATCGGGCCCAACGGCGCCGGCAAGAGCACCTTCATCAACCTGGTCACCGGCCACATCAAGCCGACCACCGGCAAGGTCCTGATCGACGGCAAGGACATGACCGGGGCCCGTCCGTGGGCGATCGCGCACGCCGGGGTGGCACGGACCTTCCAGATCGTCAAGCCGTTCCGGGGCATGACCGTACGCGAGAACGTCGCGGTCGGCGTCCTCTACGGGCCCTCCGACCAGAACCGGATGAGCACCGCCCTGACCCGCGCCGACGAGGTTCTGGAGGAGGTCGGCATCGCACACCTCGGTGCGCGGCCTCCCGGGGAGCTGTCAGTGGCCGATGCCCGGCGGCTCGAGTTTGCGAAGGCACTGTCGCTGAACCCCAAGCTGCTGCTGCTCGACGAGGTCATGGCCGGGCTGCGGCACAGCGAGATCGAGCCCAGCCTGGAGCTGATCCGCAGCCTGAAGGAGCGCGGTCTGGCGGTGATCGTCGTCGAGCACGTGATGAAGGCGATCCTGGCGGTGAGCGACCAGGTGCTCGTGTTCCACCAGGGCGAGGTGCTCACCTCCGGAGACTCCCGCACGGTGCTGTCGGACCCGCGGGTCATTGAGGCATACCTCGGGCAGCGCTACGCCAAACGACGTGAGGGCGGCGGCGATGCTTGAGGTCACCGGGCTCAACGCCGGCTACGGCCGGGTCGAGGTGCTGTGGGACATCGAACTCGTCGTCCAGGAGAAGGAGATCGTCGCGCTGGTCGGCCCGAACGGCGCGGGCAAGACGACGCTGCTGCGGGCACTGTCGGGAATCGCGTCGGTCACCGACGGCACGGTGAAGTTCCGCGGTACGACGCTGGCCCGGCGCTCGATCGAGCAGATCGTGGATCTCGGGATCTCTCACGTCCCCGAGGGCCGCAGGCTGTTCCCGGGTCTCACCGTCCGCGACAACCTGCGACTCGGCGGCTGGCGCACCCGGAACACCGACATCGACCGGGTCGTGGAGATGTTCCCCCGGCTCGGTGAGCGGCTCGGGCAGGTCGCGGGCAGCATGTCCGGCGGAGAGCAGCAGATGTGTGCGATCGCGCGCGGGCTGATGAGCCAGCCGGACCTGATGATGATCGACGAGCTGTCCCTGGGCCTCGCTCCCGTCGTCGTCGACGAGATCGTGGAGCGGCTGCCGGACATCGTCGCCTCCGGCACCGCGATCCTGCTCGTGGAGCAGGACGTCGACACCGCGCTCACCGTGGCCGAGCGTGCCTACGTCCTGGAGACCGGGCGGATCGTGCTGTCCGGCAAGGCCGGTGAGCTGCTCGCGGACAGTCGGGTGCAGGAGAGCTATCTCGGGATCGTCTGACACCCTCAGGGCCGTCTGCCGGTGAGCCCCAGCGCCCCCAGACCACGGAGCGGATACCCGACGGCGCTGGCGACCGACTCGATAGCCCGCTGACCTCGCCCACGCCTTTGCCATTCCTCCTGCCCAAGCCTCCGGCTGTTGAGCAGGTCCGCGTCATACAACTCATCGAGCGTCGACACCGTCGCCGGGTGATCGATCACCATGACCACCTGTTCGTTGAGCGCAAGGGATCGCGTGTCCAGGTTCGTGGTGCCCACCATCGCGAAACGCCCGTCGACGGTGATCACCTTGCTGTGCAACATGGTCGGCCCGAAGTGCCAGATCTCGATCCCGGCGTCGAGCAGCGCCTGGTATCCGTGTTGTTCCTGCAGATGTGCCACGGCGCGGTCCACGTGGGGTCCGGGCACCATCAGCTGGACCTGCACGCCGCGCCGTACGGCGGCCGCCATCCGTTCCACCAGCCGGTGCGGGATCCGCGCGTACGGCGTGGCTACCCGCACCCGGTGTCGGGCGCAGCTGACCAGCAGCTCGATCGCGAGCGCTGCCTCGTTCCAGCCGGGCTGGGACTGCACCCGGAGCACCTGGATGGCCGCGGTGCCGGTGTGCGACGGCGACGGGAACGTGTCGGTGCCGGTGAGCAGCGCGTGTGGGGTTTGCACCCATGCGGCGGCGAACGTCGACCGAATCCCCTCGACGGCCGGCCCGCTGACCCGGTAGCCGGTGTCCCGCCAGTGCTGCGGGGTGCTCCCGTGACCGGTCCAGGCGGTGTCGATCCCGTGTCCACCGGTGAAGGCAACCGTCTCGTCACAGACCAGCGCACGCCGGTGCGTCCGCATGTTGAGCACGGTCAGCCGTGGACTCAGCAGGGGGCGGTAGAACTCCACCAGGCAGTCCGACCGGCGCAGCAGCTCCACCAGTGAACCGTCGATCCCCCTGGCGCCGAACCCGTCCAGAAGCAGCCGGACGCGCACACCGGCGCCGGCCCGCTCGGCAAGTGCTTCGGCGACTTCCGTGGTGATGTCACCGGTCCCCCACAGGAACCAGAGCATGTCCACCGAGCGGGTCGAGCCGCGTATCGCCCGCAGGACCGCCGGGAAGAAGCTGTCACCGTTGGGCAGGACGTCGACAGAGTTGCCCTCGGTGAACGGCACGCCGACCAGGGCTTCAAGCGTGCGGCGTGGGTCGCATCGGCCGTCACCCGAGCCGGACGGTGGGGAGACTGCCATGCTTCCCTCTCCCCTCCTCCGGCCGCCCCCATGCCCGTTCCGCGCTCCGTTCGCCGGGTTGTTATCGGAACGAGACGACTCAGTCGAGCGCCGCCTCGACCGCTTCGCGCAGCGAGGTGACCCGACGCCCGCGGCGAACGACTGCGGCAGGCTGCGTGCTCCCTTTCTGGACCGGGTCAGGCCGGCTGGGCTGCGACGGCGATCGCGGAGACGTCGAACTCGAGCTTGATCTTGTCGCTGACCAGCACGCCGCCGGTCTCGAGCGCGGCGTTCCAGGTCAGGTCCCAGTCCTTGCGGTTGATCGTGGTGCTGCCCTCGAAGCCGACACGCAGGTTCCCGAACGGGTCACGTGCGGAGCCGGTGACGTCGAAGTCGATGGAGACCGGACGGGTGACGTCCTTGATGGTGAGGTCGCCGTTCACCGTGAAGGTGTCCGCGTCCTTTCGGGAGACCGCGCTGGCATTGAACACCAGTTCCGGGTATGCCTCGCTGTCGAGGAAGTCGCCGGAGCGGAGGTGCCCGTCGCGGTCGGCGTTGCTGGTGTCGATGCTCGCCGCCTGGATGCGGATCTCGGCGCTCGAGGCAACGGGGTTGGCGGTGTCGATGTGAGCGCTGCCCTCGAAGTCGTTGAACTGGCCGCGGACCGTGGTGACCATCGCGTGACGGGCCGAAAACCCGATCCGGGTATGCGTGGCGTCGAGGACGTAGTCACCGGTGATGTCGGCAACGGCGCTCGTGGCGGCCTCGAAGACCGGCTCGGCGTGCGTGGCGGCGGTGCTGGTAGCGCTCTTGCGGTTGAACAGTCCCATGATGCTTCTCCTTGATGACGAGGTGATTGGTTGAATGTTCAACCAACATACGCCAGAACCATTGAAGCGTCAATAATATTCCACCGGGCGGCCAGGTGGAGCCACACCTGGTGTCGGTGTGCATGGACCTCTCCGGCAGCTGACACAAAGGGCTCAGGTCCCGGTGCTACCGTCGAAATCCGAGCCACGTTCTCGACCCGCTCAGCTGCAGCATCTATTCACACGTGATGTGTCCCCAAGAACGTTTGCCTGTGTCGCCGTCTGACCACTTGGCCAATGCTTGGAGGCGGCATGGGCCCACGACCGCTCGACATCACCGAAGCGCTGGCCGAAGCAGCCCGCGCCATGACCCAAAGCTCGAGCTTGGAGGAGAAGCTCGACGCCATCGTGCACACGGCGCTCGGATCCATGCCCGGCTTCGACCACGTTGGCACCTCGATCACCCACCGACACGGCGAGATCGAGACCAAAGCCGCCACAGATCAGCTCGTCTGGCAGCTCGACGCGCTTCAAGTACGAGTTTGGTGAGGGACCCTGCTTCGACGCCATCACGACGCCTCCGGGCGAGCCGCATGCCGTCGCCGTTGAGCATGCGGCGTCGGACGAGCGGTGGCCAACGTATCGTCCGAAGGCGGTTGCCGCAGGACTGAAGGCGCAGCTGGGCATCAGCTCTACACCGAACGAGAGTCGCTGGGGGGCCAGACCAGCTCAACGAAGCACTCGCGACACGCAAGGCCATCGGCCAGGCGATCGGAATCACCATGGAGCACTACGGCATCGACGAGGAGAGAGCCTTCCAGTTTCTGATCAGATCAGAGTGTCGTCCACCAGCAACATCAAGCTCCGGCTTGTCGCGGCCGAGGTCATTCAAGCGGCGAACGACCGGGCACACGGAGCTGATCGAACCTAACTCTCACAGTGGGTCCAGGCGGGCCTTGAGCAGGCAGAACTCATTGCCTTCGGGGTCGGTCAGGACATGCCACTGCTCCTGCCCTGTCTGGCCGATGTCGGCCGGGCGCGCACCGAGCTTCAGCAGGCGTTCGAGCTCGGCGTCCTGATCGCGGTCGGTGGCGTTGACGTCGATGTGCAGCCGGGACTTACCCTTCTCGGGCTCATCCCTGCGGCTGAGGATGATCGTGGGCTGGGGACCGCCGAACCCTTCGCGTGGCCCGATCTCCAGCGTTCCGTCGTCCTCGCGATCGAGCACGACGAAGTCCAGCACCTCGCACCAGAATCGCGCGAGCACCTCGGGGTCGCGGCAACCGAGCACGAGCTCACCGATACGACATGCCATGAACGAACCTCCTCAGTCTGGGGAACTGCCGGGCAGGCCACAGGCGAACCTCCTGGGCCAGTGAAACAATCGCGCGACCGTACCCGACGAGGGAGGCGGGGGCGAAATGATTTCTCTGACGGCTGTCGAATTGCAGCCAGCCCATCCGTCATCGTGGTGAGGTCGCACGTGCGGCCCCGACCAACCCAGACCCAGGAGGAGAGCTCGATGAGTCGCTACCTTGTGCTGCTGCCCGCGCCGGAGGCGGAGTGGGCGACGCTGCCCGAGTCCGCGCACGAGAAGGGAATGAGGTCGCACGGGCAGTTCCACGAGGATCTCGCGCAGGGTGGCCACCGGTTGCTTGTCGCCAACCCGCTCGAGCCGTCGGCGCAGGCAACGTCGATGCGTCCGGACGGGCACGGCCGGGCACTCGTCACCGACGGCCCGTTCACCGAGTCCGCCGAGCAGATCGTCGGCTTCTACCTCGTCGAGACCGACGACGAGGCCGGCCTCCGCGCCGCGTGCGAGCGGTTCGCCGCGCGTGGTGAGCTCATCGAGTTCCGCCGTCTGGCCGAGTGAAGGAGAACGACATGACGGAATACATGGTGCTGATCGTGGGGGACGCCGAACGCTGGTGGACCTCGATGAGCCTGAAGGAACGCAAGGACGGATACGCCGAGTACGCCCGCTTCGGCGAGGAGCTGGCCCGCCGCGGGCACAAGGTCACTGGCGGCGCCGAGCTCCACCAGAGCTCCGAGGCCAGGTCGATCCGGCCCAGCACCTCCACGGTGATCGACGGCCCGTTCACCGAGACGGCTGAGCAGGTCGGTGGCTTCTACCTCGTGGAGACCGACGACCTCGAGGACCTCCTCGACTGCTGCACGATCATCGCCGCCGTGGGTGACGGGGTCGAGGTGCGTCGTACGGTCGATCCCGGCGAGCGGCCCTCGTGAAGCGCTACGTCATCCTGGTCGCCTACGAGCCCGGGCTGTGGGAGCGGGCCGCCGATGAGACCCGCGAGGAGTGGTACGCCGACCACCGGGCGTTCGACAAGTACGTCGTACGGCACGGTCACCACCTCGGCACCGCTCCTCTCGCGGGGCGGGAGACGGCCACAACGCTGCGCCACGTGGACAACAGGCTCCAGGTCACCGACGGCCCGTTCGCGGAGACGACCGAGATGATCGCCGGCTACTACGACGTCGAGCTCCCGGACCTCGATGCCGCGATCGCAGCGGGCGCGCTGCTACCCGACCCGTTCACCGTCGAGATCCGGCCGGTGGAGACGATCGACGGGTGACCGACGCGGCGACGAGCCTCGAGACAGTAGTGCGCCAGGAGTGGGGACGGCTGACGTCCCTCCTCCTCGCGCGGTACCGCCGCCTCGACCTCGTCGAGGACGCCCTTGGCGACGCCGTCGAGGCCGCCGCCCGGCGCTGGCCGGATGGCGGGACGCCCGTGAACCCGGCGGCCTGGTTGCTCACCGTAGCCCGTAACCGGATACTCGACCGACTCCGGGCCGAGTCGATGGCGCAGCGCCGTCAACCGCTGCTCGTCACCGACGCCGAGCGACGTGACCAGGGCGCCGCCATGGCCGATCCCGGTGATCTCGTCGAGGACGACCTGCTTCGCCTCGTCCTGATGTGCACCCACCCCGCGCTCGCGCCCGAGGCCGCCAGTGCCCTGACGCTGCGCCTGGTCCTGGGGGTCAGCACCTACGACATCGCCCGTCTCTTCCTTGTCCCAGAACCGACCGTGGCCGCACGGATCACCCGCGCCAAGAAGAAGGTCGTCGCGGCCGGCATCCCCTTCGCGGTCCCTGCCGCGGACGTGCTTCCGCAAAGGCTGGAGACCGTCGCCCAGACCGCCTACCTCGCCTTTACCGCGGGCTATGCCCCGGGCAGCGGTCCGGACCTGCTGCGCGCCGATCTCGCTGGTGAGGCGATCCGGCTGGTCCGGGTGGTGCGCGACCTGCGCCCCGGTGAGCCGGCGACGGTGGCCCTGCTGGCACTGATGCTGCTGCAGCACTCGCGACGCGACGCGCGGGTGGGTGACGACGGCCGGCTGGTCCTGCTCGCCGACCAGGACCGGCGCCGGTGGCATCGCGACGAGATCGACGAGGCTCTGGCGCTGCTGGCCGACCCGGTTCTGGCGGGTCCGGTCAGCCAGCTCGTCGCGTCGTACATCGTTCAGGCGCGAATCGCCGCCGAGCACGCGAGCGCCACCTCACCGGAGCAGACCCGCTGGGACACGATCGTGGGCCACTACAACCTGCTGCTTCGGCTCGTGCCCTCCCCGAGCGTCCGGCTGGCCCGGGCTGTCGCGGTCGCCGAGGCGTCAGGTCCCGACGCAGGACTGGCCGCACTCGACGGGATCGAGATCCCAGGCAGCCACCGGGTCGCCGCCGTTCGGGCCGAGCTGTTGTCGCGTTGCGGCAACGCGCCTTCCGCCGCGGTCGCGTACGACGAGGCGATCGCGGCGTGCCGCAACGACACCGAGCGCGCGCACCTGGTCGAGCGGCGACGCGCCCTGGCGAGTCCGGGTCATCGGTCGAGCGCGACCCAGTAGGGCCTGGCGAGCTCAATCGGCGACCCCAAGGGGGATCAGAGAAGTGGGACATCGGTCTCAGCCATGACTACCGCCCGAAGCTGCGAAGTCGTTCTTTTGCGGAGTGCCCCAGTCCTACCTCCGACCGTAGAACGACTTGAGGCTCTTCGGCGTTTCCAATCCGCCATGACCGGCCAGGGCAGTTACCGCTTCTTGAACGCGTCCTTGACGTGATCGCCGGCCTTCTTCAGCTGTGACGCTCGCTGTTGGCGTTTTCCTTCGTTCGCCTGCGGCGTGTCACCGCGCAGACGACCCATCCCCTGCTTGGCGCGGCCGAGAGCGTTCTGGCCCTCGTGCTTGAGCTTGTCGAAGATACTCACGGTGTATCACCCTCCCGGGGCCTGCACGAGAACGACTGATCGTCCGTCCTCGGACATCTTTGAGTACCCCGACCAAGCGGCCCACAAACGGGTCGGCATAACCGACGCGGGAACGTGCATCCCCCGTGACATTGATCCGTCTTGCCGCAGAGATGTTCGTGCACTCGGTCAGCTGGACCAGGCATCCGCGCAGTGTCTGGAGCCGTCTTGATGTGTTGGACAAAGTCCGTGCCACTGCCAGAGGGCTGGAACGGTTGTCCTGGTAATGCGCTCAAGGCGATAGGGGACGAGCTGGTGCGTCCCCCTGGTCGTCAGGAGAGCTGCCGACTGCGTCACGTCCCGATCGAGGCGGCGCATGGGCCGGTGTGCTGGTGCTCTCGGCCCCCGGCCAGCTGGTGAGCATGGCGGTTGCCACAACGACCCAGGCCAGCTGCCACAGGCCTTCCACCGGCCACGACGGGCCAAGATTGGAATGCCCGCGTCTCACATGCGGGAGATGCCTTCCCGCCTGCGGGCTCTGACCTCTGTCAACGGCCAGTAGAAGCTGCCCAGCGGTGGTCATGAAACCTCGGCGAGCGTCATCAGTATGGAACTGGTTACCGCTCGCGGGAAGTCTTCACCGGCACCAACCGGCGGCTCCGGCGCAACGCTGCTGCACCCAGCATCACCAGCCCACCGGCGAAACCGGTCAGCAGCCCCAGGTTGGCGGGTGCACCCGTGTCGGGCAGATCCTCGCCGCCATTGAGCGGGAGCGTGACCGGTGACCGGCCCGCTCCGCCGTTATGGTCGGTTCCTGGGTCGGTCGGGTTCCTGTCCGCGGCCAGCGGATCGGTACCAGCCCTTACCTCAGCACCGTCACCCACCCCGTCGCCGTCGGTATCGAAGACCAATGGGTTGGTCCCCAGGCTGGCTTCTGCGCCATCGGTGAGACCGTCCTTGTCGGAGTCGGCAACGAACGGGTTGGTTCCCAAAGTGATCTCCCGTCCGTCGTTCACACCGTCATCGTCGGTGTCCGCGTCGAGGACCTGGGTGCCGTACGTATTGACCTCATCACCGTCCGACAGACCGTCGTCGTCGGTATCCGCGTCGAGCGGGTCGAATCCCTGATAGGTCTCGAACCCGTCCACGAGCCCGTCCCCGTCGGTGTCATCAACGAGTGGGTCGGTCTTGTACTTGTTGACCTCTTCCCCGTCGGAGAGGAAGTCGGAGTCGGTGTCGGACTGGTTCGGGTCAGTCTTCGAGGTTTCCACCTCATACCGGTCCGAGAGCCCATCACCGTCGGTGTCCTCGATGGTCGGATCCGTGCCCCGGTCCACCTCGTCACCGTCGGCCAGGCCATCACCGTCGGTGTCAGCCACCGTTGGGTCACTGCCCAACTCGGCTTCTTCCGCATCGGTCAAACCGTCACCGTCGGTGTCAGTCTCACCGACCGGCGTACCCGGATCGGAAGCATCCAACGGATCAGTCCCGTTCGCGACCTCAGTATCGTCGGTGAACCCGTCACCGTCGGTGTCTTCCAGGGTCGGGTCCGTGCCCAACTCGGCTTCTTCGGCATCACTCAAACCGTCACCGTCGGTGTCCGTCGCGTCCGCAGGGTCCGAAGCGTCGAGCGGGTCCGTTCCGTTCGCGGCCTCCGCGCCGTCACCGACCCCGTCGCCATCAGTGTCGACCACGTTCGGGTCCGTACCCAACCCTGCTTCTTCCGCGTCACTCAGACCATCACCGTCGGTATCCGCCGCATCCCGGGTCCCCGGGTCCGCAGAATCCAAGGGGTCAGTTCCGTTCGACACCTCTCGGCCGTCCTCGAACCCGTCAACGTCAGTGTCAGCAACGTTCGGGTCCGTACCCCGACCAATCTCGTCACCATCAGAAAGACCGTCACCGTCGGTGTCAAACAACACCGGGCTCGTACCACCAAACACCTCAGCGCCGTCCTTCAACCCGTCGTTGTCCGAGTCAGCGAACACCGGGCTCGTACCCCGCGACACCTCATCGCCATCATCAAGGCCATCACCATCGGTGTCCGGCTTCGACGGGTCCGTGTTGTGCACATCGAACTCCTCGCCATCCTCCAACCCATCGTTGTCAGAGTCCGAATCGTTCGGGTCCGTGTGCGTGAACCCGGACGCTTCCCGGCTGTCAGAGAGACCATCGTTGTCAGAGTCCGGGCTGTTCGGGTCCGTCGGGTTCGCCGAGTTGACCTCTTCATTGTCACTCAACCCGTCGTCATCTGAATCCCTGTCGTTCGGGTCCGTCGGGTTCGCGGCGTTCACCTCCGCCCCGTCCTTGAGGCCGTCACCATCCGAGTCATCCCACGTCGGGTTCGTGTGCGACGTGTTCACCTCATACCCGTCCAACAACCCGTCATCATCCGAATCAGCATCGTTGGGCTTCGACCCCTGAGTGAACACCTCGAAGCTGTCGTCCAGTCCGTCATCATCCGAATCCGCCTTCAAGGGGTTCGTCGACGTGCCATTCACCTCCACCCCATCACTGATCCCATCACCGTCAGTGTCAGCAACGTTCGGGTCAGTACCCAACCCGGCCTCTTCCGCGTCCGTCAAACCATCACCGTCGGTGTCCATGGAGGAAAACGGAACACACTGCGGGTCCACTGCCGGACTACACGCCGCGGCCGACGCAGGCGACATCGCACCCGCACCCGTCACAAGGCCCACCGACATCAACGACAACACCGCCGCCGTCGACAAACCCCGCCGCAACGACCTACGAACACGATCTACAGAAGACGACGACCGGTTCGAACCCAAAGAGGGAGACACGCGAAATCCTTTGCGTTGCGCCTACGACCTCATGAGGTGACGCCGACCGGCTTACCCGCCTGCATCGGCAAGATTGAACCTAAACTTAGCGAGGGAAACGACATACCGTGACACAACGGTAAAATGACTTATGGACGGATCACGGGCAACCCCCTCAGCCCTTGCTGTGGCTCTCATTAGCCCAACCACCTGCGATCCACCATCGGCATGACAACCCGCGCAGTTCGGCGGCAACTGCCGAGGGCGACAGCGCGTCCCAGGTCCCGAGTGTGCTGTCCACACGGCCACGATGCCGGTAGATGCGGCACGCCGCGATTGGGACGTCCGCACATACCGCTGTCGCGCGGTCATGCCGACGTGTGTGCGGTGATGACGCTCGCGGAAATCCGGTGAGCGTCATCAAGGCAGCGGTCAGCCGACTCAGATCGGATTTCGGATTGACCTAGCGGCGCGCACCTCAGCGAAGTCACGCACTCGCTGCCGCACCGACCGCGCTGGATCCTGGGTTGGCTACTTGGCCAGTGCCTTCCGAGCGGTAGACATCTTCATGTAAAGGGAGAGGTCGTCGTCCGCGCCGGCGCTCTTGAATCCGTTCCGTACATAGAAGTCGATGAGTCCGGGGTTGTCGGCATCTACCACGATCACCTTCCCGCCGCCGGCTTCGGCGATCCGGACGATGGTCTCCAAGGCGTCGCGTAGCAGTTGCCGACCCCACTGCCCGTTGATGTCCGCGCGCAGATCGACGCGTACCGCGAGCTTGCCCAGCCTCCAGGCCGGCACTGTCTCCGGCCAGCCGCGAGCCATTCGGTCCGGCGCAGCGTCGCGGACCACCTCAGTGGGGTTGATGGCGTAGTACCCCGCCACTCGCTCCCGCACCTCGCTCTGCTCCAGGAGCAGGTACACGGCGCAGACACCTGCCTGCATCGAGTTGGCCGCGTGCTCGCTCAGCCATTCGTTGTAGGACGGCTCACCACAGTCGAAGGCCCCCAGGTCATACCCGGGGGCCAGCTTGACGACTCGATAGGCGGGTTCGCTCACCGCGTGATCCGCCGTGGCATGGCGGCAAGGTCGTCCAGCTCCGGCGACTCGTCGGCGGCATCGATGGAGGCCATCATCGAGTCGAACACCTCGGGTGCCATCAGCGTCACCTCCGAGCGGGCGATCACCTTCAAAGCAGCCTCGCGAAGAGCCTCGCTCACGAACGCGGTCTTGGTCACGTGCAGCTGCCCCGCGGCCTCGACGATCAGGTCGTCGAGCTCAGCCTCGATGCGCGCCTCGAGTCTGGCCTTGGCTCGGCCCTTCACGGTTGTGGTCATGTGACACCTCCACCGAAGACTGTACGGCAGATGTACGGCACATTCAACGAGAGGGAAAGCGATTCCGCGCCTTCACACGCGCACTCATGGCAGCCGCCGTTTGCGCGCCCACGAGTACGGCACCCAGCTTCACCTCACACGAGAGGTAATAGGAGTCCAGAATGCACTCACCACGCCAATGTTCTCACCGGCCAGCGGCGGCGTGCACAGCTTCACGAGGGCCTCGCAGGCACTGCTTCCACAGGCAGCACTGCGTCCCTCGAGGCTTCGGGGCATCCTCGGCGCGCACTTGCGGCACGTTGACGGCCATGAGCCCCCGGCAGCCGCCGTTGACCGGCCGCGTGGCCTTCGGAATATCGCCCCAGCGGCAGCCGTCTCCGACCTCCCGAAACGTCTCGGGTCGCGCTCGTTCTCCCCCACCGTCTCGCCGTCATCCGGGCCGATCGAAGGCTTTCTGTCACGGATCTGGTCACGGATGGCAAAGCAAGAGGCCCTCTTCCTGTCGGAAAAGGGCCTCTGACCTGCGGTTTTACTTTTGTAGCGGGGGCAGGATTTGAACCTGCGACCTCTGGAATCACACAGGGCGATTCCGAGCACTACCGAACGCTGCGGGAAACAGCCGAATCGCTTGTGTTGAGGCGGTGTTCGCTGTTTCGAACGATCCCGATCGTACCCGAGCCGTACCAGCTCAGGCCGACAGATTCCGGATGGTAAGAGGAGGGTGATCAAGTCGAGCTCCCGCCTGTAGAAGCCGCATCGCTTCGCCTAGTGAATGGCGTTGAGAACGTGGAGGGGCGGACGGTCGCGAGGCGAGGGCACGACGACGACGTTGACCCACAGCACCGCGGGTGATCACCCG